>NZ_DASPHO010000908.1:0-5761 GCF_035629615.1 Hyalangium sp. | reverse complement strand
GCTGTACCTGGCCAACTCGATGAACTCGCTGCGCATCGAGGGGCAGAAGGTGGTGGCGATCGAGCTGTGCCAGGACATGGAGTGGGAGCCGCCGGACTGGGTGGTGATCCCCGGCGGCAACCTGGGCAACGCGAGCGCGCTGGGCAAGGGCTTCCAGATGATGAAGGCGATGGGGCTGATCTCCCGGCTGCCGCGAATCGCCGTCGCGCAGGCGCAGCGGGCCAATCCGCTGTTCCGAGCCTTCCGCGGGGGCTTCCAGGAGCTGGTGCCCATGAAGGCCGAGCGCACGCTGGCCTCGGCGATCCAGATCGGCAACCCCGTGTCGTTCCGGCGGGCGGTGCGGACGCTGCAGGCGTTCGACGGGGTGGTGGAGGAGGCGACGGAGTCCGAGCTGGCGAATGCGGCGGCGCGGGCCGATCGCGAGGGCACCTTCACCTGTCCGCACACGGGCGTGGCGCTGGCGGCGGTGGAGAAGTTGGTTGCCCAACGGGTGATTGCCCCAGGGTCGCGGGTGGCGGTGGTGTCGACGGCGCACGGGCTGAAGTTCGCGGACTTCAAGGTGGGGTACCACCGGGGCACGCTGGCGGACGTGGAGAGCCGGCGGGCCAATCCACCGCTGGAGCTGCCGGCGGAGCTGGGGGCGGTGCGGGAGGCCCTGGCGTCGCTGGGGTGAGGGTGGGGCGGGGAGGCGCTGGTGGCTCGACGGCGGGCCGTGGCTGCGCTATGTCCCCGGCCCCGTGAACGCCGAAACCCCCGATGAGTTGCGCTCTCAGCACGAGCGTCTTCAGGCGAGCCTGGCCACGCGCCAGAGCATCCTGCACTTCGCCCATACGGGCGTGTCCCTGCTCGTTGCGCTGATCCTCGCGGGCGCGGCGGCCAAGCTGTTCTGGGAGTCCGCGAAGGTGCCCTACCTGGGCTTTGCAGTCGCGGCGGTGGCGCTAGGGCTGGCGAGCTACAGCCTGGTGCGCTACCTCAAGGGGCGCCGGGAGCTGGCCGGAGAGCTGAAGCGGTACGGCGATCTGCTGGAGCTGCGGCGCCGGCTGCAGTTGGACAACCCTTCGAAGCTGCTGCCGCGGTGAGCGCGCCCCGTCGGAAGGCCGGGCGCGGGCGGTTCTTCGTCCTGGAGGGGCTGGACGGGGCGGGGACGACCACGCAGGCCGAGCGCCTGGCCGCGGCGCTGCGGGCGGAGGGCCACTCGGTGCTGACGACTCGGGAGCCCTCGGACGGGCCGATCGGGACGCTGATCCGCCAGGCGCTCACGGGGCGGCTGGTGATGCCGGGAGGCGCGGGGCCGCTGGCGCAGGAGACGCTGGCGTTGCTGTACGCGGCGGATCGGACGGACCACTTGAAGGCCCGGGTGTTGCCGGCGCTGGAGGCGGGGCAGATCGTCATCAGCGATCGGTACGTGCTGTCCTCGCTGGCGTACCAGGGGGCGAGCCTGTCCATGGCGTGGGTGGAGGCGGCGAACGCGTACGCGGTGCCACCGGATCTGACGCTGTTCGTGCATGTGTCGCCGTCGGTAGCGGCGCAGCGGCGGGCGGCGCGGGGTGGGGCGAAGGAGCTCTTCGAGGAAGACGCGCTCCAGCGGAAGATTGCCCGCCAGTACGAGGAGGCTATTCGCCGACGCGAGCCGCAGGAGACGATCATCCGGATCGACGGTGAGCAGAGCGTGGAGGCGGTTACGGAAGCGGCGCTGGCGGAGATCCGCGCGGTGCTCGTACGCAAGCGCGCACGTTGAGGAAGGACTGCGAGCATCGGCTCGCTGACGGGACGTGCCGACTCATATGCGAGTGAGGCGGGAGGTATTACTGGCAGGAGCGGTTGCGCTCCTGCTGCCGCTGCCTCTCATGCTCTTGCTGAGCGCTCTCTTCCCCGGTGGTTTCTCGTCAGGAGAAGATCGGGACAGGCGCTTCAGTCCCATGCTCTCGCTGGAAGCGCGCCGCAAACTGCTGACCTTCGACCACACGTGCGAGGGGAGCAGCGACTGCTAAGACCCCTTGGGGTGCCTTCAGGATCTCAGGCGCTTCAACCTGAGCGTCTGCGTCGGCAGCGAGTGCGAGATCGACCTGCAGTGCCCTGATGGGCAGGTATGCCAGGCAGTCAAGACTCAAGATGATGGCCCTCTGGTTCGCCTATGCGTTGCCACGGGAACGAGACAGGAAGGGCAGGGGTGTGTACGCCTTCCTAGGAAGCAGGAACAAGCGTGTGCGCCGGGCCTGCTCTGCAACATGGGTTACTGCGGTCGGTCATGCAAACCCGGCGAGCCCATGGAGTGCCCCCCTGGGTTCGTTTGCAGAGAGGGGTCCGAGAGCGCTTCCTGCCTGCCTGTGAAGAAGGGCAGTGTCGGCAGGGGCAAGAGTGCATCCACTTGGAAGGTGCTTTGGCGGCGTGCGTACGGGTTGTGGGGGCGAACTGTCAGCGGGCGCCGTGCCCGCAGGGCCAGGAGTGCCGGATCGGCTACACCCCAGGTGAAGGCGACAGAGTCACGATGGAGTGCTTGGTGCCGTGCGACGACCAGAAGAGGCCATGCCAGGCAGGCTCCGTCTGTTTCTTCGGATACTGCGGCCGGGTATGCGACCCAAAGGTCGCGGGGGCTGTGGCCCCGATGAGATCTGCAATCTGCACAAGGACCCCAGCACCCGCGAAAAGTTCTGGTTCTGCAGCACCCTACATGGACACCTTCTCGTGGCGAGTTCTAAACGGGCACGAAGCCTCGAAACGCGACAGGTATCCGGAGGTTGGCATGCGACAGGTTCGCGGGTGGATGACGGTGGTGGTTCTTTGCTGTGCAGCAGGAACCGCGGACGGGGAGGAGCCACCGGATGCGCGGCAGCAGGAGGCGCAGACGGCCTTCGACGAGGCGAACACGTTCTGGGACGCGGGCAAGCACGCTGCTGCCATTGCGAGGGGCGAGCATGCACTGGCGCTGCGGGAGGCAGTGCTCGGGGGCACACATCCAGACGTCGCCAGGAGTCTGGACATGCTCGGTCTTCATCACCTGCTTCAGGGGAACGCTGCCCGGGCCGAACCGCTCCTTCAGCGCGCGCTGGCCATTCGGGAAGCCGCCCTCGGCAAGAACCACCCGGATGTCGCTCAAACGCTCAACAACCTCGCCAACCTCTACTCGGCCCAGGGAGTGTACGCTCGTGCTGAGTCGATCCACGAGCGCGCGCTGGCCATTCGGGAAGCGGCCTTCGACAAGAATCATCCGGATGTCGCCGACTCGCTCCACAACCTCGCCAACCTCTACCTGGCCCAGAGGTTACACGCTCGTGCCGAGCCGCTCTATGTGCGCGCGCTGGCCATTCGGGAAGCAGCTCTCGGCAAAAACCATCCGGATGTCACTCAAACGCTCATCAAACTCGCCCACCTCTACTTCGACCAGGGGGTGTACAGCCGAGCCGAGTCGCTCTACGGGCGTGCGATTGCCCTTCAGGAAGCGGCCCTCGGCGAGAACCATCCCCTCGTCGCCGAGCCGCTCTACAACCTCTCCAAACTCTACCAGGCCCAGGGGTTGTACACTCGTGCAGGGCCGCTCTTCGAGCGCGCTCTGGCCATTCTGAAAGCGGTCCTCGACAAGGACCCTCCCGACGTCGCCGACGCGCTCCACAACCTCGCCGGCCTCTACATGGAGCAAGGGTTGTACGGCCGAGCCGAGCCGCTCTACGAGCGCGCGCTGGCCGTTCAGGAAGCGGCCCTCGGCAAGAGCCATCTCCTCGTAGCCCAATCGCTCAACAGCCTCGCCGGCCTCTACATGGAGCAAGGGTTGTACGGCCGAGCCGAGCCGCTCTACGAGCGCGCGCTGGCCGTTCGGGAAGCGGCCCACGGCAAGAACCATCTCGACGTCGCCACCTCGCTCAGCCACCTCGCCAACCTCTACGTGGCCCAGGGGTTGTACGCTCGTGCCAGGCCACTCCACGAGCGCACGCTGGCCCTTTTTGAAGCGGCCTACGGCGAGAACCATTCCTACGTCGCCTATTCGCTCATCAACCTCGCCGACGTCTACTCGGCCCAGGGGGTGTACGCTCGTGCTGAGCCGCTCTACGAGCGCGCGATGGCCATTGATGCAGCGGCCTTCGGCAAGAACCATCCCTTCGTCGCCTATTCGCTCAACAACCTCGTCAAACTCTACGTGGCCCAGGGGTCGTATCGCCGCGCCGAGCCGCTCCAGCAGCGCGCGCTGTCTATTTTTGAAGCGGCCTTCGGCAAGAACCATCCCGATGTCGGCGACTCGCTCAACAACCTCGCCGACGTCTACCTGGCCCAGGGGTTGTACGCTCGTGCAGGGCCGCTCTACGAGCGCGCGCTCGCCATTCGGGAAGCGACTCACGGCAAGAATCATCCCAGCGTCGCTGGAACGCTCAACAACCTCGCCGTGGTCCATCTGGCCCAGCATCGCCTCGCCGAGGCCCTGCCGTTGTTCACGCGCGCCTTCGTCATGTCCGAGCAGCGCCTGCGCCAGGAGGCGCTCGGCTTCTCCGAGGCGCGCCTGGCCAGCTTCCTCCAATTTCTGCGCACCGACGAGGAACGACTCTATGCGCTGCTGCGCGCCCATCCAGACAACGCCAACGTGAGACGCCTGGCCCTCGCCGCCGCACTCCTCCTCAAAGGCCGCTCCGTTGAGGAGAGCTCCCACATCTCCCGTACCGTCTACCGGAGCCTGGGCGCGCAGGATCGCGACACCTTCGAGCGGTTGGTTGGGCTGCGCACCCAGCTGGCCAAGCTGTCATTCCAAGAAGGCCCCGGCTCGCTTCCACTGACAGCCAACCAACAGCGCCTCGAAGAGCTCTCCGAGCAGAGTTCTGCCCTCGAAGCCGATCTGGCCGGGCGCTCGGCACCCCTGCGAGCGCTGGCCGCGCTGCCGTCTCCCTCGGAGATTGTCGACCGGGTCGCCGCGGCCTTGCCCAAGGACGGTGCCCTCGTCGAGTTCATCACCTACGTGGACCGCCCGCTTGTGCCCAAGCCCGACCCGCCGCCATCGAAGCTCCCGAACCAGTTGCGCTATCTGGCACTCGTGCTCTTCCCCGATGGACACACCCGCGCCCTTGACCTTGGCCCCTCCGCGCCCATCGACTTGGCCGCCTCGCGCCTCCGCGACGCCCTCGCCCGCCGCGACGCAGCCTATCAGGGCGCCGCTCAGGCGCTCTTCTCACGCGCCTTCAAGCCCCTGCTGCCGCTGCTCGGCAACGTGCGACGGATCTTTCTCGCGCCCGACGGCCAGCTCGGCCTGGTCCCCTTCGCCGCACTCCACGATGGACGCAGACACCTCGTCGATGCGTACGACTTCACCTATCTCACCTCCGGCAAGGATCTCCTGCCTCGCCCCGAGGACATCCCACCGGGGCGCTCGGTCATCGTCCTCGCCGATCCGGACTTCGACGGCTCCCCTGCCGCTCCACCCTCCTCCCCGAGTGGGACGTCAGGGCAGACCGAGCGCTCGTACGCCCTCGAGCGCTTCTTCTCGACACTGCGCGCCGACCTGACTGCGCAGCCCTGGGTCCCGCTGCCCGGCACCCGTCAGGAGGCCGAGGCACTCCAGCGTCTCATCCCTCAAGCCCAGCTCTTTCTCGGCTCGAGCGCCACTAAGGAGCGGCTGCTCCGGCTGGAAGCGCCCGGCATCCTGCACATCGCCACCCACGGCTTCTTCCTCGAGGACGCCGACGCGCCCGCGGGCTCTCGAGCCGTCGGACACTTCGGTGCGCTCGCCGACGCGGATCCCTCCCATCGCTCGCCAGATCCGCTGCTGCGCTCGGGACTGGTG
>NZ_DASPHO010000907.1:0-9602 GCF_035629615.1 Hyalangium sp. | reverse complement strand
CGAAGACGAAGCGCGCGAAGGACGATGTGCTCGCGGAGCTGCGAGAGATGCGCTCCGAGGACGCGCGGTGGAAGGACGGCCGCACGTTCAGCCTCGTCTACTACGTGGATGACGAGCACTCCCGGCTGCTCAAGGAAGCCTACGGCGAGTTCATGGCCGAGAACGGCCTGTCGCCTGTCGCCTTCCCCTCCCTGCGCCGCATGGAGGCCGAGGTGGTGTCCATGGCCTCGTCGCTCTTCCACGGCGATGACGACGTGGCCGGCACGATGACCACGGGCGGCACCGAGAGCATCATGATGACGGTGAAGGCCGCGCGCGAGTGGGCCCGCAACGAGAAGGGCATCGCCCACCCGGAGATCATCGCCCCGCTCACCGTCCACCCCGCCTTCGAGAAGGCGGCGCACTACTTCGATGTCGAGATCCGCCATGCGGCCACCGGGCCAGACTTCCGGGTGGATCTTCGCGACGTGGAGCGGCTCATCACTCCCCAGACGGCGCTCCTCGTTGGCAGCGCACCGCCGTACCCGCATGGCGTGGTGGATCCCATCACAGAGCTCGCCGCGCTGGCGCAGTCCCGCGGGCTGCTGTGCCACGTGGACGCGTGCCTGGGAGGCTTCTTCCTCCCCTTCGCGAAGCAGCTCGGCCGCGACATCCCCCCGTTCGACTTCGCGGTGCCGGGCGTCACGTCGCTGTCCGCGGACCTCCACAAGTACGGCTACGCGGCGAAGGGAGCCTCCGTGGTGTTGTACCGGAACCGCGATCTGCGGCGGCACCAGTTCTTCACGTACTCGGGCTGGCCCGGCGGGCTGTACGCCTCGCCCTCCATGACGGGCACGCGGCCTGGGGGGGCCATCGCCGCGGCGTGGGCGGTGATGCACTACCTGGGCGAGGAGGGCTACCTCGACCACGCGCGGCGCATCCTCGCGACGACGGACAAGCTGATCGCCGGCATTCACACCATCCCCGGCCTGCGCGTGCTCGGCGTGCCGCACTCGGGTGTGTTCGCGTTCAGCTCGGACTCGCTCAACGTGTACGAGCTGGGCGATGCGATGGAGGCACGCGGCTGGAAGCTGGACCGGCAGCAGAACCCGCCGGCCCTACACTGCATGATCACCCCTGCGCATGAGCCCATCGCGGACCTGCTGCTGACGGACCTGCGGGACTGCGCCTCGAAGCTCGCGGCAGGCGAGCCAGCGCCCGAGGGCAGCGCGGCGATGTACGGCATGGTCGGGGCCATCCCTGATCGGAAGCAGGTGGACGGCTTCCTGCTGGACTTCCTCGATGGGGTGTTCAACCGCGGGTGAGTGCGCCAATGACGGTCATCCAGGTGCTGGGGTGCATTCTCTTTCCGGCCGTGGCCCTCTGGGCGGGCGAGCGCTACCGCGTGGCGCGGTTCCTCGGCCCGGTGACGCTCTGCTACATGGCGGGCATCCTCGTGGCGAACCTGCCAGGGGTGAAGCTGTCCGCGGAGGCCGCCATGCGCGTGAGCGAAGGGGCGGTGCCGCTGGCGATCCCCCTGCTGCTCTTCTCCACGGACGTGCGCCAGTGGCCGAGGCTCGCGCGCCCGCTGTTCATCTCCTTCGCGCTCGCGTGCGCTGCGGCTGTCCTCTCCGCGGGGCTCGTCGGCTGGTTCTTCCGAGGGCAGAGCGACGAGTGGTGGAAGATCGCCGGCATGCTCGTGGGCGTGTACGTGGGCGGCACGGCCAACATGGCCGCCATCGGGCGCGTGCTGGAGGCGCAGAGCGAGACCTTCGTCCTGCTCAACGCGGCGGACCTGGCCGCGGGTGGCCTCTACCTCATCTTCCTCCTCACCTTCGCGCAGCGGCTGCTGCTGCGCTTCATGCCGCCCTTCACCGCCGCGCCCCACCACGAGGCCTTCGAACACCCGGGCGAGCGGCTCAGCGTCTGGACCCGGCATCACCTCCGGGACATGGGGCTCGGCTTCGGGCTCGCGGTGGCCATCGCGGCGGTGGCCGTCGGCGGGACGCTGCTCGTGTTCGGGAAGCTGGAATCCAGCCCGGCGCTGCTGGGCATCACCAGCCTGGGCATCGCGGCCTCCCTCTCTCCGCGGGTGCGCGGGCTCACGGGGACCTATGAGCTCGGCGAGTACCTGCTGATGGTCTTCTGCGTGGCCATGGGCTCGCTGGCCGACGTGCGGCTGCTCAGCGGGGGCAGCACGACGCTGATCCTCTTCGTGTGGGGGGTGATGGGCCTGGCCATCCTCATCCATGTAACCGCGTCCGCGCTCCTGCGTATTGATGCGGACAGCACCCTGATCTGCTCCACCGCCACCATCTATGGGCCGGCGCAGATCGGCCCTGTGGCCGCGGCCCTGAAGAATCGGGCACTTGTCGGGCCGGGGTTGACATTGGGCCTCGCGGGCCTTGCCCTGGGCAACTACCTGGGCCTGCTGACAGCCTGGGGGCTGCGCTGGCTTGCGGGTTGATCCGACTTTTTCCGCAACTTTTGAGAATCAGGGGCCGATAACTCGCATGTAAGTCACATCCTACATGAGGTTATTACGATGGTTGCTCCCATCTCTTCGACTCGGACTGCTGCGCTGACGGCGCGCTCCACCCCCCCCACCGTGCGCGAGGGCTCCAAGGGCCCCGCGGTGAAGGAACTCCAGACCCTGCTGAAGGCCAAGGGCTTCAACCCCGGCCCTGTGGACGGCGCCTTCGGGCCCAAGACCAAGGCGGCCGTGCTGGCCTTCCAGCGCGCGCAAGGCATTGCCGTGGACGGCATCGTCGGTCCCCAGACGTGGGGCAAGCTGAAGGGCGCTGGCGGCCCGGCTCCGACGCCGAACCCGAACCCCGGTGGCGGCGCTGCGAAGGGCACCGCCGAGGACTTCGTGCAGAAGGCGCTGGCGCAGCGCGGCGACCGCTACGTGTTCGGCGCGGAGACCAACCTGAACGACAAGAACCCGGACACGTTCGACTGCTCGGAACTGGTGCAGTGGGCGGCGCACCAGGCGGGCGTGACGGTGCCGGACGGGACGATGAACCAGGTGCCGTTCTTCAAGCAGAAGGGCACGCAGGTCTCGGTGGATCAGGCGCTGAAGACGCGCGGCGCGCTGCTCTTCCGGCCGGGCCACGTGGCCATCAGCCTGGGCGACGGGCGCACCATCGAGGCGAAGGGCTCCGCCTACGGCGTGAACATCTTCTCCGCGCACGGTCGCGGCTGGACGTCGGGCGCTCTCATCCCCGGCCTGAAGTACTGAGAGGCACACTTCAGCCAAGGTGAGCTCAGGGGCTCGGCGCTGCTCGGCGCTGGGCCCCTGCTGTTTCCAGCTATTGCCGCGGGGACTTCGGAGCCAGCCAGGGCGCCAGCAGCCGGGTGAGCAACGGCAGCACGGCATACCTCATCAGTCTCACCAGGATCAGCGCCGACAGGAGCGCCGCGATCAGCTCAGGCAGCCCATGCAGCAGGGAGTGCAGGGTGGGCACGACGAGGATGAGCAGCGGGTAGATGCCGAGCACTGCTACCAGGGCCATCTTGAGGCGCGGGGGAGGTTCGGCCTGGCCGGGGGCCTCGAACCACGACTTGAACCCTGTGAGCCTGCGGACGCGCGGCACGCCCACGGTGAACTCCGCGGCGCGCATCGCCCACTCGGCGCGGACGGGTGACTCCTCCCAGGCCCGGAGATGGGCGTAGGTGTCGAAGCGAAAGGTGAGCACGTAGTCCCCGGTGTCGGCGTTCGGCGGGCGGAAGACGTCGACGCCCAGGTGCCCGGGGAAGCGCGTGACGTCGGCGATGACGCCGCTCAGCCATTCGTCGCATCGGGCCTCGGTGCCTGGCTTCAGCCGCCGGTTCACGATGACGGTGACGGGGCCCTCGGCGGCGGAGGAGCTCATCGCGAGCCTCCTACTCGCGTGTCACCGCGCGCAGAATGATCTCCCGGCGCTGATCCAGCAGACGCAGGGCCAGCGGCAGCACGGCTCGGTACAGCACGGCGTAGAGGGCGGCGCACAGGGCGATCATCGCCGCCGTCTGGAGCGTGGGTCCAGCTTTGCCTGCAAGTCTCAGGGCCCAGCCGAAGGGCATGCACCCCACGCAGGCGGCGACGATGCCGAGCATGGAGGCGGTGAGGGGCAGCTTGTCGCGGCGCTTGAGGCTGGCGTGGAACTTCACCGGGAAGTACAGGGACAGGAAGTTGCCAGCGGCGAGCAGCACGGGCACCACGGCGGCCACGGAGGCCATGGAGCACAGGAAGTCCACCCAGGTGCCGAAGCCGAAGTAGACCCGGTAGAAGAGGCCCACCATCAGCGCCAGGCCCAGGCCGGCCACGGCCTGCACCAGGTTCTTGGCGCGCAGCACGTCCGCCAGGTCCATGGGCGCGGCCAGGAAGATGGCGAAGCCCTGCCCGTCATAGGCGAAGGTGTTCTGCGAGAAGGTGGAGGCGATGACGACGGCGCCGTAGACGGACAGGCCGCCCATGAGCCACGCATCCGCGGACTGCCCGAGCAGGTAGACGAACAGATCTCTCCCGGACAGCAGCTTCAGGAGGATGGCGAGCACGAAGGGCACGGCGGTGAGCAGCCGGGCGCGAGGGTTGCGCCACAGGTCCAGCGCCTCGCGGGCAAGAATCGTCCGGAACCGGGTGGCCGTGAGGGCAAACGGGTCCCGGTCACCGGACTCCTTCATGGCCGGCCCGGCGCGCCCTGACTGGCGATGGAAGCGCATGAGGAGCACATAGGCCACCACCAGACCGATGACGACGAAGACGGCCAGCCCGAAGGACTCCATGAGGGCCAGGCGCAGGCGCCCGTAGGCGAGCTGCCCCAGCGAGTCCCCGAAGAACCCCGGAGGCACCCGGCCGAGCGCGATGGCGGCGTTGATGATGATGCTCATGTCCAGCGCGCCCACGCCGGCCTCGCCCACGGCGGTGAGCCATGAGGTATCGACAGGGGGGATGAAGGACGCGGCGAAGAGGAAGACGAACAGGCCGCCGCCGATGATCTCGGCGCTGCGCTTCTCGCGCAGCACGTTGATGACGGCGTGCAGACCCACGCGACTCCAGGCGGCGCACAGCAGGGCGAAGAGGACGTAGTTGAAGAGGGCGATCCCGGGAGCGCGCAGGTGGTTCACCGAGGCGTAGCCCAGGGCGGCGCCGGTGAGGGGCGCATAGAAGACGAGGGCGCGCGGCTCGAAGAGGCTGGCCACCGTGGAGGAGATGAGCAGTCTGAAGGGCGAGATGGGGAAGGGGGCGTAGCGGCTCAGCTCCGAGTGGTCATCCACTCCCGCGGAGAGCAGCGGCCAGGTGACCCACACGGCGGCGGTGACGAAGCACAGCAGGTTGAGGATGAAGTAGGGCCACACGTTGCTCTGGGCCACCGGGGGCAGCCGCATGAGCACGAAGAAGGCCAGGCCGAAGAAGAGCGCCGGGGCGCTGGAGGCCGCGAAGGTGGCCACCGCCAGCAGCTTGCTGGGGCGCCCGTCCCCGCGGTTGAGGCCGATCTGCAGGCGCAGGCCCCACAGCAGCCAGAGGTGGCGCAGGAAGCCGGGGACAGGGGGCGGGCTCACGCGGACTCCCGGCGCAGGGGCACGACCGGGGCGGAGGCCTCTCCATAGAAGGACAGGCGGGCATTGCGCGCGGCCGGCACGGAGATGAGCTTCTCGAAGACGGCCTCGAGCGAGCGCACCTCATGGCGCTGGATGAGCTCCTCCACGGGGCCCTGATCCAGCATGCGTCCGCCGCGGATGATGCCCGCGTGGGAGGCCAGGCGCTCGGCGATCTCCAGCACGTGCGTGGTGAGCAGCAGGGTGACGCCACGCCGGCTCAGCTCGCGCAGCAGCTCGCGGATGACGCCGGCGGCCAGCACGTCGATGCCCTCGAAGGGCTCATCCAGGAAGATGAGCTCGGGCGCATGGATGAGCGCCGCGGCGATGGCCAGGCGCCGGCGCATGCCCTTGGAGTACTCGGCCACGAGCGCGCCGGCCTTGTACGTCAGCTCGGTGAGCTCCAGCAGCTCGGCGGCGCGGGTGGCGGCCTCGCTCCCGCTCAGGCCATACATGCGGCCGCAGAAGGTGAGGTACTGCCGCCCCGTGAGCCGCTCGAAGAGGCTGAGCTCCTCGGGCACCATGCCGATGCGGCGCTTCACCTCCATGGGGTGCTTGACGGCATCCAGGCCCAGCAGCTGGATGGAGCCGGCGTCCGGGCCATACACCCCGGTGAGGATCGTCAGGGAGGTGGACTTGCCGGCCCCGTTGGGCCCCAGGAAGGCGTAGAAGGCGCCTCGGGGGATCTGGAGATCGAGCCCGTTGAGCGCGGTGAAGCTGCCAAAGCGCTTGACGAGCCCACGGGCGTCAACGGCCAGGTCGGTGGGGGAGGGCGACATGTGAGCCTTCAGTCTCGGTCCACAGCGCCCCCGCCCACAATCCCCATCGGTCGGTCGCCCGAGAGCCAAGCGTGGACCTGCGGTCCGGGAAGCCCCGCCGGCCACGGAAGCGCCTAGGGCACCTTCGGGGAGCTGAACTCGGGGATCAGCTCGCCGGTGAGGCGCAGGCTCTTCATGACCTTCTCGTGCGACAAGGGGCCCACCTGGTGGAAGCTCATGAGGGCGTCGATCCCGAGGTCCTGGTAGCGCTTCAGCCCCTTGCGCACCTGCTCCTTCGTGCCGGCGATCAGGGAGTCCTGCGCCCGGAGGACCTCCCAGAGCTCCAGATCCGAGACGGCCTCGTTCTGCATGACTCGGCCGAGGACCCGCTGCGCCCGTGACTGAGGCGCGTTCGGGTCTTTCTTCCGCATGTACTGGCCGGTCAATCCCCCGCCGGCCGGGTCCTTCGCCAGCGCCTCGAGCTCGGAAGCCGACTTGATGAAGTGATCCTTCGCCTCGAAGAAGGAGAATGAACCATTGGTGTACCAGGCCGCTGCCCTCGCCGCGCCGTTCTCCATCGCCTCCTGCTCGCTGTCCGCGCAGTGGACGAAGGTGAAGAAGGCCACCTGGTCGTTCACGAACGAGCCCACCGGCTTGCACTGCGTGCGGATGGCCTCACGGTAGAGGTGGATCATCTCCGCCACCTCCTCCAGGGAGGCCCACAGCGTCACCCCCAGCGCCCCCACGCCGTTGCGTCCCGCCTGCTCGAACGAGGCCGGACTGGAGCAGGCCTGCCAGAGCGGCGGGTGCGGCTTGCGGTACGGCTTCGGGATGACGTTGATGTTCTTGAGCTGGAAGTCACTGCTGTTCCAGGACAGCGGCTCCTGGGACCACATCTTCGGGATCATCTCGAAGGCCTGCTGCATCTGCCCTCGCGTCGAGTCCGGGTCGATGTTGAAGGTGCGCCACTCGGGGATGGTGCTCCGGGCGAGGCCGAGCTGGAACCGTCCATTGCTCAGGTGGTCGATGAAGGCCGCGCGCTCGGCGATGCGGATGGGGTGGTTGAACCGAGGGGGCGCGAGCACGGACGAGTGGCCGACATGAATGTTCTTCGTGCTCATGGCGATCGCCGTCAGCATGCACTCGGGCGCAGAGCTGAAGCTGAAGTCCCCCGCCGCGTGGTGCTCCACCTGCCACCACACGCCGTAGCCCAGCTCGTCGGCGAGCCGGGCCTGCTCCAGCGTCTCCTGGATCAAGCGGTGCTCATGGTCTGCGTCGATCCACAGCTCCTTCGGGTGCTGCATCTCCGAGAAGACATCGAGCCTCATGTTTTTGACCCTTCTGTGTGTGCTTTACGGGGAGACTGAATTGTTCGAGCGGGGGTGTCTTGTCTCTCGCGCCCAGGGCACCTGAGAGTCATTGGAGTCGATCCGGGTTCTTGGATCAGCCAGGGCCACTGACGAGAGTATAGCCCCGACGAGGTTTGAGGCGCTCGCCCATGTGCCCTCTCGGCGGGCATGCAATCGCGCAAGGGGCCCTACGGGATGACGTGCCCGGCGATGGTTCGCAACTTGGAGCAAGAGGTGGCGAGCATGGCCGACGATCCCATCGATAGGCAGCACCAGCGAGAGAGACAGCAGGAGCGGCAGCGGCTGCGCGAGCAGGAGCAGAAGGATCTGGAGGTGGAGTCCCGGCGGGAGCCCCGCCCGCTAGAGGGCTTCGCGGGTGGGCACACCACGTGGACCGGGCAACAAGACGACGACGACGCCTCACAGGTGCACGCTCAGGACGCCGAGAAGTCCTGGGATGCGAGTGCGCGTCAGGCCCGTCTGGAGCCCGACCCCGAAAAGCGCGGTGCGGACGCGGATGTGGAGGAAGAGGCGCGCCGGCGAGAGGAGGAGCCCACCTCCCATCGCAGGGAGTAGCTCAGGGCGCTCTCTTCACCAGCTCGATGGGCTGTCCTTCCGGCACGTGCTTCATGGACACCGAGTTCATGCAGTAGCGCAGACCGGTGGGGGGCGGGCCGTCCGGGAAGACATGCCCCAGGTGGCCGTCGCACCGAGCGCACCGAACCTCGGTGCGCACCATCCCATGCGAGCCATCCTGATACTCCGTCACCGCGTCGGGGCCCACGGGCTGGGTGAAGGAAGGCCAGCCCGTGCCGGACTCGAACTTCATTCCCGCCTTGAACAGCGGGTTGCCGCAGCCAGCGCAGACGTAGGTGCCTGGCTCCTTGGTGCCGATGAAGCACCCGGACCATGGGGACTCCGTGCCGTGCTCGCGCAGGACGCTGTATTCCTCGGGCGTCAGGCGCTTGCGCCACTCGGTATCACTCAGCGTCAGCTTGTCCACCATGGGGTCTCGCTCCTCTCTGGACGCAGGTCCGCGTCAGTCATGGGCCAGGTAACACGCGACTTCACTCACCATCCAGCAGGTCCGACTGGAAGGCAAAGCCCAGGACCACATAGGGCACGGCACGGCTCACCTCTGCGCCGGTGCGGTAGCGGTGCTGGAGGTACCACGCGACGTTGAGGAGGACGGCCGGCTTGTTGAAGGCCGTGTAGCCCCGGTCATAGAAGACGTACGCGGCGAGCAGCCCTACCCGGTGGTGGCCGTTGTCAGCAGACAGGACCTCACCGTCGGGGAGCTGGCGCGACGAGTAGAGGGGCTCCACCAGGGAATAGCGCGCACCCACCACCAGGGGCGGCAGGCCGAGGAAGAGCAGGTCCAGGTCGTTCGTGTACGTGAAGCCCTCACCGGGCACCAGCGTGTCGAGCGTGCCGTCGTACCAGACGCGGTCCTCATCCTGCAGGCCCATGCGCCAGTACTCGAAAGAGAAGCGGTTGCGCACCGCGATGGGCCCCACCTTCATCTGCACGAAAGGCTCGAGCGCGAAGCGCGCACCCGAGGCGGCGTACTGCTGCCTGGCCGCCTCGCCCGCATCGAGCGCCGACTTCGAGTAGTCGATGTTGGGCGAGGAGCGCGACTGCAGGAAGCCCGCCGTGGAGAAGAAGCCCACGTACTCGGCCGACAGACGCAGGTTGAAGATCGTGAGGGGTTGGAACTCCACGACGGGCCCCACCCGGATGCCCGCCGGGCTGAGCCGGGGCAATGAGCCCACGAAGAGGAAGTTGTCGCGGAAGAGCGGCCGGTCGTCCCGGTACAGGCGCGTCTGGTACCCCCCGCGCGTCTGGAGCTCCAGCCCCAGCGGGTTGACGCGCCCCACGAACAGGGTGTTGAGGACGAGCCGGCGGTCAGGAGTCTCGGGGGCGGGCTGCGGCGACT
>NZ_DASPHO010000906.1:0-26076 GCF_035629615.1 Hyalangium sp. | reverse complement strand
TGATGGACTTCGGTTGTGGGAACTACCTCGGTGCAGGAGTCCTCACGCGGCAGCCTCAACCTCCCGGCACGCCCCAGTACCAGAGCCCGGAGTCGCAGCGCTTCGAGTTCGCACACCTGAGAGAGCCCACGGCCGCCCGCTATGAGTCCCAGGCTGCGGATGACGTGTACGCGCTGGGCATGACGGCGTACCGGCTCGTCACCGGCAGGTATCCGCCTCCCTCACTGGAGGTGGAGAAGACCCGGAGAGGCTTGCGCTTGGTGGCCCTTCCCTGGGTGCCTCCGGAGAGGTGGGTGGTGCTGTGCCCGGAGCTGGCGCTGCTCATCCGGCAGATGCTCTCGGAAGAGCCCTCTGCACGAGGCAGTGCGGGAGATGTGGCGCGGGCGCTCGAGCGTGCAGCGGAGACGGCGGGCCCCGAGGCGGATGGGCCCACCACCCCGCGACCTGCTGAGGCGCCTCCCGCTCCTGCGCGAGCCGCTCCCGGTCTTGTTCCGGGTGCTGCCATGCTCAGAACGCGGCCCTGGCTGCGCTCTGTTCGCGCGCGCGCGCCGTGGCTCGCAGCCACCGTGGGGGTGTGCTTGGTGATGGGGACGTGGTGGACCGCCCGACGTGTGCTGGAGGAGATGCGCGGGCGGGAAGCTCAGGGAGCGTGGCGTGGCGACAAGGCGGACGCGGGGACCTCAGGCCTTGGGGATGCTGGAATCGCCCTGCCCGTGAGCGTGGAGACACCGCAGCCCGCGCCGAGCGGAATCCAGGTCGACATGCCCAAGAATCCACTCCCCGGCCAACGTCTCTCGCCTTGTGAGAAGCCTCTCGTGGAGATCAATGGAGGCTGCTGGGTAGGCCCGAGAGACAAGAAGCCCCCGTGCGGGCTCCACTCCTATGAATGGAGGAATCAGTGTTACTGGCCGATGATCACGCCCCAGCGCCCTACCACTTCGGAGCCGCCGTAGCGGGAGCGCATGGAGGGGCCTGAAAAGGCCGGCCCCGCGCTCCCAGTCTTCAGGAACGCGGGGCCGTTGTTCACGCGCTGGTGCTTACGACGTGTGCTGCACCTCCTCTGCCTCCGGCACCTCGCGCACGGGGTAGAGCAGGTCCAACAGCGCCTCGGTCAGCTTCTCCACCTGAAGCACCGGGATGGCCCGGAAGTCCACCACCACCATCCCCTTGTGCTGGCGCAGCTGCACCCGGACGGGCGAGCCCTGCGGGAAGCGGCGGATGACAGCCTCGCGGAACTGATCCACCAGCTTCCGCTGCTCGGCGGGGATGGAGGTGCTGGGGGTGCTCTGGCGCAGGTGCAGCAGGGCCGCGCGCATGTCGTCGACGGTACAGGAGGAGAAGGGCTTGGGCTTCACCTCGCCTTTCTCGTCGGGCACGAGGATGACGGTGCCGCCCGGCTCCTCATAGTTCAGCTCGATTCCGGCCGCCCCCTTGTAGGTAAGCAGGGAGCGCAGGCGGTAGACGCCGTACTGGGAGCAGACCTTCTGGGTGAAGGCGCGTGCCACTGCGCTGTAGATGAGCAGGGCGGACCGTGAGATCTCCTGGATGTGGCCGCAGATGAAGTCCAGCGGGTTCTTGTACTGCGAGCCCTTCAGCAGCTGGCTGTCCAGCAGGTAGTTGTAGAGCAGACCCATGAGGATCTGGTTCCGGGTCTCCTCCGCTGCCAGCAGGCGCATGGTGTCCAGCACCTGATCGCTCGTCAGGCCCTGGTACGGATTCGGGATGTCGTTGTTCTTCGTCATGAATGTTGTCCTTGCTGCGGGGGCCGCCCCATGCGACCCCGGCGGGCGAGCAAAGAGCACGAGCCGCGCCAAACGCTCGCGGAAGGAAAAACAGGCACATACGCGAGGAGACGCGACCTCACCGTCCGCGCAGCAAGACGGGGGAGTCCACGGCGTGAGACGGGGGAAGGGTGGGCGAGGTCCCCGATGCGCCTCTACGAAAGTCTACATATGTAGACTTTGGTAGAGCCCGTCCGCCCGACGGAGCTGGCAACCGCTCATCGGCAGGAGGGATGTCCGGCGAGCGGTGAGTCAGAAGTTCTCGCGGGCCTGGGCGTAGCAAGGCGGAGAGGGCCTGTTCCAGGGAGCCCGTCACCGGGTACACCCCTACGGCGATGCCACGGGGTGCCATCAGCCCTCCCTGCCACGTCGCAAAAGCGCGGGCCGCGTGCTCCGCATCGGTCTCCAGAAATCCCAGCTCCGAAGTGACAGGCGCCCAGCGGTCCTCGATGATGCCGACTCACGTTGGACGCCGCAGAAGGAACGGTTGGAACAAGCTCAAGCGTTTCTTCGCACCGTCGTTCTCTTCCCATCGCCATCGCCCACGCCGGTCCTCAATGAGGATCTGGCCAGCCTTCACGCCCCAGGTTCGCGCAAGGACCGCCAGAAGCCGCTGGATCAGGAAGTCACCATGGCGGTACTTCGCATACTCATTCGCGAGTCGCGGCAGGGAGCTGAAGGCCACGACAACCGCTCCAGAGACCTGCGTCTTTCCAGCATTCGGCAAGACGATGATCTTCAGCTCGCTTCGCTCAGCGGCCCACTTCTCCAGCACCGCCAAGGTGGCCGGCACCCCATCGATCCATAGGACAGGCAGCTCGCGTGGGCTTCCACCCAGCCGGAGGGTGGAGATGCCCAGCTTCTGCTTGTCCGCCGAGCTGCCGAAGTCTGCCCAGGCTCGTCCCTGCTGCGTTGCCCACTTCGCGATGTCCTTGCTCCGAGCCCGCAGCTTCGCTTCGTCCCGGGTCGCTACGTCCGTATGCCCGAGGAAGACGCCGGCCAACCCATAGATTCCCTTGGCCCGCAGGCCGCCTACCGTCACCACCGCCTTGGACGTGGAAGTCCCATAGTGCTCCAGAATGCAGGCCCGTCCGACGCATTGCCCATTCGCTCCCAGGAGGGGAAGGACCCGGGGTGCCAGGACTTTCAGGTCATCCTCTTCGGCGACATCGGTGCGCTCGAGCAGTCGGACCGGGTCGAGACGCAACCAGTCATCGGCGGTGATGGCCCGGATGCGCCGCCCCGGCTCCTTCTCCACATCCACGGTGACATCGAGCGTGGGGGCGATCCTCCGCACCAGCTTCACGAGCGAGAGGCGCTTGGAAGTGGGGCCCCACTGATCGCCTAGATCGTGGAACAGCTTGTCCCAGATCCCCTTATCGGTCATCCACACCCGCACCAGGGTCCCTCCCTCGTGCAACCGCTCATCAGGTTCTGCCAGGCGCAGCAGGGGCCGCCTCCTGAGCCCGTTATTGAACTCCAGGACTCGGGTCTTCTCGCCCTCCACATAGGGGCGCGAGATAACCCGCAAGCGATCGCCCCACATGAACGCGGAGAAGAAACCAATCCCGAACCGTCCCGTGGGCTCGAAGGTGCTGGCCGCCAGCCCTGGATGCTCCCTGCGCATGTCCTCTGTGCTCCAGTAGCTCCTGCCGAAGTCGAGCAAGTGCTGCGTCAGGACGCGCTCGGACATCCCGAGGCCCGTGTCCGCGATCTCGATCCAGTAGCCGTCGGCATCCTTTCCCTGGCGCAGGATAATTCTCCCCCAGCCGTCCGGCTTACCCTCGAGCGCACGTCGCGCCCGGACCGCATCGGCCGCGTTCTGGAGGAGCTCACGCAACGGTACCGTCGGCTCATCCCCGTAGAGCTGGGCGCCTCCCAGGCGGGTCACCAGCGAGGGCACGTCGCTCACGTGGATTCGCGCGTCGATCGGGGTCCAGCCCTCTGTCTTCACGGAGTGGTCGGCCAGCCGTCGGGCGTCATCCGCGTCGGCGACGCCTCGGGCCGCGAAGCGCTGCCGCTGGTGCTCCGCAAGCACCGCATCCACGTCGCGAAGCTCGCGGCTGATCATGTTCAGCGTGTCGAAGCAAAGCCAGAACGCCTCCGCCTCATCGTGCGTGAAGGCTTCTCCGGAGGTGTAGATGAGGCGGTCCTTGCCATGGGGAAGATGCGGCTTCGAGAGCTTGCTCTGGAACGTCCAGTGAGCCCGTGACACCCCTTGAGGATCGCGGAGCGCCATCAGGAACTGCGGGGCGCGGCGCTCGTCGATGTGTGCGGCGTCGGAGACGCGGAGCAGGCAGGCGACTTTCAGGGCATCGACGGTCCAGTCTCGGGGCATGAACGATGCCGGCCCCAGCTCCTGCCTGGCGAACCGATGGGCCACCTCCGAGACGTCCCACCAGTGGCTGTAGGCGATCTCTCCGATGAGCTTGCCGAAGTGCGACCGCATCGCTGGATCCTCGATGAGGTACAAAGGCTCTCCCCGAGGGCCCCTCCAGGACAGCTGCGCGAGCTGTGCCGCCTGCTTCGCGTGGAGGACCCGGAGCGCGTCCTCTGTCGCGAGCTGGGCCAGCTCCGGAGGTGGCTTCTCCAGCTCGGACGACCTGGGCGCGCGCCCTTTCTCCCGGCGGATGCGAGCCGCCAATGCGTCCTTCCAGGCCTTGGACGCACGGAGCTCCGCTTCTCCGCCAGGGTAGGCCGCCAGGCCATTGCCCAGGTCGTGCACAAGGAAGGCGCCACCCAGGACGAAGGCCTCTGCGGGGGTCAGTGGGTAGTCCACCCCGAGAATGATGTCCGCCATCTCCCAGAGCGCATCGAGGTGGGTGATGCCGTGGACCGTCAAGGACGGGTACGCACGCTTGATCTCGTCTGCCACCTTCTCGGCGTTGTCGCGGAAGCGGAGGAACTGGCTGCGCAGGCGCTCGCGTGGGGTCGCGAAGGGATCGGCCTCCCGTTCCGCCAGCGTCTTCCGCCAGATTCCGGTGCTCGTGAAATCGAACATGGTCGCAGAATAGGTGCAACTCCCTCGGGCGAGCCACACGGGTGTCGGGTCCATTCTGAACCTGCAGTACGGCCCCTGGGACGGGAGCGGGGCGGCGACCTGGGTTACTCGAAAGGGGAAAAGGCTCTGGGCAGGTGCGGTAATGTGCACGCCAATCCATGTCCATGAATCTCCGCATTACTGAATCTGTGGCCGAGGAAGCAACCCTCGGGTGGTTCGCGGAGCTCGGCTACGCGGTACCCAGCGACCATGGATCTCTCCGGAGCACCCTGGGAGAGGTCGTCCTCCAGGAGCGCTTGCGGGAAGCTGTGGACAGGCTCAACCCGGACCTGCCCCAGTCCGCACGGGAAGAGGCTCTGCGCAAGCTTCTGCGCCAGGAGTCGCCGTCGCTGGTCCAGCAGAACCGACGCAACCACCGGTTGCTCGTGGACGGAGTGGAGGTCCAGTACCTGGGGGATGAGGGCCGAGAGGTCGGAGGCCGGGTCCGGCTCCTGGACTTCGAGGTGCCCGACAACAACGACTGGTTGGTCGTCAACCAGTTCATTGTCACCGAGGGTGGGCACCATCGCCGCCCGGACGTGGTGGTATTCGTCAACGGGCTCCCCCTCGCTGTCATCGAACTCAAGAACGCCGTTGATGAGGACGCGACCCTCTGGGCTGCGTTCCAGCAGCTCCAGACCTACAAGGAGCAGACCCCCTCCCTCTTCCACTTCAACGAGGTCCTCGTCGTCAGCGACGGCCTTGAAGCTCGCATTGGCTCGCTCACCGCCAGCAGAGAGCGGTTCGCGCCCTGGCGTACCATCGAGGGAGAGGAGCTGGCTCCCAGCCATCTGCTCGGCCTTGAGATCCTCGTGCGCGGCGTCTTCGAGCGACGCCGCTTCCTGGAATTCATCCGCTCCTTCGTTGTCTTCGAGGAGGACGGGGCCCAGGTCGTCAAGAAGCTTGCGGGCTACCACCAGTTCCACGCGGTGCAACGCGCTGTGGAGGCAACCCTCGTGGCCTCCCGTCCCCAGGGAGACCGGCGCGTGGGGGTCGTCTGGCACACCCAAGGCTCGGGGAAGAGCCTCACCATGGCCTTCTATGCCGGAAAGGTCGTCCGGCACCCGGCCATGGAGAATCCCACGCTCCTGGTGCTGACGGACCGCATCGATCTGGATGACCAGCTCTTCGGGACGTTCAGCCGCTGCGAGGAGCTGCTGCGGCAGACGCCTGTGCAAGCCCAGGATCGGGAGGACCTGCGCAGGAAGTTGAAGGTGGCGTCCGGCGGTATCGTCTTTACCACCATCCAGAAGTTCCTCCCCGAGGCCAAGGGGGACAGCTTTCCCCTGCTCTCCGACCGTCGCAATATCGTCGTTGTCGCCGACGAGGCCCACCGCAGCCAGTACGACTTCATCGACGGCTTTGCCCGGCATCTTCGGGATGCCCTCCCGCAGGCCAGCTTCATTGGGTTCACTGGCACCCCCATTGAGCTCACCGACAAGAACACGCGCGCGGTCTTTGGCGAGTACATCAGCATCTACGACATCCAGCGGGCCGTACAGGACGGGACGACCGTTCCCATCTACTACGAGGGGCGGCTCGCGAAGCTTCAGCTCGACGAGTCTGAGCGCCCGCGCATCGACGCCGAATTCGAGGAGGTGACGGAAGGCGAAGAAGAGGAACGGCGCGAGCGCCT
The DNA here is from genome assembly GCF_035629615.1 of Hyalangium sp. GTDB lineage: Bacteria > Myxococcota > Myxococcia > Myxococcales > Myxococcaceae > Hyalangium. The sequence continues at coordinate 19,619 of NZ_DASPHO010000906.1, read as the reverse complement.
CAAGAGCAGGTGGGCGCAGCTCGAAGCCATCGCTGGCACGAAGAAGCGGATCGATCTCATTGCCAGGGATCTGGTCGACCACTTCGAGAAGCGGCAGGAGGCCCTGAGCGGCAAGGCGATGGTTGTCTGCATGAGCCGCCGAATCTGTGTGGACCTGTACGAGGCCCTCATCCGGCTCCGCCCTCGGTGGCACGATGCCAGCGATGAGGGAGGGGGCCTGAAGATCGTGATGACGGGCTCGGCCGAGGACAAGCTCGAGTGGCAGCCGCACATCCGCACGAAGGCTCGCCGAGAGGCGCTGGCAAGGCGCTTCAAGGATCCAAAGGATCCGCTTCAGATCGTCATCGTCCGGGACATGTGGCTCACGGGCTTCGATGCTCCCTGTCTCCACACGCTCTATGTGGACAAACCCATGCGCGGCCACGGCCTCATGCAGGCCATCGCCCGCGTCAATCGTGTCTTCAAGGACAAGCCGGGTGGGCTCGTCGTGGACTACCTGGGGCTCGCGGACCAGCTCCAGAGCGCGCTTGCCACTTACACCGAGGCTGGGGGGAAGGGCGCAACCGCCATCGACCAGGACGAGGCCGTGGCGGCGATGCTGGCCCGGATCGAGATCTGCCAGGGGCTGTTTCACGGCCTGGACTACCGCTCCGTCATCGCCGCGGGTTCCCAGGCCGTCTTCAGGTTCCTACCCGAAGCCCAGGAGCACATCCTGCGGCAGGAGGATGGCAAGGAGCGGTTCATCCGTGCTGTCACGGAGCTGAGCAAGGCGTTCGCGCTGGCGGTGCCCCATGACAAGGCGCTGCGAGTCCGGGACGAGGTGGCGTTCTTCCAGGCCGTGAAGGCAGCGCTGGAGAAGAGGGCCCGGATGGGGGCTGTCTCCGATGAGGAGCTGGATCACGCCATCCAACAGATCATCAGCCGGGCCGTTGCTGCCTCCGACCACGTCATCGACATTTTTGCGGCCGCAGGACTGAAGAAACCGGACATCTCCATCCTGTCGGACGAGTTCCTGTCCGACGTGAGGGGAATGCCGCAACAGAACCTCGCTGTCGAGCTCCTGCAGAAGCTCCTCCGCGATGAGATCAAGATCCGCTCGCGGCGGAATCTGGTTCAGTCGCGGGCTTTCTCGGAATTGCTCGACAGGGCCCTGCGGGCGTACCGCAATCGCTCCATCGAGACCGCGCAGGTCATCGAGGAGTTGATCGCGCTCGCCAAGGAGATGCGCGAGGCCCATGCTCGAGGCGAAGAGCTGGGACTGGAGGAAGACGAGTTCGCCTTCTACGAGGCCCTGGGGGTGAATGACGCCGCCGTCAGGATCATGGGAAGCGACGTGCTCAGCACGATTGCTCGTGAGCTCACGTCCACTCTTCGGCGCAATATCACCCTGGATTGGACACAGCGCGAGAGCGCAAGGGCCAAACTGCGGACCATGGTCCGGCGGCTCTTACGTAAGCACGGCTATCCCCCCGACAAGCAGGAACAGGCGACGCAGACGATCATGGAGCAGGCAGAGCGGATCGGCGACACCTGGGCCGAGGATGGCCTCATTGAGGCCACCTCCCCGACTCAGCCATTCTACGAGGCCGGACCCATTCCAGCGCTGCGGGCAGCTGCGGAGCCAGAGCCTCGTCTTGAGACAGGAGAGACGAATCTTTCGAAGAAGCCTCGCCGGCCCAAGCGGTGAGCCCAGCCTGCTGCCGCCGCAAGTCTGCCCGGGCACCTGGAGGGCGGGCACGGGGTCCGATGCTCTGGGCTTGTGCCGCGTGGACCGTGTGTCCGTCCTGCTCTGCGCACGGGTTGAGAGCCCGTGAGTTCTCTTCGGGAACCCGGTAGCATCTTGGACTCATGTCCAGCACCAGTCGTCTCTCTGCCCAGCAGCGCCGAACCGCCCTCGAGCAGCTCGCCCGTGACCGCCTCATCACCCTCACCGACCACTTCGGCCTGGATGTCAGCGACAAGCGCGTCGCTGAAAACCATGTGAGCGCCTTGCTCCGGGCCCGGAGCGTGGAATTCTCCGAGTTGCTGGGGCTGCTGACGCGCCAGGAGCTTCAGTCCATCTGTGATGCTCTGCACCTGGATCGCAGTGGCCGCGAGAAGGAGCTCCTCATTCAGAGAATTCTCAGCGGTGGGGAGGGTGGCCAGGGCGAGCTGCCCCTCTCCGAGGCTGCTCCCGAGGAGGAGCCTGCGGAGAAGCCCAAGGCAGGCCGCGCCAAGGTCTCCAAGAACGGGGGGGACCTTGGGTTCGAGGCCACGCTCTGGCTGGCAGCGGACAAGCTCCGCAACAACATGGACGCTGCCGAGTACAAGCACGTCGTCCTCGGACTCATCTTCCTGAAGTACATCAGCGATGCCTTCGAGGAGCGCCGTGCTCAGCTCCTGGCCGAGGTGGACCAGGGAGCTGACCCGGAGGACCCCGACGAATACCGCGCAGAGAACATCTTCTGGGTTCCCCAGGAGGGCCGCTGGGCTCGCCTCCAGGCCCAGGCCCGGCAGCCGAGCATTGGCAAGCTCCTTGACGACGCCATGGTCGCCATTGAGCGAGATAACCCCAGCCTCAAGGGGGTTTTGCCCAAGGAGTACGCCAGGCCAGGCCTGGATAAGCAGCGCCTGGGGGAGCTGATCGATCTGATTGGCACCATTGGTCTTGGAGACCGGGAGAACCGCAGCAAGGACATCCTCGGGCGCGTCTACGAGTACTTCCTCTCGGAGTTCGCCAGCGCCGAGGGCAAGAAGGGCGGCCAGTTCTACACGCCCCGCTCCGTCGTGAAGCTCCTCGTGGAGATGCTCGCTCCGTATCGGGGCCGGGTCTACGATCCCTGCTGCGGCTCCGGGGGCATGTTCATCCAGAGCGAGAAGTTCGTAGAGGCCCACGGCGGTAAGCTCGGGGACATCTCCATCTTCGGGCAGGAGTCCAACCCTACGACTTGGAAGCTCGCGAAGATGAACCTCGCCATCCGGGGCATCGACGCGAACCTCGGGCCCGAATACGCCGATACCTTTCATCGAGACCAACATAAGGACCTGAAGGCCGACTATATCCTCGCAAACCCGCCCTTCAATGACAGCGACTGGGGCGGGGACCGGCTTCGCGAGGATGTTCGCTGGAAGTACGGAGTGCCCCCGGCGGGCAACGCGAACTTCGCGTGGATTCAGCACTTCATCCACCACATGGCCCCGAGTGGATCTGCGGGCTTCGTACTAGCCAATGGTAGCATGTCCTCGGATCAGAGCGGTGAGGGCGAAATTCGTCGGGCCCTCATCGAGGGGGACCTGGTGGACTGCATCGTCGCGCTCCCAGGCCAGCTTTTCTACTCGACCCAGATTCCTGTCTGCCTCTGGTTCATGACCCGGGACAAGAAGAATAACCGGTTTCGGAACCGACAAGGCGAGACCCTGTTCATTGATGCTCGGAAACTCGGGCGAATGATCGATCGCACTCAGCGGGAACTCACAGGCGAGGACGTCGCGAAGATCGCCGACGCATATCATGCATGGCGCGGGGACAGGAATGGAGGAAAGTACAAAGACGTGGCTGGCTTCTGCAAACTGGCACGGTTCGAGGAGATTGCCGCGCACGGGTTTGTGCTCACGCCAGGGCGGTATGTCGGAGCCGAGCACGTGGACGATACGGGTGCCGAGCCGTTTAGTGCTCGGTTCAAGAGGCTCACCGAGGAACTTGATGCGCAGTTCGAGGCCTCCGAGCGGTTGTCAGCACAAATTCGCCTCAATTTGCAGAGGGTTCAGTGGTGAGTGCGTGGAAGGAGGAACTGCTCAGTTCCATTCTCGAAGTTGGCCGAGGGATCTCGTACGGCATCGTTCAGCCAGGTGAGAATCGGGGGAATGGGATTCCCATCGTTCGCGTGAACGCCGTACGCGATGGGCAGATCGACACCAGTGCCCCTCTCCGGGTCGCCCCGGAGATCGAGTCCGCTTATGAAAGAACCCGGCTTCGTGGCGGCGAACTTCTCCTGACGCTGGTTGGCACCGTGGGAGAGGCAGCAGAGGTCCCTCTGCATCTTGCGGGGTGGAATGTTGCTCGGGCCATCGCGGTGATTCCAGTTCGGTCCGAGGTAGGGGCTCGCTGGGTGCGCTACATCCTTCGGACGCAGAAGGTTCGACACCTCATCGACTCGTGGTGCAATACGACCGTTCAGAAGACGTTGAATCTGAAGGACGTAGCACGCATCCCCGTTCCTCTGCCGCCGCCGGCCACACGCCAAGCGATTCTTGAGGTTGTTGGCAGCCTTGACGACAAGATCGACATGAACCGTCGCATGAACCAGGCCTTGGAGCTCATGGCCCAGGCGTTGTTCCGCTCTTGGTTTGTGGACTTCGACCCAGTTCGGGCCAAGACGGAGGGCCGACAGCCAGAGGGCATGGACGCTGAGACGGCAGCACTGTTCCCGGCCGCAATGGATTCCTCGGATGGGGGCCTTCTCCCTCTTGGCTGGAGGAGGGTCACCCTTGACTCGAGCATTGAGATCCTGACGGGCGGTACGCCCCGGACTGCCGAATCGTCGTTCTGGGGAGGAGAGATTCCCTGGTTCTCAGTGAAGGATGCCCCGGCCGATGGGGACATATGGGTGGTCAGCACAGAGAAGACCATCACGGATTCCGGGCTGGAGAACTGTGCCGCCGAGCTGCTTCCTGTTGGAACAACGATAATCACGGCTCGAGGGACTGTCGGAAAACTCGCACTGACTGCGGTTCCGATGGCGATGAATCAGTCCTGCTACGGCGTTCGGGGGCGTATTCAGGGGACAGATGCCTTCACCTACTACCTGCTGAAGAATGCCGTTGGAGACTTGCGTGCTCGTACCCACGGGACCGTCTTCGAGACGATCACACGCCAGACATTCTCGGCAATCCCGGTTTCTCTAGCGCCCATCGAAGTGCGGCAACGGTTTGATACCGTGGTTGAGCCTATGCTCAAACGAGTCAAGGCCAATCTCCTTGAATCCAAGACGCTCGCAGAGCTTCGTGACACCCTGCTCCCGAAGCTCTTGTCAGGGGAAGTTCGTGTCGGTGAAGCCGAGGCCGAATGGGTAGCGAGCGACTGAAGCTGCTGCTCGCGCTGACACGTCAGCCTGCAGCTCTAACACGTCAATTCCCAGAGCTGACACGTCGACTCACGGCAATCGCCTGACGGGCTCGCTTCGGCGCTCCCGAGCGGGCGCTCCCCTCCTGTGGCCCGGAAGTTGAAACATGTCTCCCGCGGCGATGAGTTCCGATAAGGTCCGCGCACTCGGAGGGTGACTGAATGGCGACGTACAACATCTCTTTGGCGGACCTGCGGCAGGATATTGCTGGGATCATCCCGGCCGATCTCGTTCTGAACTGGAACGGGAAGGACAAGACCGCTGCCCGACATGACCAGCTGCTGGCGCCCTTCCGGGCTCGAGGGACCATCGTGTCCACGGACTCGGCGGGCCTCTCCAGGTTGACCCAGCGCTACACCCTGGCTCAGGTGATGAAGCTCGTCTCCGAGCCCAAGGAAGTGATTCATTCCTATGGGACGGCGATCGGCGGCGAAGCCGTTGGCATCTGGGCGGCGGATAACTCGCAGATGTTCTTCGACGAGAAGATCGCGCCGTCGCAGGTCCTCGCGCAGATGCTCGGGGTGCAGCGCAAGGTCAAGGACTTGCAAGTCCAGATCGGGATCGGTATCCACAGCGGCGAGTGCTACAAGGTCGGCGGCGGGCTCTTCGGTGAAGACGCGGACTTCATCGAGGGCATCGCTGAGGACGCGACGTCGGCAGGAGAGATCGTCTTCTCGCAGCCGATCTTCGAGCTTCTCGCGGGCTCGGTCCGCCAGGCAGCCCGGCTGCGCGAGGATCTCCAGAAGGCGGGCGCGCTGTGGGCGCTCAGCCACTTCTCAGGGACCGTGGAAGCCGTTGAGGGCAACCCCGACTATCCGACGCCCTTCGATGCGGCGTTCTTTCGGCGGCTGCGCTCGGCGTCTCTGGCAGAACTGGCGCAGGAGGAGTTTCCTGAGTACCGGAAGACCCAGACGGTTGCCTTCGTGAAGGTGACCCACAGCCCGCACAAGTTCCTGTTGGACTCGTTCACGGACATGTCCCTCATCAACGTCGCGGTCCGTCGCATCGCCGCGTCCCATGGGGCGGACGTCGTCAAGTCCAATGGCACCCTGGCCATCGTGCTCTTCCCGGAGGGCCGCCAGGCGGTCGCATTCGCGCGCGACATCATCGAGGAGAATCGCGCGCTGGGCTTCAACGCACACGTCGGGCTGACCCATGGCGAGGTCTACCTCTTCCCTCTCGCCAGCGGTGAGCGCGAGATCGCAGGCAATCCCGTCAACATCGCCTCCAAGCTCGCGGAGGACTCGGGGCTGGAAGGAGTCCTCGTCGAGGACTCGGTCACGCTCGGCGAGCTTGCACAGAAGGGCGAGCCCTTCCGGCTGACGCTCTCGAAGGTCGAGCTGACGGGACGTCGCTTCCCTGTGCCACCCACTTGAGCAGCCCGTTCAAGGCAACGGCGCTGCTCCACTTCCATTACGGGCAGATCTCGCGGTCGTTCAACGGATTGACGTGGCCCTCGGCGTTGCCCGTCAGCGACCGGGCGTAGATGCCACCATCCCAGCTGCCGTTGTTGAAGGTGAGGTGAGCCTGGGGTGCCAGCACGGTGCCCCAGAAGCCGAAGCCGTGGGCGTTGATGCGGGTGGCATCCACGAAGTTGTAGAGCACGCCGTGCTGATCAATGCCGCCGCTGAAGAAGGTGCCAAATCCGGTGAAGGTGGCCGAGGCGCCGCGGATGTTGACCACCACCAGGGAGCCCGCCGGCGCGTCAATGGACCACAGCGCGGCTCCCGTGAAGGTGCTCGCGTCCATGTCGAAGACGTTCACGGACGGATCCGTGCCCCTCAGGAAGATGCCACCCCACGGCTCCAACCGCGTTGCACCCGTGGCCGCCAGGCCTCCGAGCTGTGCGGACAGCTGGCGCAGCTCGGCGAACCGGGCCCCGAAGTCAATGGGCGTGCCCTGGGCCACGGAGCCGCGCGGGTAGACCACGCTCGCGTCGGCGCTGTAGGTGCCGCCATGCCAGGCATCTCCCCAGACACCACCCCGCGAGAGCGAGAGGTTCCTTCCGGCCACCAGCGTGTGGGCGATGTTGCCATCCGGCACCCTGGCGCCCACGGCGAAGTCCGTCAACGTGATGTCGCCACCGGCCGCCACCTTGCCTTCCACATCATGGCCTCCGGTGTAGCTCTCGAGCAGGAACAGGTTGAACTCGCTCAGGTGGACTGGGAGGCAGCGGACGCAGGGGCCCACCGTGAGCTGGCGGACGGCAGTGCTCACGTTGCCCGCAGCATCCTCCACGCTGTAGGTGACGGTGTACTCGCCCTCCTGGGACTGATCGAGGTTGCTGGAGACGATGATGTTCGGAGTCAGGTCGCCGGAGCAGTAGTCCGAGGCCGTGGCGCCTGGCTCCACGTAGGGCTCGCCGTCGCACTCCAATGACTGCGTGGCTGGGCCGAGCAACGTGAGCACCGGCGGCAGCGTGTCGCTCACCGTCACCCTGCGCGTCGTCGAGGCGGTGTGGCCAGCCCTGTCCGTGGCGCTGTAGGTGATCGTCTGGACTCCCGGCACCTGGCTGTTTCCCCAACCGCTCGAGGTGACGGACACGGCACCGGAGCACTGATCGCTGGCGGTGGCGCCCGGATCCTGGAACGGCGAGGCACACTCCACGGCCATGCTGGCCGGGCCGTTGAGCGTCACCGTGGGCGGCAGCGTGTCGGCCACAGTCACCACTCGGTTCTGGGCGGCAGTGGCCGTGTTTCCGGACGGGTCCGTCGCCCTGTACTGGAGGGTGTAGGAGCCGGGCTGGCCCACGTTTGGCGGGTTCGTCGCCACGACGGGCAGGTTGCCGGCACACAGATCGGTGGCCGTGGCGCCCGGATCCGCGTACGGGGCGCCGCACTCCACCGTGTGGCTCAGCGGGCCGGTGAGCGTCACCGTGGGCTTTCGCGTGTCGGCCACGATGACGGTGCGGGTCCGCTGCGCGGCGGAGTTGTACCCATCACTCACGTCGTAGCGAAGCATGTAGGAGCCGATCACGGCCGTGTTCACCGAGCCCGTCCTCACGATGGAGCTCGTCATGGGGCCTATGCACGTGTCCGTCGCCATGGCCCCTGGATCATTGAACGCCAGGCCGCACTCAGCCGGCATGGTGGCGGCCCCGAGCATCGAGAGGAGCGGCGGCAGCGTGTCCACCACGGTGACCGTGCGCGTCACGGGAGTGGACAGGTTATTGGAGGCGTCCCTGGCCTGGTACGTCACTGGATGGGCGCTGACCTGCCCCATGTTCACCGTGCCGCTCCAGGCAATGTTGGCGGACGGCAGCGGGCCCGCGCAGAGGTCGTCCGCAGTCACTCCGTTCAGGTAGGAGTAAGTGCCGCCCCGGACGCACTGCACCGTCTGGCTCGTCGGGCTGACGCGAACGACGGGTATCACCCCGTCCGTCACCGTCACCGTGCCCGTGCACGTGGTGCTGCGGCCTCCCTGGTCCGTGCACGTCAGCGTCACCGCCGTGTTGCCGGCGGCGTACGGTCCGGCCGGGCTCTGCGTGCAGCCCACCAGATCACCGTCTGGGTCCGACGACCCGTCATCGATGCTCGCGGGGAGGCTGCACGTGCTCGTCGTCCGGCTCGTCACGTTCCGGCAGCGCGCGACCGGTGGGCTGTAGGCAACGCTGGGGGTGGGGGAGGACTCCTGGTGGGCTGAGGCGTCGGCGATCGTCACCGGTTCCGAAGCGGGCTCGTGAGCAGACTCGCCACAGGAAATGGCTGTCAGCGCAGCCCCCAGCACAAATGCACCCCATACGGAACGCAGTGTCATCTGCTCTCCCCCCTTGAGCTTCCAGCCAGAGGAGAGAAGTGTTGCCCGCTCGGTAGAAATGATCAAGCCACTCAGAATGCAAGTCTGGCTGTAGGTGGGGGTTCACCATGTCTTGCATTGTAGACCCGCTGGAACGACAGGGATTGTCCTTCTTTGTCAGGTAAGTCTGGTTTGCTTGTTTTGATATGTCTTCAGGCAGAGGCCTGGCGCTTGAGGCGGAGCACCTTGACGATGGAGACGAGCGCGCCGATCAGCAGCACCACCGCCCAGATGAGCGCGAGCACGGAGACGATGATCGCGCCCAGCGCGTCCGTGATGCTCACCAGGACAATGGGCACCAGCCCGTGCAGGAGGCTGACGATGGCATTCGCCAGCAGCGAGGTGAGGATCAGCAGCACCAGGCCCTTGTTCTGCAGGAAGCGCTGGTGGGCGAGCACGAGGCACACCGCGGCGACGACCTTGAGCAGCATGAGCAGGCCGAGCGTTCCGGCGGCGCCTCCGCGGTTGAAGAAGCCCCACACGGCCAGGTAGGCGATGGTGCCAAAGGGCACGGCGGTGAAGAGCCCCACCATGAGGAGCAGCAGGCCGATGGCGGCAAACAGCATGACCAGGCCTGCCAGGAGCGCCACGATGGCTCCGATGAGCGTCACCAGGCCCTGCAAGCGCCCGTGGACGCGCTCGGGGATGAGGAGGCTGGCGCCCATCAGCGCCAGGGTGAGCAGCAGCAGCGCGTCCAGCAGGGCCAGGTAGGGGATGCTGAGCCCCGGTGTGGGCGGGTTCTCCTGCTGGACCTGGAGGACCTCGTTGATGTCCACGTCGTCCTCGGCGCCCTCCTCGCGGATGGCGGCCTGCAGGGTCTGTCGATCCGGCGCCTGCGTGGGAAGCAGGACGGGCGCCCCCACCTCGATGAGCACCGCGAGCAGCAAGCACACCAGCGACACGATGAAGAAGGGTTTTCGCAGCCTGTCCATTCAGACCCCCAGCGGACACTCGTGAGCGCTCGCCTGGAGAAGATAGGCAGTCCAACCGTGGACCCCGATATGCTCCTGGGTGCGAATGTCCGAGCGGCTACGAGCGCCCCCTGCGCACCCGTCGGCTCCTGAACGGGAGCTGTCTCCCGAGGGCCTCCGCCGGCTGCTCGAGGGTCGGCTGGAGGTCATCGAGGCCGCTCGGAAGCGCTACGCCGCCCTGGAGAAGCGGCTGAGGGGGGTGCTCTGGAGGCGCCGCCTGCGCGCCCACGATGGACTCCAGGAGGTGCTCGACCAGGAGGGCCCTCTAGACGAGGCGCTCGGTCGGGCTCGCAAGCGCATGGAGCTGGAAGGCTGGCCCGAGACGCTCCCGGTGTTCGAGCCGCTCCGGGACGTGCTGCGGCACCGGGCGCGCGTGGGGGCGCTCGTCCGCAAGCGGCTGGCCGAGCTGGCGGTGCCCCTGGGGACTGCGAACCTGGGAGAGGAGCTGGCCTTGCTGCGGAGCGTCGTGCGGGAGCCTCCCAGCCTGGTGCCCGCGCGCGAGGAGACGCGCATCCTGGAGATGAAGCGCAATGCCTCCATCCCGCCCCCCGTGGCGATCCTGCTCCTGCTCATCGGGCCCATCCTCAGCCTGGTGCCCACCTTCGCGGGCCCGGCGCTCTTCCTGTTCGTCGCGGGCATCCTCGTCACCCTCGTGGGGCTGTACGTGGCGCGCGCGGGGGAGTTCTGGCTCACGAGTGATCGGCTCATCTGGAAGCCGGTGGTGGGCGACCCGGTGGCGGTGTCTCTGCGCTCCATCCGTCCGGGGGGCATCCAGCTGGAGCGCCTCTCTCGCAGTGTGCACGTGCAGGGAGATCGCATCGTGCACGTGCGGTACGCGGAGCCGGTGGAGCGGCTCGCGGCCCTCCTGGAGATGCACCGCCAGCCGCCCTTCCTGGGAGCGAGCCGGGGCGGGCTGCGGGTGTCCCAGGTGAGCCTCTACGAGGCGACGCTGCGGAGCGGGCCTGGGACGCGCCCTCGCCAGGGGATGGTGGCCCTTCGGCCCGAGGGCGTCTCCTTCGTGCCGGTGGGGACCGGCCGAGAGGCGTTGAAGGCGCTGACCGGTGAGCCCCCATCCGAGGGGCTCAGCCTCGAGGTGTCCTGGGTGCTGGAGGAGCTGCGCTGGCTGAGCGAGTCCGAGTTCGATGAGCACCTGGCTCGGGTGGTGGCGGCCACGGGCGGCGTGCACTGGTCCGCGTGGGAGGTGCGCCGCGCGCGGGAAGTCCCGGTGTGGAAGGAGATCCACATCACCTGCGGCCCCCAGTCCCTGGTGGGCAAGGTGGACTGGTCGCAGCAGGCTGCCGCCGAGCGGGTCTTCGAGTCCTGGCCCTCGCCTGAACCCTGACATTCTTGTCACGCAGGGTAGGGCGTGTGTGCCCCTGAACGCAGTGAGATCAACGGGTTGGGCTGGGAACGCGGCTTGCTTTGGCGCGGGCATCCCATTCCTCGGAGGATGACATGACGCGAAGGCTTCTCGCCGCGCTGGTGGCGGCTGCGCTCACGCTGGCTGGCTGTAGTGGGCTCTCGACGGGTGCTCCTGGAGACTTAGGAGCGACGCCGGGCGGCGCGCAGGACATCGGGCTGGCGCGCACGAAGGTCGCCGCGGGCCAGGTGCCGGAGTCGGAGGACTTCGTGGCCGAAGGCCTCTACTCGGAGCACGACCTCCCGTTGGAGGGCTCGAGCTGTGATCAGGTGTTGTGCCTGCGCACGGCGACGGCCATCGCGCCGGCCATCGACACGGGGCGCCAGGAGGTGTTCGTGCAGGTGGGCTTCTCCTCGAACGTGGATCCAGCGACTTTTCGCCGCAAGCCGTTGGACGTGGCGCTGGTCATTGACCACTCCGGCTCCATGGGCGTGGAGCCGATGGAGGCGGTGAAGGAGGCGGCCCGCAAGCTGGTGGAGAAGCTGGACGAGAACGACACCTTCTCGATGGTCATCTTCGACGACAGCGTCGAGACGCTGGTGAAGCAGCAGGCGGTGAGGAACCGCACGGAGCTCTTGAACGCCATCGGCGACATCGAGGCAGAGGGGGGCACCTGCATCGAGTGCGGGCTGCGCGAGGGCTTCAAGCAGCTGGCCACACGGCCGGTGGAGCCGTCGCGGGCCCGCCGGCTGATGCTCTTCACGGATGCCATGCCCAACGTGGGCGCCACGGGCGAGGGCGAGTTCATGGAGCTGCTGAGCGGCAGCTCGGCGAAGGGCATGGACACCACCGTCTTCGGGGTGAACATTGCCTTCGGGCAGGCGCTCGTCACGAAGATCTCGGCCGTGCGGGGGGCGAACTACTACTACCTGAGCAATTCCGAGCGGATGCAGAAGGTGTTCGACGAGGACTTCGACTTCCTGGTGACGCCCATTGCCTATGACTTGCACATGGCGCTCGCGCCGGCCGAGGGCTTCCGGGTGGAGGCGGTGTACGGGGTGCCCGGGGTGGACCCTGGCGTGAGCGCGGCGACGATGGATGTGGCCACGGTGTTCCTCTCGCGGAGGCGCGGTGCCATCGTCGCGCGCCTCAGCGGCAGTGGGGAGGTGCAGCCGAACCAGCCGGTGGTGGCGAACGGGTTCTCCTTCCAGCCGGTGGAGGGTGAGGCGCCTGCCGCGGTGTCCCTCACTGCGAAGTACGAGGGCAGCGAGCCGCTCAGCGCCACGGCGTCGTGGTACTCGCAGCGCACGGTGCGCAAGACGGTGGCGCTGACGAACTTCATCCTGGGCGCCCGGCAGGCCTGCGAGCAGTGGCACAAGGGTGAGAAGGCTGCGGCCCGAGAGGTGGCGAATCGGACGGCAGCACTGCTGCGAGCGGAGGCGGAGGCGCTGGACGACGCGCCGCTGCGCACCGAGGCGGAGCTGGCCGGCAAGCTGGCCGAGCTGATGAAGCCCTGAGCCACCTCGAGGCAGGGCCTCAAGGGCATCGAACGGCTTGTCAGGACGGGGCGCGTGAAATACGCCTGGAGTATGTCCACCGCCGCTCTCCCCGACGCCTTCCTCCGAGCCATCTCCGAGGGCTTCCCTTCCGACTTCCTCACCCGTGAGCCGGGGGAGCTCGCGGAGTACGGGCGCGACTGGACGCGTGTCCACACCCCGGCTCCGGCGGCCGTGGCCTTCCCTCGCACGACGGAGGAAGTCGCACGGCTGCTGGCCTTGTGCGACGCGCACCGCGTACCGGTGGTGCCCTCGGGAGGGCGGACGGGCCTGGCGGCGGGCGCGGTGGCAGCTCGGGGCGAGCTGGTGATCTCCCTGCGGAGGATGAACCGCATGGAGCCGGTGGACCTGCTCGGCAACACGGTGCGCGTACAGGCGGGCGCGGTGACGGAGGCGGTGCACCAACACTGCGCTCAGCACGGGCTGACGTGGCCGGTGGACTTCGCCTCCAAGGGCTCCAGCCAGGTGGGCGGCAACATCGCCACCAACGCCGGCGGGGTGAAGGTCATCCGCTACGGCCTCACGCGCCAGTGGGTGCTGGGGCTCCAGGTGGTGACGGCGAAGGGGCAGGTGCTGGAGCTCAACGGCGCGCTGGAGAAGAACAACACGGGCCTGGATCTGCGCCAGCTCTTCATCGGCAGCGAGGGCACGCTGGGCATCATCACCGAGGCCACGCTCAAGCTCACGCGGCTGCCCGGCAAGCAGGATGTGTTCCTCTTCGCGGTGCCGGATGTGGCGGCGGTGCTGCGGCTGTTCCGGGAGGCGCGCCAGGCGCCGCTGCTGCTGTCCGCCTACGAGTTCTTCACGGACCGGTGCCTGGCGCGGGTCCAGCGCCACCGCAAGCTGCGCTCGCCCTTTGATGCGACCAGCGGTTGCTATGTGCTCGTGGAGGCGGAGTCCACGGACGCGGCGGCAGTGGAGGCGTGGCTGGGCGCGCTCTTCGAGCGCGGGCGGGTGACGGACGGCACCCAGGCCCAGAGCGCCTCGCAGGCCACGGAGCTGTGGGCGCTGCGAGAGAGCATCAGCGAGAGCCTCTCGGCCACCGGGCTGCCCCACAAGAACGACATCTCCCTGCCAGTCGCCGCGCTGGAGGCCTTCTGCGCGGAGCTGGATCAGTTCTTCGCCGCGCGCTACCCGGGCTGGGAGATCTGCCTCTTCGGCCACATTGGCGACGGCAACCTGCACGTCAACGTGATGAAGCCGGAGGCCATGGAGAAGGCCGAGTTCCTCGCCCACACGAAGCAGGCGGACCACGACATCTTCTCCCTGGTGCGCAAGTACGGAGGCAGCATCTCCGCCGAGCACGGCATCGGCCTGCTGAAGAAGGACTACCTGTCCTATACGCGCGCCCCCGCGGAGCTCGAGCTGCTGCGCGCCCTCAAGCGCACGCTGGATCCGAGCGGCATCCTCAACCCGGGGAAGATCCTGGACGTGTGAGGCGTGCCTGGATCAGGAGACGATGCGCGTCTTGATGTCCGTGTTCAGCGCCGCGATGGCATCGCACACGGGGCCGGACACGTCCTGGTCCAGATCCATCACCAGGTAGCCAATGTTGGAGTCCGTGTTCAGCACCTGCGCGTGGATGTTGGCGTTCAGGTCCGAGACGATGCGGTTGATGTCGCGCAGCACGCCGGGGATGTTGCGGTGCACGTTGAGGATGCGGTGCGTGCCGGCGATCAGGGGCACCTCCACCTGCGGGAAGTTCACGGCCCCCGTGGTGGCACCGGTGCGCACGAACTTGATGAGCGAGGTGGCCACCTCCCGGCCAATGGACTCCTGGGCCTCCTCGGTAGAGCCGCCGATGTGCGGGGTGAGCACCACGTTGGGCAGGTTCTGCAGCTCGGTGACGAAGCCGTCGCTGTTCGTCTCAGGCTCCTCCGGGTACACGTCCACCGCCGCGCCGCCCAGGTGCTTGGAGTGCAGCGCCCGCGCCAGCGCGGGGATGTCCACCACCGTGCCGCGGCTGGCGTTGATGAGGCACGCCCCCTTCTTCATCTTCGCCAGCTCCGCCGCGCCGAACATCATGTGCGTGGAGGGAGTGGCCGGCACGTGCAGGGTGATGAAGTCCGACTCGGCCAGCAGCTCATCCAGCGTGGCCACCGAGCGCGTGTTGCCCAGCGGCAGCTTCGTCATGACGTCGTAGTAGATCACCCTCAGGCCCAACGACTCGGCCAGCACGCCGAGCTGTGAGCCGATGTGCCCGTAGCCGATGATGCCCAGCGTCTTGCCGCGCACCTCATGGCTGCCCGTGGCCACCTTGCGCCACTGGCCCGTGTGCACCTCGCGGCTGCGGTCAAACAGCTGGCGCGTGAGCACGATGATCTCCGCGATCACCATCTCCGCCACGCTGCGCGTGTTGCTGAACGGCGCGTTGAAGCAGGGGACTCCGTGGATGTTGGTGGCCTTCAGATCAATCTGGTTGGTGCCGATGCAGAAGGCACCAATGGCCAGCAGGTTCTCCGCGTGGGCCAGCGCGCGCTCCGGCACGTTCGTCTTGCTGCGGATGCCCAGCAGGTGCACGCCCTTGAGCCGCTCGGCCAGCTCCTCGGGCTTGAGGGCCCCCGGGACGCGCTCGACCTGGAACCCCTCGGCCGCGAGCAGCCGCTCGGCGGACGCGTGGATGTTCTCCAGGAGGAGGACACGCAGGGGGACCTTGTTGCTGATGGGCGTGGACGGGTTGGGGAACCGAGGTGTGCTCATGGCCCCCCGCGTTAGATCTCGCCGCCCAGACTGTCAAGCAGCGCCCGCGCTTCCTCTGTAGGCGGGTGAGCCCCTATTGGAGCTGGATGCCGCAATGCTCGCACCTCACCCGGCGACGGCGCCACAAGAGGGCGATTTCACTGACCTTGGGCTCGAACTCGGGCAGCGAGGTGGAGCAGGCGGGACCCCGGTGGATGGCCACGCGCAGCAGCACGCACCCCATAAGCGCAAAGAATGCCACGGCCCAGATCCACATGCGCCGCCGCTGGTAGCGCGAGGAGGAAGCCGAGAAGAGCATTCATGGCGTGCACTTCATACCAGGGCAGGAGCCTCGCGGCATGAGGGGCTCCGCTCCGTGGACTCCTGCGCCGGCGGCCGGGCGCGGGCGGTCAAGCGGTGCCGCCCGCGTCCTGCTTTCGAGGCTACTGGATCGTCCAGGCGACCTTGCCGCTGCAGCTGGTGTTGGAGTAGCAGCCGCCGCGGATCTGGTACGTGCCCGCCGTGGTGGCAGTGAAGCTCAGGTTGGAGCCGGTGCCGCCGCACGCGTCGTCGTTGGCGGCCACCTGCGCGGCCGCGGGGCTGTAGAGGCGCAGGTAGGTGTCCCCGGTGGAGGTAGCGCCCGTGAGGCCGCAGGTGCCCAGGGTGATGCTCTGGCCCGCGGCGAGGGTGACGCTCTGGTTCACCGTGTTCTGCTGCGCGCTGTTGGTGTTGCTCGCGCTGTAGTCGTACGTGCCGCCCGTCGGAGGAGGAGGAGGCGTGCCGTTGACGATCTCCCACACCACGGTGCCGCTGCAGCTGCCGCTGGAGTAGCAGCCGGCGCGGATCTCGTAGTTGCCGCTGGTGGAGGCGGTGAAGGCGAGGCTGGAGCCGCGGCCACCGCACGCATCGTCATTGGCGCTCACCTCGGTGGCGCTCGGCCCGAACAGGCGCAGGTACGTGTCACCCGTGAAGGCGGCACCCGTGAGGCCGCAGGTGCCCAGGGTGATCTTCTGGCCCGCCGTCAGGGCCACCACCTTCTTCACCGTGTTCTGCTGGGCGCTGTTCGTGTTGGTCGCGGTGTAGGGCAGCGAGTTGGCGGGCGGAGGCGGCGGCTCGGTGGTGCCGCACAGCCGCTGGCTGCCCGCCACCGCGCAGTAGGCAGCGACGGCCGGGCGGACGTAGGTGACATCCTCGCCGCGGCAGCCCGTCTCGGTGCACACGTTCACGATGCTGCAGCTGCCGCTCGACACGTAGTCCGTCTCGCCGCGCACGAGGATGCCGGCCACCGTGTAGCCGCTGTTCTCGTACACGCCCGAGCCCGAGTTGCCGCCGAAGGTGTCCGTCGTCGCGATGAAGTAGTCCAGCGTGCCCGCGCGCGCGTCGCGCACCGTGCCGCCCGAGTCAATCTTGAAGGGGATGCCGCTGCCGCTGCCAATCACCGTCACTCCGGTGCCCACGGGCAGCGCGCTGTTGCCCGGGCGGATCGGCGCAGGCGTGAAGCGCGGTGTGGCCGCCCGGTCCAGCCGGAGGATCGCGTAGTCCAGGTTCTGCCCGTTCACCACCGCCTGCTGGCGCACGACGATGGACTGGCAGGAGAAGATGTCCGCCGTGGTGACGGTCTGCATCGCCGTGGCGCTCGTCCGGTAGAAGTTGAAGACAAAGCGCGTGTTGGTGCAGGCCGAGGAGCTGGTGATGCAGTGGCCCGCCGTGAGCACCAGGTCGTCGTCGATCAGCGTGCCCGAGCAGAAGGCCGGCGTCAGATCACTCCGGAAGCGCTCCGTGGCGCAGAGGTTGTAGGCCGTGCCCAGGTTCTGCGCGTTGAAGGTGACGTTGCTGGGGTTGGTGGCGTTGAAGTCGCTCGGGTTCATCAGCGCCACGGTGGCCTGCTGGGCGCGGGCCCGCAGGGTGGCATCCGCGTGCGCATACACGTCCGTGCGGTTGTCCGTGCCGTAGACGACCGGGTCCTTGGACTTGCCCAGGCTGTCCGGGTCCAGAAGGGCGCCACCCTCCTCGAGAGGGCCACAGCTCACGGCGGCCAGGGTACACAGCAGGGTGAGGGCTCGGACGCGCTGGGGGGCGCTGGACCAGGGGGTTCGCATGGACAGCTACTCCTTGGGGGATGGGGGAAGCACCCCGCACGCCTTGCGGCCGAGCAGGGCGGCGCATGATGCACCAAACCGCTTTCCCTGTCTTCACTCCCAGTCCTGAACGCTGGGCTTTCCAGGAGCACTGTCGGAGATCAGCCGGACTGCAGCTTCACTCGTCGTCAGGGTTCTTCAACCAGTTGAGCGCCTCGCCGCGAGACTCGAAGGTGCGCGCGGGGATGCTGAGCATGGCCTGCTTGGTCATCCGCCAGGCCTGGAGCCCGGAGGCCGCGGTGGAGACGATGCGCGCCGAGCGCTTCATCCCCTTGAGCTGCGCGTAGGCGTTGAGCTTCGCCATCACGCTCACCATGTTGGAGGGCATCACCCGCAGCTGGGATTGATCCACCAGCGCGCTCCAGTCGCCGCCCAGCCCGTCAATGAGGGCCCTCACCCGTGAGAGGTAGTCGTCGACGTCCGCCTGCGTGGGCTGCGGCGGGTAGACGACCTCGAGGATGCGATCGGTCTCGTGGACAGTGATCTGAAAAGGCATGAGGAGGGTGCTCCCATACCACACGGCGCTGACAGACGCCGGGGTCGCGGATCATCCTAATCATCTCCGGGCAGACAGTTCGACTCCCGTCCTGAGGCGTTGGAGGAGACCCTCGAAAGGCGCGAAATGACAGGGGGCCGAGGGGGGGCGGCGAGGGGGAGCCCCGGCCCCGAAGTGTCAGACCTGCCTGGTAGCTACGTCCTGCCGCGGGACCGGAGCCGACGCGCCATGGAGGTGTGGAGGCGGTCTCAGCCGGCAAGGGGGTTTCATGCGAACCAAGCTGTACGTTCTCGGCGCGGTGCTGGGTGTGGCGCCGAGCCTGCTGCCGGTGGTGTCCCAGCTGTGGGGCTCCCCGTCGCAGGAGTCCGGGCAGGACTCGCGAGGGGCATCGCGCAAGGGGCGCGGGGCCGGCCGGGCGAGCCCGGTTCCCCACGGAGACAACGGCAACACGGGGGTGGCGGCTCCTCCCAGCGCGGCGCCCACGGAGCCGGGCGGGCTCTCGCACCCGTGCGAGCTCGTCACGCTCGTGAAGGTGCCGTGCGACGAGGCCACGGCCACCTGCGAGTACACCTACTGGCACTGCCCGCAGGCGGTGAAGCCGCTGAAGGCGTAGCTCAGGGCGCTCGGCAGGGCTGAGCGCCTCCACCGGAGTCTGTGCGGCGGGGCTGGCTCCCAGAGAGCTGGCCCCGCCGCATCCGTTTGGGGCGGCCGGTAAATCCAGCAGGGGTGGGACGGAAAATCCTTCCTCACTTTGAGGAAGCGAGAGTGCAACCCAGTGAATTGCCTGGGAAGCCGTGTGGCACGCCAGGCGCAATGGCTCGCCTCGAACCTGCGGAAGCGCGCGGGTGGGGGGTGGTGGCGTGCCCAGGATGCGACTTGGAGAGTGGTTGGTTCACAACGGTGCGTTGAAGCCTGAGCAGGTGCAGACCGTGCTGGCGTATCAGACCCGGTGGCGCTGCAGGTTCGGCGACGCCGTGCTCGAGCTGAACATGATTCCGCGCGAGCCGTTCCTCCGACTGCTGGCGGGCCACCTCAACGTGCCCTTCATCCGTCCGGAGCAGATGGACAAGGTTCCAGGCTCGGTGGTGCACACGGTGCCGGCAGAGGTGCTGGGCCGGCTGCACGTGTGCCCGCTGCGGATCCAGCAAGGGAGCTCGAGGGGCTCCATCTACGTCGCCACGCACCAGCCGGAGAACCTGGCCTTCATGGACGAGGTGTCCTTCGCCACGGGCCTCAACGCGCAGCCGGTCCTCGCGCTGCGCGAGGACATCGAGCGCACGCTGCGCCGCCACGGCCTCCTCGCCGGGCGCCACGTGGAGCCCATCGAGCTGCCCCCAGAGGAGGACTTCCGAATCGATCACAGCCGCTTCTGAGTCTCGAATGAACGTGCGGTGACCAGGCGGCAGGGCGAGCGCCCGTGTGCTTGAGCGGAGCAAGGGGGAAGCTGCCTCTGGGTACACGGGAAGCATCGGGCGGGCTCCCGGGGTTTCGCTTCCTGGTTACTCCCTCTCCCAGACACCAT
>NZ_DASPHO010000905.1:0-4275 GCF_035629615.1 Hyalangium sp. | reverse complement strand
CGTTTTAGGAAGATCGTTTCCAGATCCTTCAGCTCCCTCCCCGCAGCGGCTATCCTCGGCCGCCTCATGTCATCGAGGGAGACTCAATGAGAAGCGCATTTCTGAAGGGCCTGGTTGCTCCAATCCTGCTGGTGGCTTGCGGTGGAGGGACAGCGGTGGAATCGGATGTCTCGAATCGGGAGTTCGCGGTGGAATCCCATACATCGATCTCGGAAACGGCCCTGGCACAGGCATGGACCGAAATCTCTCCGGGTGTCTGGGAACGCTCGAAGCCGGAAGGCGGCTACGAGCGCATGGGCTATGGTGCCGAGGGCTTCGAGTTCGCGTTGCAGAACGCGCGGATGGAGCGCACCTTTTTGGAGACGATGCGCGTGGAGCAGTACGGCTCGAGGGCCGCTGAGAAGCGCCTGGCAGCCAACGAGAAGCTGATTCGCTATCTGGAGGACAGCGTCTCGCAGGCGCGCGCGTCAGGCGTCCACGAGCCCCTGCCTGTCAGCGCGCCCGAGTGGTCGACGCTGGGAAGCTCCGGTACGCCCTCCGGCGTGTTCTGCGCGGGGAGCTACGACTTCACCATCACGTTTGACTACGGCATGGTGGATGGGAGCGTCACGACATTGGCGAGGTGGTCCGAGTTCGGTCCTTTCTCGGAGTTCACCCGGAACATCCAGACGTATGCCTATGCCTGGACCGAGGACCATGGCGCCTACCAGGTAGACTCGGACGGCTCCGGACCCATCGGGGGGACGTGCTGCTACAACCAGGAGTCCTTCGCGGCTGTGGGCGTGACCTTCTCGCCGATGCTCTATGGCAGTGCCTACATCATGGGCAATGGCGCGAGCGGTTGCATGGGCATGCGCTTCTACGAGTCCTCGAACTACTGAGGAGCGGCTTGGTGAGCGTCGCAACCCTCGAAGAAGGCTCGTTGCTAGGGCCGAGCTTCTTCCTCTCCCGTACGGCTCTCCGCTCGCTCGCGCTGGCCCATCGAGACACCTACGGCGCCGCACGGCCCTATCCTCACGTCGTCATCGATGGCCTCCTGGGAGAGCCCCTCGCGTCCGGCCTGGCAGGAGTCTTCCCGGGCAGCTCCGAGGCCAGTTGGAAGCGACGCGATCACCCGGAACAGGCGGCGCGCCTGGGTCAGCTTCAGCGCAAGGCGTTCGAAGGTGTGCACGGAGCGCTCCGACATCTCCTCTCGGAGTTCTCCAGCATGTCGTTCCTCGACTTCCTGGAGACACTCACCGGGGTTCAGGGGCTCATCGCGGATCCGCATTTCCGGGGCGCCGGGCTGCACCTCACGCTTCGTGGGGGCCATCTGGCGCTTCACGCGGACTTCAACCGCGATCGCTTCCGTGCGCTCACGCGGCGGCTCACCGTCCTCTACTACCTGAACCCCGACTGGGAACCCGCCTGGGGCGGCGACCTCGAGTTGTGGAATGCCGACCTCTCCAGGTGCGAGACACGAATCGCTCCCCTCCTCGATCGGCTGGTCGTGATGGCTCATGGCGATGAGCACTGGCATGGCCACCCAGCCCCGCTGGAGTGTCCCGAGGGACGGGGTCGAGCCGCGGTCGCGGCCTACTTCTATACGGCAGAAGCGTCCTCGGACACGGCGGATGCCCACGGCGCCATCTGGGCGGTCAGCAAAGACGAGCGTGAGTAGGGGGTGCGCGCCATGCTGGGGCACTGATGAGACAGCCATTCTGCTTCAGTCCCGCAGCCGCGCGGCGAGCCGCGTGAAGCGCTTCTGAAGCTCCCCGTTGCGCACCGCAATCCCCAGCGCCTTCTTGCTTCCCACCAGCACCACCAGCTTCTTGCCCCGCGTCACGGCGGTGTAGAGCAGGTTGCGCTGCAGCAGCGTGTAGTGCTGCGTGTGCAGGGGCAGCACCACACACGGGTACTCGCTGCCCTGCGACTTGTGCACGCTCGTGGCGTAGGCGAGCACCAGCTCGTCGAGGTCCGCCCAGGCGTAGGCCACCGGCCGCCCGTCGTAGCGCACCACCAGGGACTGCTCCTCCTTGTCGAGGGACTCCACCCGCCCGATGTCCCCGTTGAAGACGCCGAGCTCGTAGTTGTTGCGCACCTGCATCACCTTGTCGCCCACCCGGAACGTCCGTTGGCCCCGCGCCAGCTCCTCCCCGGAAGGGTTCAGGTGCTCCTGCAGCACGGCGTTGAGGTTCGCCGTGCCGATGAGGCCCCGGTTCATCGGCACGAGCACCTGCACCTCGTCCACCGGGTGCAGCCCGAAGCGGCGCGGGATGCGCTCCTTCACCAGCGTCTTGAGGGCCGCGAGGATGGCCTCGGGCTCCTCCTTCTCCACGAAGTAGAAGTCGGCCAGCGCGTCCCCGGAGGGCACCTGGGGCAGCTCCCCCTGGTTGATGCGGTGGGCATTGGTGATGATGAGGCTCGCCTGCGCCTGGCGGAAGATGTGCTTCAGCCGCACCACCGGCACGTGCCCGGAGCCGATGATGTCC
Source organism: Hyalangium sp. (assembly GCF_035629615.1). Lineage (GTDB taxonomy): Bacteria > Myxococcota > Myxococcia > Myxococcales > Myxococcaceae > Hyalangium. Next base: position 1,804 of record NZ_DASPHO010000905.1, on the reverse strand, counting down.
TGGAGCACACTGCCGGGCCCCACGCTCGGCAATTGGTCCACGTCCCCCACGAGCAGGAGCTGGCAGTGAGGCGGCAGCGCCTTGAGCACGTTGAGCATCAGCACGGTGTCCACCATGGACACCTCGTCGAGCACCAGCATGTCGGCCTCGAGCGGGTTGTGCCGGTCGCGCTGGAAGCTGTGGGTGCGGGGGTTGTACTCGAGCAGCCGGTGGAGGGTCTCCGCCTCGCGGCCCGTCGCCTCCCCCATGCGCTTGGCTGCCCGCCCGGTGGGCGCCGAGAGCAGGATCCTCCGGTCCTTCTTCTCCAGGATGGAGAGGATGGCGTTGACCAGCGTGGTCTTCCCGGTGCCCGGGCCGCCGGTGATGACCAGCACCTTGGACGCCATCGCCTGTCGCACCGCCTCTTTCTGCTCGGGGGCGAGCGAGAGGCCCTGGCGGCCCTCGAACCAGGCGATGGCCCGCTCCACGTCCAGCTCCAGGGGCCGCGCGGGCCAGGCGGCGAGCGCCTTGAGGAGGTTGGCGACCGCGACCTCCGAGACGTGCAGGGCTTTGAGGTACACCGCCTCGCAGATGTCCTCAGGGCGGGGGTGGGCGAGGGCGCTGGCGCCCTCCACGGCGATGTACTCGGCGGCGGCGAGCCGGGTGATGGCTGCCTCCACGAGCCCGGGCGTCACCTGCAGCATCTCCACCGTGCGCGCGGAGAGCTTGTCGCGCGGCGCGTAGAGGTGGCCGTCCTCGGAGAACTCGCGGAGCACGTGCAACACCCCCGCCTCAGCGCGCTTCGGCGAGTGGGCGGGCACGCCGAGCGATTGAGCGATGCGGTCGGCAGTGCGAAAGCCGATGCCGTGCACGTCGATGGACAGCCGGTACGGGTTGTTCTGCACCACGTCAATCGAGTGGGCGCCGTACTGCTTGTAGACCTTCACCGCGAAGCTGGCCGGCACCTCATGGGACTGCAGGAAGACCATCACCTGGCGGATGTCGCGCTGCTCGGCCCAGGTCTCGCGCAGGAGCTTGCGGCGCTTCTCCCCGAAGCCCTTCACCTCCGCCAGCCGCTCGGGCTTCGAGTCGATGACGTCCAGCGTCTCCAGGCCAAAGTGCTGTACCAGGCGCCTGGCCATCGCCGGGCCCACGCCCTTCACCAGCCCGCTGCCGAGATACTTCTCGATGCCCACCAGCGTCGCCGGCTTCAGCGTGGCGAAGGAGACGACCCGGAACTGCTCCCCGTACTTCCGGTCCTGCACCCACCAGCCGGTGAGGCGAAGGGACTCCCCCGGCTGGACGCCCAGGAGGTTGCCCACCGCGGTGATGGGCTCCTTGCGGCCGTGGACTGCCACCCGTACCACGCTCCAGGCGGCCTCCTCGTGGGTGTAGGTGATGCGCTCGAGACTTCCCTCCACGGTGGTGGTGGGGCGCTCAGGGGCGCTGGCCTCACGGACCCTGGGGGCCCCATCCCGCGCGGAGGGTAGGGCGCTACCCGCGTCGGCGGCGGAGACCGGGGAGGGACGGGAGGCAGACATGGCGCCGGAAATTATCAGGCCGCTGGCGCCCGAGGCAGCGGCCTGGAGTGGGCTCAGAGCGGCGGGCTGCTCAGCATGGAGGCGGCGGGAATCGAACCCGCAACAAGGCGAAGGCAAAACCCTAAGCAGGTCGCGCTGTTACCGTATCCGCTGCACGAACCCCGTCTGGCATGAGGCTGGAGAGCCGCGCAGAGTGGGGCGATGGACGTGAGGCCCTCACAGCCAGAGCTATCGGGACGATCCGTTCGCCGCAGCCTCCTGTTCCGGCACCGGGAGGAGAGGCG
>NZ_DASPHO010000904.1:0-9505 GCF_035629615.1 Hyalangium sp. | reverse complement strand
ACCATGCCCTTCTTGTCGATTCGTGGCGTACAGCTCTATTACGAGGATACTGGCGGGCCCGGCGAGCCGATCGTTTTCAGCCACGGGCTGCTCTGGAACTCGCACCTCTACTCCCAGCAGATCGAAGCCCTCAGGGGGCGCTATCGCTGCATTGCCTATGACCATCGCGGCCAGGGGCGCAGCGCGGCTCCCCCTGGCAAGGCGATTGATCTGCGCACGGTCTACGAGGACGCCGTGGCCTTCATCCAGGCCCTGGGGCTGGCGCCCTGTCACTTCGTGGGCCTGTCCCAGGGGGGCTTCGTGGGGCTGCGCGTCGCGGCACGTCACCCGGAGCTGCTGCGCTCACTCACGCTCCTGGACACGTGCGCGAGCTCCGAGTCGCTGTGGAACCTCTCGCGCTACTGGCTCCTGACGGCGACGACGCACTGGCTGGGGCTGCGGCCGGTGGTGGACCGGCTCATGTCCATCTACTTCGGGCCGACCTTCATGAAGGATCCGGCGCGGGCGGCCGAGCGCGAGGAGCTGCGGCGCCAGCTCTTGCAGAACCCGCGGGATGTGTGGCGCGCCATGCAGGGAGTGATCACCCGGCGCGGCGTCACCGAGGAGCTCTCCCGCATCACCACGCCGACGCTCATCCTGGTGGGCGAGGAGGACGTGGTGACACGGCCGGAGACGGCGGAGACGTTGCACACGCGCATCCAAGGCTCACGGCTGGTGCGACTGCCACACGTGGGCCACATGTCCAACCTGGAGCAGCCGGAGCTGGTGAACCGCGCCATCCACCGGTTCCTCTCCGGGCTCACACCCTCTCGCCACGAAGCGCTCGCGCTCGACACCCGGGTTGCCGTCTCCGCACCTTAGCAGTCTCTCCAGATCGCGTCTTCAGGCATGACGCGGGCCGCCGTGTCCACTGGCTGGCAAGGGAGCGCCCTCGCAACGCGATGCATCCTCGGAATGGCGGGAGGGGGGCTCTCGCGTTGTGGATGTTGATGCACAATCCATTTCCTCTCGTACTCAAGACGCCTGACCTCGTTCGTGGACTGGAGCGCAACGCACTGCTCGCACCCGTGTCAGACTGGGCGAGCCAGAGCGAGATGCTCGGTCAAGCGACCTCCTGGCTGGATGGCATCTACCGGCAGCTGGCCAACGGAGGAGATGTACAGGCGGGGATGATGACCCTGCACCATGGGCTCTTTCATCTCCGCCGCCACTGGAGCCGCAAGGACTGGCGGCGTTTCTGTCTCGAGGTCGCGCGGATCCACCCCCTTCGGGAGCTGCTCCACCAGTGCCCCTTCACGCGCCACGGCTACGAGCGTCCGCGCGGCTATGCAGGGGATGCGGCGCTCATTGACTACCTTTACGCAGAACGTCTGGAAGGGGAGCAGCACCTCCACCCTGGTGCCTACATCTACCGCTTCATGTACCAGCAGCCCAGCCCCCGGAGCGTCCGGGAGCGGCGTGTGCTGCTGGCCAAGGAGATTGACACGGTGGCCTCCCAGGTCCACCGGCCGAGGATTCTCTCGGTGGCCTGCGGGCACCTGCGCGAGGCCGAGCTGTCCTACTCCGTGAAGGAGCACCGCGTGGGCGAGTTCATCGCCTTCGATCAGGATCCCATGAGCCTGGCGGAGGTGGCGCGCCAGCACCCGGAGACGGCCATCCGGCCGGTGTGCGGCTCCGTGCGCGCCCTGCTCACGGGCCGCACCGTGTTCGGACACCTGGATCTGGCCTACTCCGCGGGCCTGTACGACTACCTCTCCGACAACACGGCCCGTCGCCTGACGCAGCTGCTCTTCAACATGCTGAACCCGGGCGGGCGCCTGCTGGTGGCCAACTTCGCCACCTGCCCCGAGGCCGGGTACCTCGAGGCCTTCATGGACTGGTGGCTCATCTACCGCGATGAGGATCAGATGCAGGCCCTCACCCTCGACGTCGATCCGATGCAGCTCGCCGGCACGCGCATGTTCCGCGACAGCGAGCAGAACGTCATCTACCTGGAGCTGACTCGGCGCTGAGGGGCCTGGCCCTCGCAGCGCGCTACTCCGGGCCGCGCAGGGGGAGGGTGACGGTGAAGGTGGCGCCCTGGCCTGGGGCGCTCTCGACCTGCACCGTCCCCCTGAGCGCCTGGACGATCTCCCGCACCAGCCACAGCCCGATGCCGAACCCGCCGTAGTGCCGCACGGACACGGCGCGCTCGAAGCGCTCGAAGATGCGCTGGGCATCCTCCGGGGCGATGCCGATGCCCTCGTCCTGGACCTTGAGCCGGGCGTGGGTGCCGTCGCTCTCGATCGTCACCTGGATGCGCTTGCCCGCGCCGTACTTCATCGCGTTGGTGAGCAGGTTGCCCACCACCTGCTCCAGCCTCATGGTGTCCCACCGCCCTACCACGCTGCCGCTGGCATACAGCTCGATAGGGCACTCCGCGCGCGCCAGCGCCTCGCGCGAGCGCTCGATGACGCCGCGCACCAGCGTCACCAGCTCCACGTCCTCGAGCTTCCCGAGCAGCTGCCCCTGCGCCACGCGCGAGATGTCCAGCAGCTCGTTGACGAGCTTGCCCAGGCGCTGCGTCTGCAGGTTGGCTGACTCCAGCTTGTTGGCCACGCGCTCGGGCGGGACGCTCTGTGTGGCCTGCCGCACCTGGGACATGAGGCCCTGGAGGTGCAGCTGGAGCGAGGTGAGCGGCGTCTTCAGCTCATGGGCGGCGATGGAGAGGAAGTCATCCCGGCGGCGCACCGCCTCCTGCTCCTCGAGGTAGAGCCGGCCCCGCTCCTCGGAGAGGGCGGCCATGCGCTCGAAGCCCTCCGCGTTCTCCAACGCCACGCTGGCCAGGGTGGTGATGAAGCCGGTGAGCCTCTCCTCATCCTCGCCGAACAGCTCGCCCACCTGGCCGTGGCTGGCGCAGACGCACGCCACCGTCTTGCCGCGCACCTGCAGCGGTGCGCACAGCAGCGAGCGGACACCGATCATCTCCATGCTGTCGCTCACGCCGCCAGGCATGCCCTGGCCCAGGATGGCCGGCCGCCCCGTCTCCAGGGCCCGGTTGATGGCGGTGCGGCTCACGCCCTCGGCTGCCCGGAGGTCCTCGGGCAGCACGTCCGCCGGATCCAGCACCACGCAGTGCTCGGCGCGCAGCAGCTCCAGCATGGACTGGCGCACGGCCTCGAAGACCGCCTCTCGGGTGAGGGCAGAGGCGATGCGCCGGCCCGCCTCGAGCACCCGGGGGAAGCGATCCGCCAGGGACAAGGTCTCCAGACGCTCAGGGGTGGCCCCGGGCGCGAGCGACTCCTCGCCCAGCCCCTGCTCCATCTCCTGCAGCTCCCGCGAGGCCGTCTTGAGATCGTCCGCGGCCTCGGGCCAGCCGAGCTCCTTGCCCACCTGTCCGCGCGCCAGCAGCGTCTGGGCGCGCTCGTGGCGCATCTTCAGCTCCTCGGCCACGCGCAGGCTCTGGTCCAGCCAGCGGCGGGCCTTGCGGCTGTGCCCGGCCATGGCCGCCAGCAGGCCTCGCTCGCGCAGGGCGTGGGGGAGGCTGTTGCGGTAGGTGCGTGCCATCTTGTGGGCGCGCCGCGCGGCGCTCTCGGCCTCCTCCAGCAGCTCCGCGCGCCGGGCGGGTGCGAACGAGGAGATGCCCTCCAGGCGCCGGCGCAGCGCGGTGGTGAGCCAGGCGGGCACGGGCGTCACGTACTCCGAGCGCAGGTGGGCGTGCTCCACCAGGCGCTCGGCCTGCTCCAGGGTCGTGACGGCGCCCTCCGCGTCGCCCTCGTGGAGCTGGCGGAGGGCCTCGGACATGAGGACGCCAGCGCGCGACTGGGGGTCCGCGCTGGGGTTGGCCAGCTCCGTCTCCAGCAGGCCCAGGGGAATGCGGCCTCCCGCGGACTTGCCCCACACCTCCAGGGCGAGCCGCACCGCGTAGCGATCCCCGATGGCCAGCGCCGCCTGGTGCAGCAGCTGGGCGGAGCTGAGGGCCTCCTTCAGCCGCCCGAGCCGGTAGAGGGCCATGGCCACCTGGAAGTGGGCGTTGTTCACCTCCCACCGGTCTCCCGTCCGCTCCAACAGGCGGATGGACTCGCGGCACCGCTCGATGCACTCCTCGAAGCGGCCGGTGCAGTACATGGCCAGTCCGTAGAAGTGGAGCGACTGCCCCTGGCCCCAGACGTCGCCCATCTGCCGGCGCATCGCCAGGGACTTGTTCACGTAGTCAATGGCGCGCGCATACCACGGCAGCACCGTGGCCACGGGCGAGTGCTCGGAGTAGGCCTGGGCCAGCTCGGGGGTGGGAGGGTAGCGCTCGGCGATGTTCATCCCGCGCAGGTGCGTCCAGAGCACGGCCATTCGGCCCCGCTCGTACCAGTAGCCATAGGCCAGCCGGCTATAGAGGTGGACGGCGAGCAGATCCTCTTCGCTCTCGCTGTCCCCGAGGGGACGGCGAGCCAGCCACACCTGGGGCAGCAGGGTATGGCCGGCCTGCACGGCGAGCTCCCACAGGGCGCCGACAGCCCGAAGGGAGTTGCTGTCCGGGACCCAGCGCCCGAGCAGCTTCAGCCCCTTCTCGAGGGCCGCGTTGGTCTCCACCACGTTGCCGCGCTTGAAGGCCAGCTCCCCCAGCTTGGCCCAGATGCGCGCCTGCTCCACGCGATCGCTGGCGAGGCTCTGGGCGAGCTCGAGCTGCGGCTGGGCCTCCTCGTACCGGCCGCGCAGCATGAGCACGTCTCCCAGTCCGGCGGTGATGCGGTAGCGGGTGCTCGCGTCCGCGCCCGCCACGCCGCGCTCGGCGATGCGGTAGTTGAGCTCGGCCGTCGCCAGGGCGAACTGCTGGCGGGCCCGCTCCGCCGCCACCAGCGCGTAGGGCAGGGCCTGGGTGTACTCACCCGCGGCGTCAAAGTGGTAGGCCAGCTCGAAGGGATCCGCCTGCGGGCTGCTGGCGATGGTGGCCGCCGTCAGCCGGTGCAGCTCCTTGCGCTCCTCGGGCCGCAGGAGCCCCAGCAGGGCCTCGCGCAGCTTGTCGTGGACGAAGGTGTAGCGCGCCCGGCTGTCCTCCCACAGCATGTGGCGCCGGCGAGGCTCGGCCAGGGCCGCGGACACCCGCTCGCTGTGCGTGCCCGAGAGCGCCGCCACGCGCTCCAGATCGAAGACCTTGCCCAGCACCGCGCCCACCGAGAGCAAGCGCAGCGCCTCCGCGGGCAGCCGCTTCAGCCGGCGCACCAGGAAGGAGGCCGCCTGCCGCGAGGAGCGCACGTGGGCCATGGCGTCCGGATCCACCTGCCACCCGTCCGGGCCAGGCACCAGGGCTCCGTCCTCCACCAGCCCGTGGAGCACCGCCGAGGCCATGAAGGGGTTGCCCTCGGAGAGGCGGGCCACCAACTCGGTGGCCTCGGGCGGCAGGGCGCCCGCCATGGACTCCGCCATGCGCGTCACATCAGCGGCGCCGAACGTGGCCAGGCGCAGGTGGGCGCTGGGCTTCAGGCGCCGCAGCATGTGCCCGGCCCCCGCCTCCTCGCTGCGGAAGGACACCACGAGCATGGCATGCCCGCCGGTGCGCGAGGACGTCTGCTGCCAGGCCTCGATGGCCCGCAGCGTCAGCTCGTCCGCCCACTGGCAGTCATCCAGCAGCACCACCGCCGGCTCTGCCTCCGTGCCCAGCGCCCCCAGCAGCGAGGTGAGGGCGCGGATACCGCGGCTCTCTCCGAAGGACTCCGGGCCCAGGTTCTGCTGTGGGGCGGGGCGCATCACGGGCTCCAGCTGGGGCAGCACGGTGGCCAGCGCCGCCTCCTGGCCCACCAACCGCTGGCGGAGCACCTCCACCAGCGCGGGCCGCTCCCGAGCCGCCGCGGCGATGCCGGCGGCCACGCCCGTGAAGAGCTGGAAGGGGCGCTGCGCGGCCTGATCCATGGCCTGGCCCTGGAGCACCCAGGCCCGGTAGTGCACGGCGCGCGCGGAGAACTCCTCCAGCAGCCGGCTCTTGCCGCCGCCGGACTCGGCCTCCACCACCACCAGCCGCACCGGTTCCGAGCGGGTGCGCTCCAGCTCGCGCTCCAGCACTGCCAGCTCCTCGTGGCGGCCCACGAAGGAGGGCTCGGTGAGGCTGCGGCGCTGATCATGCGCGCCGGTGACGAGCTCAGGCTCCGCCTCGCCGTGCGAGAGCGCCTCGTCCAAGGCGCGCAGGTCGGCCAGCGCGGACTCCGCGGACTGGTAGCGGTCCGTCGGGTCCGTCTGCAGCAGCCGGCCCACCAGCTCCTCCAGGGCGCGGGGGATCTCCACACCGCCGCTGCGCAGCTTGGGACGCACGGCCAGGTGCTGGCGCAGCACCTCGCCCACGGAGTTTCCATCGAAGGCCGGGCGGCCGGAGAGCGCCTCGAAGAGGACGATGCCCACCGAGTACAGATCCGAGGTCGCCTCCACCGAGCGGTTGAGCAGCCCCGCCTGCTCCGGCGAGAGGTAGCGGGCGGTGCCCACGGGCAGATCCCTCAGCGAGGGATCCAACCTTTCGCTGCGGGACAGCCCGAAGTCCACCAGCGTGGCACGCTCCAGCGGCTGACCGTCAACGATGATGTTGGCGGGCTTCACATCCCGGTGGAGCACACCGTGGCGGTGGCCCTCTGCCAGGGCGGCCAGCACGCACTGCCCCAGGGTGAGGACCTCTGACAGGGTGAGACTGCCGCGGGTGAGCCGCTCCTGCAGCGTCTCTCCGGGGATGTAGGGCATCACCAGATAGAGCAGCTCGCCCGACACACCCAGGTGGAGGATGGATGCCAGGAAGCTGCTCTGCAGCTCGGAGAGCACTGCGGCCTCATGCTCCAGCCGCTGGCGTGCGGTGGGAGCCATGGAGCTGGTGGAGGTCACCTTGATGACGACCCGGCCTCCGGTACGCAGGTCGCTCCCCAGCCAGGTCGAGATTCCTCGGCCAGCCTTCATGCGCTGGAGAACCTCGAAGCGGTTGCCCAACCGCCGTCCGGGAAGGGGTTCTCCAGGAACGGCGCCGGCCTGTGGAAAGCCCTCTGCCATGAAGTGCCCTCGCCCTCCCAGCGCATTGCGGCGGCAATGCGGCCGGCTGCGCGTCGTCCCTGCGACAACCTTGGTGCCGGACCGGTCGATGCCAAGGGGTCGGTCGTGACCAACGCAGGGCCGCAGTCCTGGCGGTCAACAAACTCCAGGGGATTCCATCCCTCCTACCTCCAAAGGCCCCCCCGACAGCTCGGGGGGTAGCCAGGCAGGCGGCGTCATGACGCACTGCGCACTGGCTTGAGAGACAGCTAACGGGATCACAGCAGGCCTGCCACTGGGGGCCAGGCTTCTGGCAGCGACAATACGGACACCGGGTACGCCACGCCGCTGTGGCTTGACACCCTGGGGCCCGCAGCCCAAAAGCCCAGCCCAAGGCGGCGGCCTGCCACTTCCTTTCTCGGCCGCCCAGGAGCCCGGCATTGAAGCTCGCCACCCTGAAGGATGGGACTCGCGACGGACGGCTGATCGTCGTCAAGCGCGACAGCTCGGCGTATGCGCTGGCCACCTCCGTGGCCCTCACGCTGCAGGACGCCCTGGATGACTGGGCGCGGACGGAGCCACTGCTGCGCGCCGTGGCCGAGCAGCTCGAGGCCGGCACCGTGCAGAGCCGCCCGCTGGAGGTGGGTGCGCTGCTGGCTCCGCTGCCCCGCGCCTACGAGTGGATCGACGGCAGTTCCTTCCTCAACCACGTCATCCTGGTGCGCAAGGCGCGCGGCGCCGAGCCGCCTCCCACGCTGAAGACGGATCCGCTCGTCTACCAGGGCGGCTCAGGCGAGTTCCTCGCGCCCACGGCGGACATCCCCCTGGGCGACGAGGCGTGGGGCCTGGACTTCGAGAGCGAGGTCTGCGTCATCCTCGGCGACACGCCACAGGGCACGAAGGCGGCCGAGGCGGGCAAGCACATCCAGCTGCTGATGCTCTGCAACGATGTGTCCCTGCGCAACCTCATCCCGGACGAGCTGGCCAAGGGCTTCGGCTTCTTCCAGAGCAAGCCCGCCACCGCGTTCAGCCCCTTTGCGATCACCCCGGACGAGCTGGGCCCGGCGTGGAAGGAGGGCCGGCTGCACCTGCGCGTGCGCTCCACGCTCAATGGCCAGCTCGTGGGCGACACGGAGGCGGGGGAGATGCACTTCTCCTTCCCTGAGCTCATCCAGCACATCTGCAAGACGCGCGGCTTCACCGCGGGCACCATCCTGGGCAGCGGCACCGTCTCCAACGAGGACAGGGCCCGGGGCATCTCCTGTCTCGCTGAGCGCCGGACGATCGAGACGCTCGAGGAGGGCAAGCCGAAGACGCCCTTCATGAAGCCCGGAGACACCATCCAGATCGAAGTGCTGGACGCCGCGGGCCAGAGCCCCTTCGGCCGCATCTCCCAGAAGGTGGTGGGGCGATGAAGCTCTACAGCTACTGGCGCTCCTCCTGCTCGTGGCGGGTGCGCATCGCCCTGAACCTCAAGGGCCTGGCGTACACCTACGAGGCCGTGCACTTGCTGAAGGACGGCGGCCAGCAGAACACGGAGGCCTACCGGGCTGTCAGCCCCATGCGCACCGTGCCCACCCTCGAGCTCGAGGAGGGTGGGGTGGTGCGGCGGCTCTCCCAGTCGCTCGCCATCCTGGAGTACCTGGAGGAGCGCTACCGCACGCCCGCTCTGCTTCCGGCCGATCCACTGCTGCGCGCCCGGGCCCGGATGTTGTCGGAGATGGTGAACTCGGGCATCCAGCCGCTGCAGAACCTCTCCGTGCTGCAGCTCGTGAAGAGCGAGCTGAAGGGCGACGACAAGGCCTTCGCGGCGCACTGGAACATGCGCGGGCTGGCGGGGCTGGAGGCCGCGGTGAAGGAGACGGCCGGCACCTACTGTCTGGGAGAGACAGTGTCTTTCGCAGACATCCTCCTGGTGCCCCAGCTCTACTCGGCCCGGCGTTTTGGGGTAGACCTCACGCCCTATCCCACGCTGACGCGCATCGAAGCGGCGTGCGAGCAGCTTCCCGCCTTCCAGGCGGCTTATCCCGACCGGCAACCCGACGCGGTGCCGATCTGACACGCTGACGCGCTTGAAGGAGTCGACCATGGGCAAGATCGAGTCGCTGGGCATCAAGACCATCGAGAGCATTCACTGGTACGTGCATGACCTGGAGCGCAGCCGCAGCTTCTACACGCAGGGAATGGACTTCGCGGAGCTGGGCGTGTCCTCGCCGGAGCTGGAGAAGTCCGGCAAGCAGAAGTCGGCCGTCTTCCAGGCGGGAGACATCGTCCTCATCGTCAGCCAGCCGGTGGGCGAGGGAGGGCGGGCGTGGCGCTTCCTGCGCAAGCACCCGGATGGGGTGGGCACCATCAACTTCGAGGTGCATGACATCGAGAAGACGTTCCGGCTGCTGGAGCAGCGCGGCGCCACCTTCATCACGGACATCCAGCGCTTCACGGATGACCGGGGCGGCCGGCTGTCCATGTTCAGCATCACCACGCCGTTTGGCGACACCACGTTCCGCTTCTTGCAGCGGGATGGGTACCG
>NZ_DASPHO010000903.1:0-3711 GCF_035629615.1 Hyalangium sp. | reverse complement strand
ACCTCCTTCTTCTTCTTCCCTGAGGGCTTGCGCTTGCGCAACCGGAGGTGATGGTCACGCGCCAGCACCTGGGCCTGCTTCACGGCTGCGGAGGGCACGGCGGGCGGCGGCTGCCCCGCTTGGGCCAGGAGGAAGGCCTCCAGCACCGGGTGGATGTACTTGCAGGGGGCACCCACTCGTCCGCAGGCCACCGCCGCCTCGGCCAGCGCTTCCACGTCGTTGGCGCGTCGCTCCATCCATCGGGCCAGGACGCGCCGGGAGAGCTCCTCTCGCCCTGCCCCATCCATCGTCTGCAGCGTCTCGATGTAGGCCGAGTCCCCCTCGTGAGCGTCCAGGTACCGCAAGGCGATCTCCCACGCTTCACTGTCCGAGGAAGCGTGACGCAGCGCCACCAACAAGAACTCCACCCGGTAGGTCAGCACCCTGGAACCGAACCGGCGCCAGATGCGCAGGCCCTCTGGAGGGAGCACCATCAGGGCATCTACCTCTTCCAGCACGCCCTCTGCCTCCAGCAGTATCTGTGCTGCATCCTCCTGGCTCTGCGCGCCGCGCAGCATCCGCTCCATCTTCTGCTTCGCATTCTTGTCCCGAGTGCGGTCCAACAAGACGAGGATGGCCTCGCTCAACACGTGCCTCAGCTCTTCCTCCGCGCCCTCCCAGCAGGCATCCATCCAGGACTCCACCAGGTCCGGCGCACTGGTGGAGGCCACACTCTCGACCAGCGCCGTGCGTTCAGTGGGCGCAGCCGTCCTCATCCAGGCCAGAAAGGCGGGCGTCCCCGATGCGATCAGCCGACGCAGGCCCTCCTGGAGCCACATGGGAGCGATGCGCGCCTCGGGATGGTGAGCGTCCCAGGCCAGGAAGGCCCGCGCCCAGAGGGCCGCATCCCAGACAGACGCCAGCAGCGCTTCGTAGAGGCGTAGGGCTCGCGGCAGGGCCGCTTCTGAGAAGCGAACTTCGGACACAGCCTGCACCACCCAGGGCCGGGCGTCTTCCTGGAGTGCGGCGGCTTGGGCCAAGGCACACCATGCCTCGGCCTCCTCGGCGCGCGAGATGCCTGTCTGCGGAAGTCGCGCGCTCACCACCCGCAACGCCTCCAGCGCCAGGGCAGACAATGCCTGAGAGGCTCCTGCCTCACGCGCCGCCCTCGCCAACAGCGAAGCTGGCTCCGAGAGCACAGCGAGTCCCTTGTCCGCAGCCGCTCGGAGCCAGAGCTCCCGCGCTGCCAGTTGCCCGGCCAGCTCCCACACCCCCCGAGCCACCTCGGCGGTCGCCTCACGTGCCCACGCCTCGACGCGGCTGGCGAAGACGGGGAAGGGCTCGAGCGCGCACAAGGCGAGGAGCGCTCCTTCCACCTCCTCCCCAGAGCGAGGTGGCGGCAGGGTGGCGCGCGGCCTCGCAGGCTCCACGCCCAGGCGCGAGTCCAGGGGCGGCAGGCACGCGAGCGCTGGCCCCACGGCCTCGGGGAGGGGGGCTCCCTGGGTGGAGAGCCAGGAGTCCACCGCCACAGCCAGACGAGGCGCGCGCTCTCGCACCGTTGCGGCCAGGGGCTGCCACAACCTCTGCGCGCGAGCCCACTCGCGTGTGCGGCCCACAGCCCACATGAGGGGCCAGTAAGCGGCCCGGGCTTCCTCGGCGTCCACGCCTCGGGCCACCAATCCCGGCTCAGCGTCCGCCCGCGCGGCCAACGTCCCGAGCATCCCCCATGCGCCGCGACGGTGTTGCTCGTGGACGAGCTCTCGGAAGAGGACGGCGGCCCTTGGCAGCAGCTCGTCTCGCAGTGGCTGAGGCAACCGGAGGAGCGCGGGTAAGGCTCCTTCCAGGTCTCCCCGTCCCAGGTGCTTCTGAGCATCCTCCAGCCATCGGCGGTGCTGGCGCTCCTCTCGGTCGTGCCTTGCCATGTCTCAGGACTCCGGGCTCTGCGGCTCGTGTTCGACGAAGAAGTCCAGCAACGCCTCCTCGGCACGCTCGCGGGCCGCCCCCTCAGCCTTCGCATACCGGTGGAGCAGCTGCTCCAGCTCGGCGCGCTGCTGGGGTGGGAGGCGCTCCCCCAGGGCACGTCCCTTGCGCGCCACCGCGCTCTGCGCCGCCTGGGCCTGGGCCGCCTTGCCTGCGTCCGCCACCGCGAGAGCCACCGTCTTCGCGTTGGCCGTACCGGGCTGACTGATGGAGACCTTCACCACCCCATTGAGGTCGTAGGCGAACTCCACCCGCACAGGCGAGTGCGCCGGGCTCGGCTCGAGCGGGAAGTCGAAGGCGCCCACTCGCGTGTTCTCCGACACCCGGGGCGCCTCGCCCTGGAACACCTCCACCCGGATGAGCTCCTGCTCGGGCACCAGGGTGTAGAACTCCTCCACCCTCGCGGCCGGGAGCACCGTGTTGCGGCGGAGGACAGGGACGAAGGTGTCCGGCTCAGCGCGCAGCTCATCTCCCTCCCCGAAGACGCGCATGCCCAGGCTGTGGGAGGCCACGTCCACGAGGATGCGCTCCACCGGCGCGCCGGTGAGCAGACCCGCCTGGATGGCTGCGCCCAGCCCCACCGCCAGATCCGGGTCCACCTCCTCATGAATCTCCACGCCGAACGCCTCCTCGAGCATCTGGCGCACCCGAGGAATCCGCGTCGAGCCCCCCACCAGGCACACCCGCGACAAGGCCTGGCCCTCGAGCCGCGCCTCCTGCAGCGCCTGGCGTGCCAGGGCCACGGTGGACTCGAGCAGCGGTTCGACGAGCTCCTCGAAGGTGCGCCGCCTCACCTCCATCTCGAGGTGAACGGGCTTTCCCTGCGCACGAGTGAGGAACTCCTCGCGCACGTGCACCGCGATGTCCGCGGAGAGACGGATCTTCGTCTCCTCGGCCAGCCGACGCAGACGGGCCATGGCGCGTATGTCCTCGCGCGGATCCACGCCCTGGTTTCGCTTGAGCTCCTCGAGGAAGAGCTGCACCAGCTTGTCATCGAAGTCGTCGCCGCCCAGGTGGGTGTTGCCCGCGGTAGCGCGCACCTCGCGCACCCCGTGGAACACCTCGAGCACCGACACATCGAAGGTGCCGCCCCCCAGGTCGTAGATGAGAAGGATCTCAGGCTCGGCGCTCCTCGCAGCGTCCGCGGACAAGAGCTGGTCATAGACGAGCGCTGCGCTGGTGGGCTCGTTGAGCAGCCGCAGCACGTGCAGCCCCGCTCGCTCACAGGCCTCGAGGGTTGCACGGCGCTGGGCATCGTCGAAGTACGCGGGTACGGTAATGACGACGTCCCGCACAGGGCTGCCAGTGGCCTTCTCCGCTCCGTGCTTGAGCGCGGACAGGATATCGGCGGACACCTGCTCTGGAGACAGCTCACGCCCGGCAAGGGGATAGCGGTAGGGAGTCCCCATCTTGCGCTTCACCGAACGGACGCACCGCTCGGGCACCTGCAGTTCAAGGTTGCGCGCCTCACGCCCCACCACGACGCGCTCATCTGTGTAGAGCGCCACCGAGGGCACAATGGGACTGCCATCAATGGGCAAGGCCACGGGGCGACCGTCGACGAGGTGGGCAATGACCGAGTTGGTGGTGCCGAGATCAATCCCGAAGGCGTGGCTCATGGGTGATTCCTCACGGTGATGGCCTCGCCCTCTCGAACGAGGTGCTCGCCCCGAAGGACGGCGGCGCGGACGACACGGGCGATGGCGCCCTCGGAGAGGTTGGGATGAGGCTCGGTGCCGACGACGCGGAACA
>NZ_DASPHO010000902.1:0-12116 GCF_035629615.1 Hyalangium sp. | reverse complement strand
GAGAGGCAAGCGTCCAGGCAGGCCGTGGAGCCGCGACGACGTGGGCGAGTGGCGAGCAACCCGGCAGGCACGACAGCCGAAGCGGCGCGGCGCTACCTGGGAAGGAAGCGGGGACGTGGCGAGCATCCAGGCGTCAGCATCGGGCGGGAGCCGCCCCCGCATGGCGGGCGGGGGTGCAAAACGGGCGTCACCCGTCGGCTCCTCCTCTTCCCTGTGGCAGCCCTCTACCCTGCTCCCTTCCTCGCAAGCAGGGGTGACGCATGATTCCTTGGCGGCTGCTGTGGAAGGCCGAAGCGCTGTTCCTGGTGTTGGTCGTGGGGTGCAGCAGCATCCCGAGGGTTCCCCACGTGGAGGACATCGGCCAGGGAAGAGCCGTTGTCCACATTCCCCGCACCGCTGACCTGCAACCCGTCACGCTGGACGAAGAGGAGTTCCAGCAGGCCATGAGGCGCCTTGCACGCGAGGTGCGGCTTACAGGCACCCCGCGCCAGACAGTGGAGAAGATGTTTCAGATGGACCCGCAGTTCGGAAACTACCTCTGGCTGGAGAAGGACCAGAAGCTGGTGCCGCTGGGGCCGGGCGAGCCCTTGGAAGGGGCGTTGACGAAAGAGGACCTGGAGACGGCGGAACGCTACCGGCTCTGGTGCCAGCGCGTTCACAACTTCTACGGCGACTGTCTCGGGGGCGCGCTGGTGGCAGGGCGCTACCTGGACATGCACGGCCGCTACATCTGGGCGCTGGCTCTGAGCAAGAGCCCGGTGATCGACGAGATGAAGAAGGCTCTGGGAGAGATGGTGGAAGTCCGCGCGCTCATCAGCACGGTCCTGTGGACGTTGGGTTCCATGCTGCTGATCATGGCGCTCAACCCCGTGGCTCCGGCGCTGGTGGCGGTGGTCGGCGTGGGGCTGATTCTGTATGTGGGCGTTGACACGCTCCTCAACCTCGTGAGCGGCTGGCTCCAGTTGATGGAAGAGGTGAAGGTGGCGACCACCTTCGAGCAGATCCGCGATGCGGGCGAGCGCTTCGGGAAGCTCCTCGGGAGAGAGGCAGCGCGCGCATTTGCCATGCTGCTGATGGCGGCCATTGGCTCGACGGCGAAACTGTTCGCGGCGAAGGTGCCGACGCTGCCCGGCTCGGCGCAGGTGTCCGTGCAGGCCGAGGGCACGGCAACAATCTCGGTGCCCGCCTTGGGCGCGGTGGAGGAGATCGCGCTCAGTGCCGAGGGCGTGAGCGTGACGGTGGCCGCCACGGCGATGACGATGGGGGCCAGTGGCAGTGGCGGCACGGCCCCCTGCATCGAGACGCACCACATCGCCACCGTCTGCAACGACAAGTCCACCGCGCGCGGCGGCCCATGGACGCCGAGGTTCCGGGCGATCTTCGCTAGGGCGGGAATGTCGATGGAGGACCCGGCGAACAAGATGCCTCTGCCGGGGCATTACGGGCCTCACCCCGAGCGCTATCACCAGATCGTCTTGGACGAACTTGCCGGTGCAACGGCGACCTGTCGCAGCGTCGTGGACTGCCGTGAGAGACTGACTCGGGCCCTCAAGCGACTGGCGGATCAGATCGCCACGCCGGGAACAGAACTGAACCAACTCGTCACCCAGCAGCCACCGCGCTAAATGGAGCCGATGCCCACGTGTTTCTTTAGACTCTCCGACGATGTGAATGTCCCACACCGCTGGCACCTGAACACGCCAACGGACCGTCAGGGCCGACAGGTGGATGACAGGCAGTTCACGTGCGGAACGCCCGTCCACATTACGGAGCGCTTGAGAATACCCGTCGAGATCACGGGCAAGTCGCTGGACTACTCGGAAGCGAACGTCTTCCTCCCGGTGGTCCATGTCCGGGTCGCGGCCATGTTCTCGGAGCTGGCCCCGGATGATGTGCAACTGATCCCCGTGGACGTGGAGGGTCAACCGGATCAGTACCTCATCCTCGTTGCCACACGCCTCATCCGCTGTATCGACGAACAGGCGTCCCGGATCCAGCTTTGGACTCATGAAGACGGGCTTCCAGACATGGTCGGTCGCTATGCCTCCGTGCGTGACCTGCGCATCGACAAGGCCAAGGTGGGAAGCGCCAAGGTGTTCCGGTGCGAGGGGTGGACGGGCCCGCTGATCGTCTCCGGGGAGATCAAGAACGCCTTGGAGCGCATGGGCGCCACAGGCACGAGGTTCGAGGAGGTCTAGTCCGGGCCCGGAGGGGCGGCGCCCCGCGTCGGACAGCGCCAACTCGGGCCGTGGAGCGCGCCACGTCGGACACGGGGAGTGGAGACGATCTTCAAAAAGCGCGGCGTAGCGATCGCGGCCAGCGCGATCGTTTTCCCCCTTCGCGCCGCAGCGAGGCTGAGTCATTTCGCGCGTTTCGCGCGGCGCGATGGCGGATGGAAGCCCAGAGTTCAAGCCTCTGGACTTCCATCCGCGCGAATTTCCTGATCCGGGGACGTGAGATCCGATCCCGCGCTTTCCCCGCGGTCCCCGCGATCGAAAACCCGCGTTTTAGGAAGATCGTTTTCACGAGTTTCCACGTGCAACTGCCGAACGGGCCTGAGTTCCCCGTCTGCATCGTCGCAGTACGCCCCCTGTCCCATCCCTGAGACACCTGTCCCAAACATGGAACACCTTGATATTGCTGAGGAAGAAAGCAAACAGGGACGAAACAACAAATCGGCACGCGCGAGAACTCGAGTGTGTGTAAGCGCAGCGCTCGCTGGTCGCTCCCTCGCCCCTCACCGCACTCAGGAGAACGCCATGGCCCGCATCAACAGCAACTCCCTGTCTGGAATCGTTACCGCTCGCGCGGCTGAGCCCGTGCAGCCCCGGTCCCTGCCGCCGGTGAGCACCCAGCCAGTGTCCAAGGCTCCTGCTCCGGCGAGCTCGCCGCTGCTCAACACGCTCCGGGGTATCAGCTCCTTCGGGCCGGCTGTGGGCATCATCCCTGGCCCTGTGGGCGGGAACGTCGGCCCCGAGATTCGCAACCGGCTGAACAATGTCCTGGGCCGCGTCCCTGGCTACCAGGCCCAGGCCGATCAGATCGCCCTGCCGCTGACGCCGCACGAGCAGCAGATGCTCATGCACGCGGCTCCGGAGGTGCGCCCGCAGCTCCAGGCCCAGATCCAGCAGCGCCACCAGGCGCTGGCCCAGCAACTGCGCGGTGACGCGAGCGCGGTGAACCGGCCCTTCAGCCCGGTCGAGACGAGCAGCCAGATGGGGCAGGCAACCCAGGCGCTGAAGGACAACGTCAACAAGACGTTCGACGCCTACCTCCGGCAGCTCGGCACGATTCCCATGCCCATCCACCAGCAGTACCAGATGCAGCAAGCGATCGAAGCGCGGCGCGCCACCGCCCTTCAGGAGGTGAGCAACAACACGGCGCTGATGGGCCGCACCGGGGCGTCGTTCCAGGACGTGATGGGGGGCAAGCAGCGGATCGAGCAGAGCCTCGACATGCTGACCCGGGACCTGAACCACCAGATTCTCAGCAGGCTGCCGCCGGAGCAGCAGGGCATGGCGCGGGCGGAGATCGAGATGCAGCGCATGGACCAGGCCCAGGCGGTGCACAACCACTTCAGCCGCGCGCTGCAGCCGGCCAGCGGCACCGACTTCAACCAGCTGCCGGGCGGCGCCCCGCCGATGACCGGGCCGCTCACCCAGCCTCAGGCCCGGAGCACGCTGGCGCGGCTCGAGTCCGGCATCCACCAGCAGTACCAGGCGCGCATGCAGGAGGCCAACAAGCTCCCGCCGGAGATGCGCGCCCAGGCGACCTTCGACGCCCAGGTCCAGCGTGACCGGATGCTGGTGAGCGCCTACCGCAACGTGCTCGGCCGGGTGTCGCAGCCGCCCGTCATGCCGTACCCGAACTTCACCCGCTAGCCCCGGGCCCGGGAGCAGCACCAGGGGGGAGGGACGCCGGGCGCGGCATGGGGCCCGGCGCCTGGCTCCTCATCAGCCCCTGCTCAGTAGACGTTGTATTTCACCCGCAGGGCCTCGTGCTCCTCGGCGTTGCGCGACGGGTGGAGCTTCTTCTGCGCGTCGTGCAGGTAGTACCAGTACTCGCTCGCGGTGGGGCGGAGCGCCGCGAGGAGGGAGTCCACCGTCGGAGCGCCAATCGGCCCCGGCGGCAGGCCCACGCGCGTACGGGTGTTGTACGCATCCGTGTTGTCGCGCAGCTTCTTCAGGAACTCCTTGCGATTGTTCCAGTCCTCGAGCTCGTAGCGGCTCGTGGCATCCACGCCGAGCGCGTAGCCCTTGTCGATCCGCTTCCAGAGAATGCCCGCGACCAGGGGGCGCTGCGAAGGCTCTGGCTCCTCGCGCTCGAGCATGGAGGCCATCACGACGATGTCATGCAGGCTGCGCTTGCCCTTCTCGAGCTCGGCCTTGTGCGCATTGAAGAAGCGCGCGCCGAACGTGTCGAGCTGCCGCTGGATGAAGGCCTCCACATTGAACCCGTCTGGGACGACGGCGTACGTCTCCGGATAGAGGTAGCCCTCGAGGCTGCGCATGGGGAGCGGAAACGTGGCCTTGAAGCGCTCGGGGCGGCGAGCGGCGGCGATGTACTCACCCGGCTTGATGAGCCCCTTGGCGGCCAGCGCCTCGTCCGTGTCCCGCAGCCGCCATCCCTCGATCATGACGAAGGGCACATCCTCGGGGAGCGGAGGGCTCTCGAGCGTCTTCGCGATCTCCGCGATGGACAGGGCGGCGCTGAGCTTGAAGCGGCCCGCCTTCAGCGCCAGCCCGCCGCGCCGCCACAGGTGGAAGCGCCACAGCCGTGGATCGTCGATGAGCCCCTCTGACTGGAGTTCTGGGCCCAGCGTGCGTGCCGCCGTCCCTTTCTTCACGACGAAGATGACCTCGGGCGCATCTCCGGCGACCTTCGGCGTCGTCGTGCCCTTCTCCGCCCACATGAAGACTCCGCCTGCGGCGGCGCCGGACAGGACGGCGAGAACCAGGACCCCAATGAGCAACTTCTTCATGCGGGGGGAAGCTACCAAAGCTCCGTCGCGCTGGGGCAGGAAGGACATCCTGTCCGGTCGCACAGTGAGCAACCATGCCACCTGGGGGCTGGCCCTGTGTCACCGGGGCAGCAAAAGGGCTGTGAAGTCCTGGAGCAGGTTGGGAGGATGGAGCGTGTGCTGACGCCCGGAATCTATCTGGCCCACAAGCCGGTGGGTGAGACGAGCTTCTCGGTGGTGCGTGCCTTCATGGAGGAGCTCCAGGCCACGCGCCCCGGCAAGCGTCTCCCCGTGTGCCATGGCGGCACGTTGGACCCCTTCGCCGAGGGCTTGTTGCTGCTGCTGCTGGGGCAGGCCACGCGGCTGATGGATCTGCACCACCCCCTGCCGAAGCGCTACGTGGCGGAGGTGGTCTGGGGCACGGAGACGGACAACGGCGACCTGCTGGGCCGCGTCATCCACCAGGGGGATGCCTCCCAGCTCACGCCGGCCGCGCTGGACGCGGCGCTGGTGGGCTTCCGAGGCTGGCACGACCAGGTGCCCCCGGCCACCAGCGCCAAGAAGGTGGGCGGAGAGCCCGCGTACCGCAAGGCCCACCGCGGTGAAGAGGTGGTGCTGCCTCCCTCGCGCGTCTACCTCCACGAGGCGCGCTGGCTTGCCCATGACCTGCCACGCTCCAGCCGTTTGGAGCTGGTGTGCCGCGGCGGCTTCTACGTGCGCTCGCTGGCCAGGGAGCTCGGACGGGCGCTCGGCTGTGGGGCGCACCTGTCGCGGCTGCACCGCACGGCGATTGGCCCCTGGGAAGACCCCGGGCCTGGGAAGCGCGTGGGGCTGCAGGGGCGCGAGCTGTTGTCGTGGTGCTTCACCCGGGAGCTCTCCGATGCGGAGCTGGGCGATCTTCGCCGAGCACGGCCCATTGCCTACGGCCGGACGCTCCCGCCCACCTGGCACCTGCCCGCGGGCTTCCCTGATCCCGAGGCCCCCGTCCGTGGCTTCCATCAGGGGCACCTGGTGATGCTCCTGCGGCCTCACTCGGGCCAGCTCGAAGCCGTCTCGGAGCTGCGGGGCGGGCTCTAGCTAGCCCTTCTTCTTCTCGTGCGTCACGGTGATGACGGTGCCGATGCCACCGCGCACGAAGAAGTCTCCCTCCACCGTGAGCTTGCGGGGCTGGATGGCCCGGATGATGTCGTCCGCGATGGTGTTGGTGACCTTCTCGTGGAAGGCGCCCTCGTTGCGGTACGCCCACATGTAGAGCTTGAGGCTCTTCAACTCCACGCAGAGCTGATCCGGCACGTAGCGGATCTTGAAGCGCGCGAAGTCCGGCTGCCCGGTCAGCGGGCAGAGGCAGGTGAACTCCGGCACGTCAAAAGCGATCTCGTAGTCCCGTTCGCTGGCCGGGTTGGGGAAGGTCTGCAGTTCCTTGGAAGGCTGTGAAGACATGGCGGCCTGTCGTCTAACACACAGACGCCCCAATGCATGGAGTCCGTGCAGGATGCCTCCTCACCAGGCAGCCGGAGCCGGGTGTTGAAACCCGGAGAGATCGACTCCCGACAGTGTCACCCCCCTAACGGCCCAGGGACTGGAGAGCCCTGAAACACCGGGGGACGGGTTGTCGCAGCGGGGAGGGCGCACTTATCTCGTGGTTGGCCCCATGCTGCCCTCCGACTTCGAGAATGTGCTCGCACATCTGCCCCAGGCCACGCTGCGCGTGGGGCCAGACCTCAAGGTCCAGTGGCTGGAAGCGGACTTCTCCCGGAAGGTAGGAGTATCTCCTACTCTTGGGCGGGGCCTGCTGGAGATGCTGGAGTACGGCCGGAGCCGGGACGCGCTGGAGCGAGCCGTCCGCGAGGGCCGCGAGCACGAGGGGCACGTCATCACCAGCACGATGCGTCAGGTGCGCGTGCAGGTGCGGCAGACGGGGGAGGGCGAGCCCCCTGGGGCGTGGGTGCTCTTCGAGCCCTCGGGGCTGGATGACGAGGGCGCTTTCTCCCAGGTGGTGCAGGAGGTGGCCCGCGCGGTGGGCGAGACGCTGGAGGTGGACAGCGTGTGCTCGGCCGCGGTGACGGCCCTGGTGCGCTGTGCCCGGGTGCGTCGCGCGGAGGTATTCCTCTGCGAAGCCGAGGGCCAGGGGGGGCTGCGCCGCGCCGCTGTCTCGGACCTGGCTGACTGTGAATCACCCGAGGACGCGTTCGATCCGGCAGCCGATCCGTTCGTCCAGGCGCTGGGCACCCGCAGGGCGCAGATTGGCATCCAGCGCGGCTACGGGGACTCCATGGGCTCCATCTTCGCCGCCGTGCCGCTGTGCGCGCCGCGGCGCACGGTGGGGCTGCTGCTCCTCTATAAGGAGCAAGGCGCCTCGTTCTCAGCGCGCGAGCTGGATCTGTGGACGGCGGCGGCCGGGCAGCTCGCGGTGGCGGTGGAGAACGCGCGGCTGCTGCGCGAGGCCCAGGCGGCGCTGCGGGTGCGCGAGGAGTTCATGTCCATCGCCTCGCACGAGCTGAAGACGCCGCTCACGCCCCTCAAGCTGAGCCTCTTCACCATGGAGCGGCGCATCGCCACCGGGCAGCCGGTGGAGCTCTCCAGCGTGCTCAAGTCCAAGCGGCAGGTGGATCGGCTGGTGGGGCTGGTGGATGACCTGCTGGACGCCTCGCGGCTGGAGCTGGGGAAGCTGGACCTGGACCACGCGCCGCTGGAGATGGGGCAGCTCGTCGCGGAGGTGGTGGACCAGTTCCGCAACGCCTTCGATCGGCCCTTCCTGGTGGACGTGCCGCGCCAGCGCGTGTGGGTGCAGGGAGACAGGGATCGCCTGGAGCAGGTGCTGGTGAACCTGCTGGAGAACGCCCACAAGTACAGCGGCGGCGGCGAGCTCATCAACGTGGCGGTGGAGGAGGTGGGGGACGAGGTCCGCATCCACGTGAAGGATCGCGGCATCGGCATCCCCGGCGCAGACCAGGCGCAGGTGTTCCAGCGCTTCTACCGCGCGCGCAACGTCTCCCACCGCAACTTCGGAGGGCTGGGGCTGGGGCTCTTCATCAGCCACTCCATCTGCAAGATGCACGGCGGCAACCTGAGCCTGAACAGCGCCGAGGGGCACGGCTCCACCTTCACGGTGGCGATGCCGCGCATGCCCTCGCGCGAGGTGCGGGAGCTGCCGCCGCGCGTGCTGCTGCTGGACGAGGATCGCCAGCATGAGGCCGAGGCCGAGCGCGTGCTGCGCTCCGAGGGCTTCGAGGTGCTCACCGTGCGCACCGGCGACGACGCCCTGCGCAACGCGGCGGCCCTGCCCGTGGATCTGATCCTCCTGTCCGCGAGCGCCTCGCAGCAGGAGGTGGGCCTCTTCCTGGAGACGTTCGCCACGCTGCCTCGCGCCCGGCCCGTGCCCATCCTCCTGGCAGGCTCGCGGCGGCCGGCCTGGGCCTGGGAGGGCACGGTGCTGTGCTCGCGGCCCTACCAGGCGGACGAGCTGATCGCCCGGGTGCGCAACACCCTGGCGCTGTCGCCCGAGCCCGGCTGGCCCGTGGCGGAAGAGGCTACCGTCCGGATGTGAGCGCGCCGAAGCCCGTGGGCGTGAGCCCCGCGCGTGACAGCGCCGCCCTGGCTCGCGGGTGGAGGAAGGTGGCCAGCTCCACCTCGCGCTGGGCCGCGTAGCCGCTCTTCACCGCCTCGGGGGTGTAGCCGGGGTGGCACATCAGCTCGATGCTGCCAGAGGCGGGCAGCGCCCCCACTGCGGCCTCGAAGCGCTCCAGCGTCCAGTACGCCTCCGCCCCCGCATCGCCGATGAAGTGCGCGTTGGTGGCCACGCCCTGGGCCTGGAGCTCGCGGCGCATGGGCTCGTCGATGGAGCGCACCGGCAGGCCCACGGCGCGGGCAGCCCGTGCCAGCCCGGCGAGCACGTTCGGGTGGCGGTGCAGGTGCTTGTGCACGTCCACATGAGTGGCCGGCCGGCCCAGCAATGCCGCCAGTCGCTCCAGCTGGGCCCGGGCCTCCTGCTCCACGGCGTCGGGTGGCAGCGTGGGGGCACGCGGCTCGGAGAAGGCACCGCCCTCCAGGAAATCTCGCGGGAAGCCCGGCCACACGGGCTCGCCTCGCGCTAGGTTGAGGTGCAGGCCGATGGAGAGGCCGTGAGCCTCGCGCGCCGCTGCCTCGGTGTAGGGCGTGTTCACCATGAAGGTGGCCGAGGAGACGACGCCCTCCCGCATCGCTCGGAGGATGCCGCGGGTGACGGCCGGGTCATACCCGAGATCGTCGGCGTTGATGATGAGGGCGCGGGCGCTCATAGGGGCTCTCAAGGGACTCTCAGGGGCGAGGGTGGGTCTCGAAGAAGCGCCACATCTCTCGCGTGGCGTCCAGGTTCTTCGTGGTGTAGCCGTACTCGGCAGGCATGAGGCCGCCGGGCCAGGTGTGGCCTCCGCTCTGGACGGTGCAGAGGGTGGCCGGGGCCGTGCAGCCGGTGTGCGTGCGGCAGGTGCTGTCTCCCTGCCGGAAGGTCTCCTGTTGCGGACCCTTGCAGCCATTGCGCTCCGCCCACTTCGCCACGGTGTCGGGCGCGGAGGGGTAGGGGCGGCCCAGGGGGATGGTGCCCCCCTCGTAGGGGATGGTGGGATCGGCCGTGCCGTGGAAGTGCATCACCGGGACAGCGCGGCTCGGCTCGCAGGGGAGGACGTTCTCACTGCCCGCCACCGGGGCGATGGCCGCGAAGCGCTCGGCACGCTCGCAGGCCAGCCGGTATGAGAAGAAGGCCCCGTTGGACAGGCCCGTGGCATAGGTCCGGCGGGTGTCCACACACACGCGCTTGTCCAGCTCCGCGAAGAGCGCCTCCACGAAGTCCACGTCGTTCACACCGTAGATCTGTGCCGGGCCGCAGCACCCGCCCGCGTTCCAGCTGCGAGAGTCCTCGTATCCCGCATCCGAGGTGGTGCGCAGCGCCTCCGGGTAGTTCACACCGCGGGGATAGACGGCGATGAAGCCCTCCTCGTCCGCCACCTGGGTCATCAAGCTCAGGCCCTCCTGCTCCAGCTCGTTCGAGCCGAAGCCATGGAAGGCCACCACGGTAGGCGTGGGCTTCGTCGCGACATAGCCTGGCGGGACATGGACCCTGTAGGTGCGCGTGCGTTCTTCGTGGGTGAGGGTCCACTCGTAGTTGCCCGGCCCCACGGTGAGGCCTGAGCAGGAGGTGCGATCCACGATGGGCGGGTAGGTGTTGCCGGACGGGCCCGCGTCGGGGGTGGCAGGGGGCGGGTCGTCGGAGCAACCCGCGGCGCCGGCGAGCAGCAGGAGGGCACCGACACAGAGCAGGCGGTGGGTGAGAGGCATGGGGCGAGGATCTATCAGAGACCCGTGGAGGACGCCGTACGTCTCCAGGGTGAGCAGGCGGCTTCGAGCTGGACACGCCCCGTAGCCCCTACGCGCCATGCACCCCCCGCTCGAACTTCCACACCTGAAAGCCCTCTCGTGCGGAGCGCAGGAGCCGGCGAATCATGAACGCGGCGGGCACGCTCATCCCGCCCATCTCCGCGGCGCGCAGGGAGATGGAGGTAGGCGCGCGTGTCGAACCCCGCGCCGATCACCACCACCCGCGCGTGCCTCTGCGGGGAGCGCTTCTCCTGAACGAGCTCGTCGATGATCCGGTGCCGGGCGGCGTTGCTCGCGTTGGGGCTCTTGAAGCCCTTGAAGCGCTCCCAGATGCGCCGGGCCTCTTCATCCACGAACCTTGACGCGCAGCGGTCGCCGCAGATCGGTCGAGGCGCAGCCGCATCCGCCACGCGGACTCCCAGGGTGTGGCAGCGGGTCGTTCACCCGGAAGTCCACAGGTGGGAGCACCTCAGGTAGGCGATGAGCGCTCGGACATCCTCCTCTGCCAATGGAGGGCGCGGCCCGTCCGGGAGCTGCCGCTGCGAATGGCTCGAGCGAGCTCCGCGTCCGTCCACTGCCCGAGCCCGTGCTCCGGGTCGCAATGGGAAGAAGGCGGGACCTGAGCGACTTGCCCATGAAGGGCAGTCACGGGTACCAGAGGACCTCTTCATCGGGAGGGCAGGCAGATTTGGTGCCCCCTGTTCCCCGCATCACACCCAAGGGTCTCCTCGCCACGCGGCGGCGTTGAACGGACCGCGAGCCACGCCGATAATCGGGCCATGACCGACGCATCCGCCACGTCGCTCGAGGTCCGGTACGCCTCCCGCCGCGCCTTGCTGTCCTCATCGAAGACCGAGCGCGGAACGCTGACGCTCTTCGTGCCGACCATGCAGAGGGTCGCTCAAGACGCCCGCGTGCGGCTCATGGTCACCTTCGGAGACAGCGACGAGCGTTTCGAGATCCAAGGGGTCGCCCTGACATGGACACAGGCCGGAGGCCGCGATGGCGCAGGCGGTTTTCTCGCGAGCTTCCAGGGGGACGACAAGCGCCGCGCCGCCGAGATGATCGCGTTCTGCGCGCAGCGGCCGCTGTCCATGGGCACCGCCTCGCGCGAGCGCCTCACCCTCCGCAAGAGCTGCCAGCTCAAGCTTGCGAAGCAGCAGGTCCCCGGGGAGCTGAGGGACTTGTCGCAGACGGGCGCGTTCGTCGTGGGCCGCCAGCTCGGGAAGATCCAAGCGGGCGAGCCCGTGTGGCTGAAGGTGGACGGCGGCCTGTTCGGCATGGGGGGGACATGGCTCGAGGCGCGGGTGGTCTGGCAGGGCAGAAAGGGTGAGGAACTGGGCCTGGGCCTGCGCTTCACCGGCAACGAAGCGCGGCAGGCCTCGGCCATTCAACGCCTCCTGGAGGGGGCCACCGAACGCTGACAAGCACACAAATCGAACCCGCCGCTTAGTGCTTCCCGCCAGACCGGCCCTCGCTCGCTCGGCTCCCCAGCACTCAATGGAGGCGAGCCCTTGGGGTGAGGGAGCAAGAGGTGTCGTTGCCTGCTTCCTCGGGTGCCCCTACCTTGTGCCTGACGGGGTTGGGGGGACAGTGCCATGGGAAGGACCGGCGAGCATGACGGCCAGGGACCTGTGGATCCCCATCCGGAGGACGCGGAGTGGGAGCCCGATGACGGGTCCGATTTTGATGACTCCTTCCTGAGGGAGGTGGCGACAGCTCGCCCGCGGCTCAAGCTGCGCCGGCTGCTTCCCGGCGAGCGGCTGGGGGGCTCGGATGGACGCCGCTTCGAGATCATCCATCG
>NZ_DASPHO010000901.1:0-4842 GCF_035629615.1 Hyalangium sp. | reverse complement strand
AACGTCGACCTCGGCCTCGTCCCCGGCCTGATCCGCCGGCGGGAGAACCAGGCGGGGCGCCGACTGTCGATCTTCGCGCGGATCGACGATCGGCCGGGCGGGCTGGCGCGGCTGCTGTCGGTGTTCGCCGAGGGCGGTGCCGATCTGATCGAGGTCGAACATCTCCGCGAGGGCCTCGACCTGCACGTCCGCGAGACCGGCATCCACGCCACGTTCGCCATCCGCACCCGCGAGCAGGCCGCCGAGCTGTACCACCTCATCCAGCAGGCGCGTGCGCAGGACAAGCGCGGCGACAAGTTCGAGAAGCTGACGCCCGTGGCGAACATGGACTTCGACCACGTACCGGTGGTGCGCTAGCGCCGTGCGCTTCACCCGGGCAGCTGATCGCGCGTCAGGGGCGGGGAGTGGGCGAGGGGATGAGGATGAGGTCCTCCTGGGGAGGGATGAGGTACTCGGCCCCCGTCTCCGTCACCACGGCCATCTCCTCCACGGAGATCGTCTTCGTCTCGCCTGGGGTGGGCAGCTTCCAGGCGAAGAAGCCATCGAAGGCGAACACCTGGCCGGGCCGGATGATGCGCGCGGAGGAGCCCTTGGCGGGCTGGCCCTTCTGCGCTCCCGAGAGGGCGGGGCCGACGTCGTGCGCCCAGTAGCCCACGGGATGGCCGGTGCCCCACATGACGGGCTCGCTGGCCGCCTGGAGCATCCAGTCACGCTGGGCCTTGTCCACGTCCCAGCCGCGCACACCGGGCTTGAGCGCGGCAAGCGCCAGGCGATTACCCTTCTTTGCCCGCTCCCACTTCTCGAGCGCCTCGGGCGGGGCCTTCGTCTCGCCGGGCGCGAGCACGTATGCGAAGCGCTGGATGTCCGTCACCCAGCGGCCCTGCACGGAGATGCCGAAGTCCGTCTGGATGAAGTCCCCCGGCTGGATGACGCGATCGGTGGCATGGGAGTGCCCGCGGTCCGGGCCCGAGTTGACGTTGGGGTTCTGGTCCGGCGCCCAGGCATCGGTGACGCCCAGCTCGGCCATGCGCCGCTTGAGGAAGCGCGCCACATCCGAGTCGCGGGTCCGGCCGGGGACGACCTGGCGGTAGGCCTCCTCTTCCAGCTGTGCGGTGAGGACGGCCGCGCGTCGCATCACGTCCACCTCCTCGGGCAGCTTGATGCTCAGCCACTCGGTGACGAGCTCCTCGGACGAGACGAGCCGCTGGCGCAGCGGCGGGGGCAGCGCGGCGGTGAGGCGCATGCGCTGTGTGGACGACAGCCCGTCGGCGACGGACATCCCCTCCGAGAAGTTGAGCGCGATGCGGCGCGGCTTTACGCGAGCCAGCCGCTCGGCCACCTTGGCATAGAGGTCAGTGCCTCGCGGCAGGGGCTCTACCTCATCGTGCAGGCCCACATCGCGCAGGGCCTTGGCCTCGCCCTCGGGCGACAGCGCGACTGAGCGCAGGTGCTCGCCCTCGCGCAGGAAAAGGAAGGCGGCAGGGGCGCTGGCGTTCTCTCCGCCCACGTGGGCTGCCAGCGGATCATTGGCGTTCTCGCGGCACACCACCACCCAGGCATCCACTGCGGCACGTTTCATGGCCTCGGGCAGCAGGCGGGTGACGCGGGCCTTGCGTACCTCTGCCCAGGAGGGCGCGGAGACGGCGGGAGCGTCCGCTGACCAGGCTGCGGGAACGGGGAGTGCGACCAGCAGGAGGAGCGCGGTGAGGGGGACTCGCATGGAGAGCTTTCGAAGAAGAGGAGACCGTGCAGCCGTTTAGGAAGGGAGCGTAGCGCGGATGACGGGGGAGGGAGGTCGGTTGCCGTCAGACCCCTTGAGTAGGGTGGCGCTGCATGGCTTCGATGCTACACGAAGGGCTGCTGGCCCTGTTCCGCAACCGCCCCACGCTGGCGCCCGAGCTGATTCAGGACGCGCTCGGCCTCGGCTTGCCGGCCTGGTCGGAGGCGCGGGTGGAGTCCGCCGAGTTCACCCAGGTGGTTCCCACCGAGTACCGGGCGGACCTGGTGGTGCTGCTGCTGGAGGGCAAGCCCATCTTCGCCATTGTCGTGGAGGTGCAGCTCTCGCGGGATGAGGACAAGCGGAAGACCTGGCCGCTGTACCTCACCAGCCTGCGCTCACGGGTGGGCTGTCCCACCGCCCTGCTCGTGGTGGCGCCGGACAAGGCGGTGGCTCGCTGGTGTGCCCAGCCCATCGAGCTGGGCCATCCCGGCTTCGTACTCCAGCCGCTGGTGGTGGGGCCGGACGCCATTCCTGTCATCGTGGACGAGCAGGTGGCCGGGCGGGATCCGGAGCTGGCGGTCTTGTCGGCCATGGCGCATGGGCACGAGGAGGTAGGCCTGGCCATTGTCCAGGCCATCATGAGCACGGCGAAGGGCCTTGAAGAGGATCGCTCCAAGCTCTACGTTGATCTGGCCGTGTCTACGCTCAGCGAGGCGGCCCGCCGATTCCTGGAGGCGCTGATGAAGAGTGGCAGGTACGAGTATCAGACCGATTTCGTCCGGCGGTGGGTGGCTGAGGGACGTGAGAAGGGACTCCAGGAAGGGCTCCAGGAGGGCGAGAGGGCGTCGCTGTTCGAGGTACTCGACGCCCGGGGCCTGGAGGTGGATGAGGCAGCCCGCGGGCGAATCATGGCCTGCACAGACCTCACGCAGCTCAAGCTCTGGCTGCGCAAAGCCGCGACCGCGCACTCCACCCAGGAACTCTTCGAGAGCTGACTAGGCCGCCGGCCGGGACACCTCGAGCATGCCGAAGCCGTTGTTGCCGTAGAAGGTGGCGAGCTGCTGGGCGCTCACGGTGATGGAGCCCCCCTTCATCAAGGGATCGCCCAGGAGGTACTGCCCGTCCTGCGTCTTGCCGAGCACGGTGACGAAGTGGCCGCCAGGGTCCCTCCCATTGAGGTAGTTGCCGGCCGCCTGCTGCTGAGAGCCCCAGGCGGACCACGTGCCATAGCCGCCGAGGATGACGGGGTTGCCGCGCGCGAGCGCCTGGTCCACCGCGCTCGACACAGGGCCGGACAACAGCGCCGTCTGCGCGCCGAGCGCCCGCAGGCCCTGGGCCAGCTGAGAGGTGCCCATGCGCGCGGAGTACTGGCTGTCGTAGCCGAGCACCGAGTCACGCACCCGGTCGATCGAGGCCGAGGCCGTCTGGGCCGTGGCGGGCGTCATCAGCCCCAGCGCCGCGAGCGCCATCACGCCGGAGGTGGGCCCGCAGTCATTGAAGCCATACGGGTGGCCGCCGCTGTTGTAGGCCGTGGGGCCCCACTGCGTGGCGAAGAAGCGGTTGGCCTCCTGCGTCGTGGTGGAGACGCCCGAGCCCACGGGCGGGGTGGGCGTGGTGGGGATGCTCGGCGTCTGGCCGCCGGGGAAGAGCGTGTTCACGTGGCTGCGGATGAGCTGCTCGTAGTTGTGGCCACGCGCATCGTTCATCAGGCCCGGGCCGCGGTGCCAGGCACGCGCCGCCGCGTGCGGACCGCCGTAGGTGCGCGAGAAGTCCGCCAGCTTCTTGGCGGCGAACTCGATCTGCCAGTCCGGCGGGATGCTCGTCGCGTTGTGGCCCCGGCCGGCGTAGAAGTTCTGCTGGCCCGGCTTGTTGGCGCGCACCCACTGCTCGAAGTCGCCCAGCAGCCCGTTGTCGTCGTAGCCCAGCAGGCCGTGCCCCGTGCCGTCCGTGTGCACCAGGTGGTTCTTGAAGCTCGACTCCTGGAAGACCATGCCCGCGAGGATCTTCGGATCAAAGCCGTACTGGTTGGCGTGGTGCGAGATGGTGGGCCACAGCTCCTGGAGGGTGAACGTGTGGTTCGGCGCGTTGGTGAGAGAGCCCGGCGGCGTGCCCGGGTTGGTGGGCGTGCCTGGATTGGTAGGGTTGGTGGGAGTGGAGCTCCCGCTGGGGATGGTGAGCGTCTGGCCGGGGTAGATGAGGTTGGGGTTGGAGATGTTGTTGGCGCGCTGCAGTGCGTCAGCGGTGGTGCCAAAGCGCTGGGCGATGCCAGTGAGCGAGTCCCCAGCCCGGACCACATAGGTGGAGGGAGTGCCTGGCTGGGTGGGAGGGGTGGAGCTCCCGCTGGGGATGGTGAGCGTCTGGCCGGCGTAGATGAGGTTGGGGTTGGAGATGTTGTTGGCACGCTGGAGCGCGTCCACAGTGGTGCCAAAGCGCTGGGCGATGCCGCTCAGAGAGTCCCCCGCCCGGACCACG
Organism: Hyalangium sp.; assembly: GCF_035629615.1. Classification (GTDB taxonomy): domain Bacteria; phylum Myxococcota; class Myxococcia; order Myxococcales; family Myxococcaceae; genus Hyalangium. Next base: position 650 of record NZ_DASPHO010000901.1, on the reverse strand, counting down.
TAGGAGGTGCTGGCGGCCTGGAAGGCGTCCATGCGCGCCGCGGAGCGCGTACCAATCGAATGGGAGGTTTCAAATCCGTCCGTCGGAGGGGTGCTCCGAGCACCCTGAGGCGCACCGGCAGGAGCACGAGGAGGAGTCTGTGAGACGGAGTTAAAGTCTTGGAAAGACTTGGTATTCTCGTTCGTTGAGATACGCATGGCAGGAACTCTCAGGAAGGGGTCGGGAAGTGAGGCTTACAAGGGGATTTTCGAGCCCCGACCCGCAGAGTTTCCTGGGAAGATTTCGAGCAGTATTTTTCTGGGACCCCCGCCGCTGAGGGCTTCTCGGAGCATCAGTAGTACTGCTTGATGTACCCGTACGCCTTCTCGAACAGAGAATCGTCCTGGTGCAGCTGGTACTTGAGGGCCGTTGCCGCAGAGCAGGTGGCGGACGAGGTCCTCGACAGTGGGGGCTTCGGTGAACACCCCTGCTGGTTATCTACGCAGGACGGCGGATCACCCGTCTTTTCTTGGAAGGCATGGGACAGCGGGTACCAGAGTGGGCAGGCCCTCTACGGGAACGTCACCCTGGAGATGATGACGCTGCGGGTCCCATCCGCATCCCACAACTTGAGGGTGAAGCTCCCTCGGGTCTCTGCTTCGGTCGCCTCC
>NZ_DASPHO010000900.1:0-5526 GCF_035629615.1 Hyalangium sp. | reverse complement strand
TGTTTGTCACCGGCCACCGCCACCGCGGCCAGGAGACAGGTGAGGACCGTCAGCTTCAGCGCCTGCATGTGCGACCTCTCTCGTTACTGGGTGACGATCGCTACCCGGCCCTCGGCCAGGAACGAGGCGTTCGCTTCGGTCAGCAGCTTCAGCGCATCCTCGGCCAGCACCAGATCCGAGCCCTGGAGCTGCGCCGCCTTCACCACCAGGGGCTTCTCGCCCACCAGCGCGCTCTTCTGCGCCTCCGGGAGGCTCTTGAACCAGGCGGCCACGGCCGCGGACTTCCGGGCCTCGGCGGACAGGGCGTCGGCGCCGTAGACGGGCTTGCCGGCGCCATCCAGCAGCCGCGGCGAGAGCACGGGCTTCGCGCCCAGCCCTCGTGCGTCCACCACCAGGCCGGTGTACTTCTTCGTGCCCTGCGTGTTCACGGCGATGGCCGTGTCCGGGGCCGGCGCCAGCACGGAGGTGAGGGCCGCCAGCGGCACCTCCACGTCCATCTCCACGCCGCTGTCCGAGTAGTAGCGCTTGTTGACGACCTTGAAGCCGCGGACGACACCCTCGACGCGGCCGCGGATCTCCTCGCTGCCCATGGCGTCCCCCACCGTGCGGCCAGCGCTGATCTGCACGCCCTTGGCCTGCTCCAGCAGGTTGCGGAACGCGTCCATCTTCGCCGCGCGCTCGGCGCCCAGCCGCGCCTGGGCCGGGTTGGAGGCCTTCAGGTCCGGGGCGCCAGCTCCGGTGGCCCGGAGGATCTGTCCCTCCCAGTTGACGCCCGCCTCGGGCCTGGCCGTGGCGGCCGCGGGAGCAGCGGGCTTTGCATCCTTGCCCTGGGCTACCGCCGACAGCGGCACAACCAGGGCCAGCATCCACAACGAGCGCTTCACGGGGGGCCTCCGTCCTCACCTGCCGGTGAGCAGACGCGACTGAATGGCCAGGCCATTCAATCGACCGCCTTCCAGGGAAGTCAAGGCAGGCCCCTGTAGGGAACACGCCCGCTTGCTGGAAGTCGCGCCCACCGGAGACGGGGCCGCAACGCGGCGCGTCAGTTGCCCTGGGCGGAGCGGCTGACGTAGGCGTCGATCATCCGGCGGTGCCGCTCGGTGAGGAGCGTGAAGCGCACACCGGAGCGCTCGTTGCGCGCGGCGTCCAGCTGGGCCCACTCGCGGACCACCTCGCCCTCCGCGTAGATGACCTCCTCCGAGCCCGGGAGCTGGAACTGGAGCCCGACCCGGCGAGCGTGGTGCTGCGGCTCGATGAGCTGCGCGAGGCTCAGACCTTCCTGGCTGATGTCGGAAGCACGGGTCAGGTAGGGCACGCCGCCCATGTACTTGTTCAGATAGATGTCGATTGGAGCCCGCTTCGCCTTCCGCTTGTCGCTCATCTGATCCCTCACGTGATGCAACAACCTGCTCCCAAGATGAAGCAGGGTGTGGCGAGGGTAGAGGCAAACGGAGCGCTGGCAAGAAAACGGCGCGAGCTAGCGGTCGCAGCGGCCCGCGGGTCGGAATGGCAGGGCCCACAGCCTCCGGCCGCTCGAGCCCACTTCGGCGCTGAAGAAGACGTCCCAGCCGGATCGCACGAACTCCCTCGGGTTCGAGGCACGCATGCTGGCCACAGGCCCTTCGATGGCCACTGTTCCCCTGGGCGTTCCATCGCTCACCCATGGGCTCCGGCCACGCCCTGCCGTGTCCGCGCTGAAGAACACGTGGTCCTGGATGGCTGTCAGCTCCTCCGGGGACGAGCCCAGCGCTCCGGGTTCGAGGTCCGTGAAGAGGCGCGTCCCAGAGGCCGTGCCGTCGCTCACCCACAGCTCACGCCCGTGCATGCCATCGTCCGCGGTGAAGAAGAGCCGCCGTCCCACCACCGTGAGGCCCTGAGGGTGTGAGCCCTCGGAGCCGGGACGGAGATCCTTCACCCGCCGCGTCCCCTCCGGCGTGCCGTCACTGCGCCAGAGCTCCTGATTTGCTGGGTCTTCATGCGTGCTCGCGCTGAAGTACAGCCGACCGCCCATCGCCACCAGCTCGTGAAGCTCCGAGAACATGCCCACGCGCACAGGCGCTCCACCCTCCGTCACCATCAGCTCGGCCATGAGCTCGTGGCTGTCGCCCGTGATGAAGAACAGCCGCTGGCCCACGGGGGTCAGTGACTCCAGGAGGTTCGTGCTGGGCACCCGGAACAGCTCCACAGCACCGGGCCCTCCATCGCTCCGCATCAACGCTCGGAAGAAGCCGCCGCGGTCGATGAGGAAATAGAGCGCTCCTCCGCTTCCCCGGACAAAGCCTTGGGGGTGGGTGCCCTCAGGGCCCGGCTCCAGATCCTCGACCTGGAAGGTGCCCATGGGCGTGCCATCGCTGCGCCACAGCTCATGCCCATGCTCCTCATCTCCCGCGGAGAAGTAGAGCAGGCCGCCGAATGAGAACAGCGACCGCGGGAACGAGCCTATCGGACCGGGCCAGAGGTCCTTCACCCCCTGGGTGCCGCCGGTGGTGCCGTCGCTCACCCAGAGCTCCCGCCCATGCTCCGCATCCTCGGCGGCGAAGAAGACTCGCGTCCCCACGCGGGTGAGCTCCATGGGGCTGATGCCCGTCAGCTCGGGAGAGAAGTCCTTCACGAGGGAGATCCCTTCCCCCTGGGTGCCGCTGCTCTTCCATAGGTCGAGCCCGTTCTCGCCATCCTCCTCGGTGAAGAGCAGCACCTGGTCTCCGTGCACCAGCTCGCTCGGCCCGAGGCCCACCGCTCCCGTCGAGGGATCCAACAGGGCGGCCCTCCTTCCACACGGCTTCCAGCCCCGGGCGTCCTGGAGGGAGCTCGCGCCCCCGGCTTCTTCCTCCGGGAGGGGTTCCTGGGAATGGACGGTGATTCCGGAGAGCAGCGCCAGCACCACGAAGAACGGACGCCAGCACCTCATTGAAACCTCCTGGGCCTGAAGGGGGACCGTCGTCAACCTGGGGATGCGAGGCCTCCCCCGCCCAGCCGTGCAGCAGTCCGGTAGGACGTGACTTCACCCAACAGTCCGGCGCGGGCTTCTTCCTGGCCACCACTTCCTCAGACGCCGGGACGGATTGGCGGGCCAGGGTTCCCCCTTAGGTTGTGTCGCTGTGGACAGCAGCCACCCACTCGGAGGCTCCATGGCGGTGCAGCCCTGCTCTCGATGGTTGAAGGTGCTCGCGGTAGGGCTTGTCGGGTGTGCAGTCCTGCCAGCCCCTGCGGAGGCACAGACCCCTGCGGAGGTGGGGCAATGGTCGAGCGTCATGGCCTGGCCCCTCTCCGCCACCCACACCAGTCTGCAGCCCGACGGCAAGGTGATGTTCTTTGGCGAGTTCGACGAGGGGGACGATCCGCCGCGACGCTGGGACCCCGTCACCAACACCCTCAGCGCCCTGCCTACCGCGGGCTACAACATCTTCTGCGCTGGGCACTCGTACCTCGCGGACGGCCGGCTGTTGGTGACGGGCGGGCACATCGCGAGCCATGTGGGGCTCAACGACGCGAGCCTCTTCGATCCGTTCACGGGTACATGGAGCCGCCTGCCAGACATGAACGCCGGGCGCTGGTACCCCACGAACGTCACCCTCCCCAATGGGGACGTGATGGTGCTCAGCGGTGAGATCAATGGCGTCAGCGACATCAACGAGATCCCACAGCGGTACCTGGCGGCGTCCCGGACCTGGAGGACGATGACGTCCGCTCGGCTGGACATGCCGTACTACCCGCGGATGTTCCTGGCTCCCAACGGAAGGCTCTTCTTCGCCGCGCCGTGGCGAGCCACGCGCTTCATGGATCCGAATGGGACCGGCTCCTGGAGCTCAGGGCCCTCCAGCCTCTTCGGAGGCCGGAGCTACGGGCCGGCGGTGATGCTCGATGGCACGGTGGTCATCATCGGTGGAGGCGATCCGCCGACTGCCACCGTGGAGCTGATCGATCTCAATGTGGCATCACCGACATGGCGGTACGTGGCTTCGATGAGCGTGCGCCGGCGGCAGCACAACGCGACACTGCTGCCTGACGGCACGGTGCTCGTCACGGGCGGCAGCAGCGGCAGCGGCTTCGACAACGCAGGCGCTCGGGTCTTCCACGCGGAGGTGTGGAACCCTGTCACGAACCGCTGGACACGGCTCGCCAGCAACAGCATCTATCGCGGCTACCATGCCACCGCGCTGCTGCTGCCGGACGGGCGTGTGCTGAGCGCGGGTGGGCGCCATGCGCGGTCCGCGGAGATCTTCTCGCCTCCCTACCTCTTCAAGGGAGCGCGGCCGACAGTCAGCTCGGCGCCAGGCGTGGTGACTCCAGGGACGACTTTCACCGTGGGGACACCGGAGGCCGCCCGCATCGTGAAGGTGACGCTCATCGCCCTGGGCTCGGTGACGCACTCCTTCGATCAGAACCAGCGGCTCATCACCCTGGGCTTCACACGCGGCACCGGGAGCCTCACGATCACCGCTCCGCCAGGCAACACCGTGGCGCCGCCGGGCTACTACCAGCTCTTCCTGGTGAATGACCTGGGCGTTCCATCCCACGGCAGCATGGTGCGGGTGTCGACTGTGGCTGGCGCACTGCAGGAACCGTGAAATCGCGCTCGGAGGCTCATGAGGAGCCCTGTATTCTCGCGCCTCCTGTGAAGAGGAGGAAGCATGCGAACGATGTTGCTGGCGACGATGGTGATGGGCGGCCTCCTGGCCTCCGAGGCAGAAGCCCAGGGCAAGGCGAAGCCCGCACCCACCGCGGCACAGTCCACTCCCGGGCAGCCCCAGACGGATGACGAGAAGACCCTCTATGTGCTCGGGTACCAGTTCGGAAAGCAGATGGGGGTCTTGGGTCTGAGCCCCGCGGAGCTGGAGGTCATCAAGAAGGGCCTCTCCGATGCCACCCTCGGCACTCCCTCGGCCGTGGACGTGGAGCAGTATGGCCCGAGGGTGCAAGGGCTCGCCCGCGGGCGGCAGGGGAAGGCCAACGACACGTTCCTCGAGAGGGCAGCCCAGGAGAAGGGAGCCCAGAAGCTCCCCTCGGGCGTCATCTACAAGGAGTTGCAGGCCGGCTCCGGCCCCAGCCCCAAGTCCACGGACACCGTGGCCGTCCACTACCGAGGCACCCTGATGACGGGCGAGGAGTTCGACAGCTCCTACAAGCGCAACCAGGTCGCCGAGTTCCCCCTCAACGGCGTCATCCCCTGCTGGACGGAGGGCGTCCAGAAGTTGAAGGTGGGTGGGAAGGCGAAGCTGGTGTGCCCCGCCGCGAAGGCCTACGGGGATCGCCCGCCCCCGGGCTCGAAGATCCCCCCCAACGCCGTGCTCCAGTTCGAGGTGGAGCTGGTCAGCATCCCCGGCAATACGGCTGGCGGGAAGTAGCAGCACCCCAAGGCCCCGAGGTCAGCGCCCGAGCGCGGCCTCGGTGGCCCGCAGCAGCGGATCGGCGCTGATCGGCGAGCCCGTGGCCGTCACCATCCACTGATCCGGCGTCACCGCCCCGGTGCGCGCCATCCGCTCGAACTCCGCCCCCAGGGGCCCCTTCTTGTGCAGGTGCTCTTCG
>NZ_DASPHO010000899.1:0-3966 GCF_035629615.1 Hyalangium sp. | reverse complement strand
CCGGCCCATGCTCAAGCCGGGGCAGGTCTTCCGCCTGGAGCTGGAGGGCTTCCCCTACGTCTACCAGGAGCTGACGGTCTCCCAGGTGAGCGACGAGCTGGTAGGGCCGGCCGAGGTGCGGCGCTACCTGGGTCCCGGCCTGGGGGACGCGGTCGCCCTCGAGGGGCCTGTGGTGGTGGTGGAGGCGCGGCTGCCAGGGGAGACGTTCCAGTCCGACAGCCGCACCTATAGCTACTACACCGGCATGCCCGGCACGGCGCGGGTCAAGGTGCGCGCGCGCAACGGGTGGGTGACGCTCCTGCCCATCCTGGACTACCTGGGAAATGGCCGTGACTGAGCCTGGGACACCGCGCCCCATGTCCGAGCTGTTCCCGGCACTGCGGCGGCTGGGAGAGAACCTGTGGCGGCGGCGCATCCCCTACGTCGCCCAGGTGACCCAGGTGGACTGCGGCGCTGCCTGTCTGGCCATGGTGCTGGGCTACTGGGGTCGGACGGTGGGGCTGGAGGAGGTGCACCTGGCCGCCGGGCTGAGCATGCATGGCCTGAGCGCCCGGGCGCTGCTGGAGGCCGGGCACCGCTTCGGCCTGGTGGGGCGGGCGGCCAAGGTGGAGGAGCTGGATCAGCTCGCCCTGCTCGAGCCCGGGTCCATCCTCTACTGGGAGTTCCGCCACTTCGTCGTCTTCGAGCGGCTGACGCGCAAGGGCGTGGTCGTGGTGGATCCGGCCTTCGGCCGCCGCACGGTGCCCCTGGAGCAGTTCAGCAAGTCCTTCACGGGCGTGGTGCTGCTCTTCGAGCCCTCCGAGACATTCCAACGCGGGAAGGTGGCTCGCGGTCCCCACCGCTACCTGCGGCTGCTGCTGGAGGAGCGCCCCCTGCTCGGGCGGGTGGCGGTCATGTCGCTGCTGATCCAGGTGTTCGCCCTGGCGCTGCCCTCGCTGACGGGGGCGGTGGTGGACCGGGTGGTGCCCAACGGGGACGAGTCACTGCTGGGCATCCTCGCCGGAGGCATGGCCGCGCTGGTGGTCTTCCAGTTCCTCTCCGCGCTGGTGCGCTCCCACCTGCTGCTGCACCTGCGAACGCACCTGGACGCCCGGCTGACGCTGGGCTTCCTCGATCACCTGGTGCACCTGCCCTTCTCCTTCTTCCAGGTGCGCGCGGCGGGCGACCTGATGAACCGGCTCAACAGCAACGCCACGGTGCGGGAGTTGCTGACGTCGGGCGCCTTGTCCGCCCTGCTCGATGGCGGCCTGGTGCTGCTCTACCTGGTGCTGCTGTTCGCCGGGAGCCCGATGATGGGCGGGCTGGCAGTGGGCCTGGCGGCGCTGCAGGTGTTCATCTTCATCCTGGCCCGGCGGCGGCAGGCCGAGCTGATGGCGCGCAACCTCGAGGTGAGCGCCTCGGCGCAGAACTTCGAGGTGGAGATGTTCAGCGGCATCCAGACCCTGAAGGCCATGGGGCTGGAGGATCGGGCCGTGCAGCACTGGTCCAACCTCTATGTGGACGTGCTGAATGTGTCGCTGGAGCGGGGCCGGCTGGGCGCGCTGACCGAGTCGCTCACCGGGGCGCTGCGCATGTGCTCGCCCCTGGCCATCCTCGCGATGGGCACCATGCTGGTGCTCGACAAGGAGCTGAGCCTGGGGCAGATGCTGGCCCTCAACGCGCTGGCCGTCGGGTTCCTCATCCCCATCTCCAACCTGGTGCAGACGGCCTTCCAGCTCCAGATCGTCGGCAGCTACCTGGAGCGCGTGGATGACGTGCTGGCGGCCTCGCTGGAGCAGGTCCCCTCCACCACGCGGCTCACGCCCCGGCTGAAGGGCGGCATCCAGGTGGAGAACGTCTCCTTCCGCTACAGCCCGCACGGGCAGCTGGTGCTGAAGGACGTGTCCGTGGAGATTCCCTCCGGGAAGTTCGTGGCCATCGTGGGGCGCTCGGGCGCCGGCAAGTCGAGCCTGGCCAACCTGCTGCTGGGGCTGTACGTGCCCACCTCCGGCACCATCCGCTACGACGGCGTGTCGCTGCATGACATGGACCTGGTGGAGCTGCGCCGTCAGGTGGGCGTGGTGATGCAGAGCCCCTCGCTGTTCCGCGGGGACATCCGCCGCAACATCGCCTACGCGGACCCGACGATGCCGCTGGACAAGGTGATGGAGGCGGCCCGACGCGCCCAGGTGCACGACGACATCGTCGCCATGCCGATGAGCTATGAGACGGTGCTGAGCGAGATGGGCGTCTCGCTGTCGGGCGGCCAGCGCCAGCGCATGGCCATCGCCCGCGCGCTCATCAACGAGCCGGCGATCCTGCTGCTGGACGAGGCGACCAACGCCCTGGACGCGAAGACGGAGCGAGCGGTGCAGGACGCCATCGCGGAGCTGAAGTGCACGCGCATCGTCATCGCTCACCGGCTGAGCACCATCCAGGAGGCGGACCTCATCCTGGTGATGGACCAGGGCCAGCTGGTGGAGCGGGGGACGCATGAGCAGCTCCTGGCCCGGCACGGCTTCTACTACGAGCTGATCTCGGCACAGGAGCGGCTCGATCGGACGGGGTGAAGCGTGGAGCTGGCACCGGACCTCTTCTTGGACCTGACCTGCCTGCCCGACCTGGGCGGGGTGCCCTTCGACGAGCTGCTGCAAGGGATGCTGAAGGCGGGCTTCGAGCCGGGGCCGACGCGGGCGCTGCTGGAGCAGGCCAATGCGCGCCTGAAGGTGCCGCTGCTGCGGCCAGGGGGGATGGAGGATGGGGGGCTGCTGGTGGAGGAGCCGCTCCTGTTTCCCCAGGCGAGCAGCTGGTGGGTCGGCTTCCAGCAGATGGAGGCCCGCTCCCGCAGCGAGCTGCCCCCGGAGGCGGTGCCGGTGGTGGCCGACTTCCTGCGCGTCCTCACCCGCTCGGAGGATGTGGAGCAGGTGCGAGAGGCCTGGCCCTTCGATGACCCGGAGTGGCTGGAGCGGCTGACGCGCCGAGGCGCCCGGAAGGGAGCCCGGTGGCCCGAGCCGGACGGGCCCGGCATCTATCGGCGCGAGCACGCCTCGCTGCTCATCTGCTCGCGCACCACCCGCATCCTGGTGGATCCCATCCGCCTCCAGCGGCGGCTGCTGAACATGGAGCTGGCGCCCACGGGCTTGGGCGCGGACCGGGTGGACGCTGTGGCCATCACCCACGGCCACGTGGACCACTGGCACGTGCCGTCGCTGCTGTCCCAGCTCGAGCGGCCGGAGCTGCCGGTGCTGGTGCCGCGGGTGCCTCGGCCCAGCCTGCTGACGTTCCAGGACTTCGAGGCCACGCTGCGCGCCTGCGGCCAGAGCGTGCTGGCGCCAGGCTGGTACGAGACGGTGCGGGTGGGGGACATCGAGGTGGACATCCTGCCCTTCTACGGCGAGCAGCCGCTGCGCGAGGGGGCCGTGCTGCCGGCGGGGCTGCGCAACTGGGGCAACTGCTACCGCTTCACCACCGAGGACTTCTCGTGCCTGGTGCTGGTGGACGGGGGAGTGGACCCCGAGGGGAGCGTGGTGCAGGTGGCGGAAGAGTCCTACCGGAGGCGCGGGCCGGTGGACGTGGTGCTCGCGTGCCAGCGGGAGTTCTTCTCGCCCTTCTTCCTGGGGTTGAGCCACTACTGGGCCGTGCTCCCGTGGAAGCAGCTCCAGGAGCTGCACAGGGCCTACCGCGAGCAGCGGCTGCGGAGCGCGACCGCGGGAGTCGAGGGCGGGGCGGAGGCCTGCGCCGCGGCACGCGCTCGCCACTTCCTGTCCTACGCCAATGGCTTCGAGGGCGTGGGGCGACCCATCACCGACGTGGGCTGGGGCGACGGAGAGCCCGCCGAGGCGCTCTGCAACGCCCGCCTGCGCGAGCACCTGGCTCGGCTGAAGGCGGGGACGCAGGTGCCCGAGTGGCTCCCGGGAGACGTCGCGCGCCTGGAGGCCGGCCAGCTCCGGGTGGAGCGCCCGGGCTCGCGCTGATCCTCAGGGCCCG
>NZ_DASPHO010000898.1:0-11004 GCF_035629615.1 Hyalangium sp. | reverse complement strand
CGGCGCGCGGTGCGGCCGTTCGGGTGAGCTTCAGGTGCTGACGCGTGACCCTAGGGAGAGGTCTTGGCGGTCACGATGGGCGGCGGGCAGCTCTGCATGGCCTGAGCAATGCCGGCGGGAGGTATGAGCTGCTTGTCTCGAAAGATCTCGAAGAGCTGAGAGGTGTTGGTGCCTGAGGTTCCGAAGAAGGGGTTGGCGAGGCGCTCCGGACGGATGTCGATGGAGACCTGGGCGTTGTTCAGGTCTCCGAGCTCCCAGGTGGCGGTGAAGAAGCGGCCATCCGTGCTGGGCTCGATCGTCTTTGCGCGCTCCAGGAGCCGGAAGAGCCCCCACTCGCCCGGTGCGTCGAGATCGGCGCTGTTTCCCGCGGTGCCCACGACGTGAAGGTGCGCGCCGAGCTTGCCCGCCGGGCCCGGCCAGATCAGCGGCCTCCACCGGTTGTCCGGTCCATTCCGGTAGATCTCCTCGGAGCCATCCAAGGTCAGCGTGATCGAGGCGATGTCCGAGGGAGAGGTGTCAGCGGAGGCGCCAGGGCGCATGCGCACGTTGAAGCGGACGAGCGGGTCCGCGGTGTCGCCAGGGAACAGCGTCGTCGCCAGGGCATTGACACGCTCCAGATAGGTGAGCAGCTCCTCCTTGTACATGCCCTGGCCCTTGGCCGACTTCACCGCGAACTCCCACCGTCGGCCATCGGGGAGCACCTCTCCGGCGAGCTGGGACTGCACGAACTTCCTGACCGCGCCCAGGGAGGGGTGGATGAACTGGGTCAGCTCGGGCAGAGGAGCGTCCATCAGCGCGTCCTTGTTGAATGGGTACCGGTTGGCCATCAGGGATGTGAAGGGACGGAAGATCTCTTCACACCACTTCAGGCTCTTCTTCTCGGAGACACCGCGGGAGACGACCCCCTTGATCTGATTGAGCGGCGGAAGAAGGAGCTGGTTGAAGAGGGCATGATCCGTCTCTTGGCTCTTGATGAGCATCTCGACTTCGTTCCGGGTCGAGGCAATCTTCTCGAGGAACACTCCTGCCTCGCTGGGCTTGTCGCGCACCTCGCGCAGCGTTCCCATCACCAGCTCGAGCTGGTCCTGGTAGGAGTCGAGCTGCGTCAGCTTCTCCTCGCCGTCTGGGGTCGCTGAGGCCTTGGTGCTGAACTCCAGCAGCGTGCTGAAGCGCTTCGCTACATCCCCTGGGGTCATCTCGGTCTGGCCCGTGGAGGATCTGCGATCGATCAGCTGGGCGGGAGGGGGTGGAGCACTGTCAGGCTTGCTGAAGGGATTGCTCAGCGAGCCCAACATCCTGCTGGGGGTGCTCTTGGGGAGCTCCAGCTGGACGTTGTATGCGAGCGTCCGAAAGAGCTTTCCGATGGGAGGTGGCTTGCCACGGGTGAGGCTCTCCAGGAGCGCCTCGCTCTGATCCCAGTTCTTGGGCTCGTCCACCTTGATGGAATGAAGGAAGCTCTCCCACTCCAGGATGTAGCGCTGATAGTAGCTCGTGCGGAGATCCCTGCGGTTTGTCTCCTCATCCTCCTCAGCGTCACGATCGAGCACCCAGGCCTCGGAGTCCTGGAAGGCCTTGTCCATCCTCGTGCGGATCGACTCCTCCCAGGCCCGCCGCGTGAAGGCGCCGCCCACCCGCTTCGTCGCATGCATGAAGGGGACGGTCCCAACGGACTCTCCCAGAGATACACCGGGATAGTCATTGTTGGCTTGCGCGACGATGCGCTCCAGCTCCAGCGTGGTGAGCGGAACTTCATTGAGCACTCGGCGAGCGACGCGGAGGACCTGGTCATCCCGAGGGAAGGCCAGCTGATCGGGGTCCGTCGCCAGCATGGCGATGTAGGTGTTCGCATGCTCGGTGATCAGCTCCATCAGCTTCACCTGGCCATTGTTACGGAGGATGTTCTCCCAGTGCCTGGTCATCTGACCGACGAGCCACCGCTGATGGGACTCATCCAGCAGAGGCTCTCGACGAGTCCGCGGCGAGGTGATGAGCAGGTACATCTTCAAGTCGTCGAAGTGTCTGCCGTAGGACTCGGTGCTGTGCTTCCGGTTCGCTTGATCCGGATCCACCGAGACCCCCTCCAGGCTCTGCTTGATGCGGTCATGCTGGCGGCCGAGGAGCAGCCCCTTGAGCCGGTTGTTGTAGAAAGTCTGTGCCAGCAGGAAGAGCTGATCCCCCTGATACAGGCCCATGCGCATCCACACTGGCACGCCTTCCGCCCGGTGCCGGTGCAGCTCCGCGAGGTGTTTCTGCAGCGGGCTCAGGTCCTGGATGCGGCTGATGTCACCTTGAGAGCTGATGTCGTCGGTGGCATGGGGCTTCACTGCCAGGAGGGTGTCCCGGACCTCGTGGAGCATCCGCCGGTTGTTGAAGAAGGAGAGCGTGGGCAGCACCAGCAGCACCACGGTGAGCGCCAGGCACGCCCCGGCCAGGGTGTAGCGGCGCCTGCGCTGGCGGATCTCCTCCATGGAGCTGCGGACCGCGAGCTTCTGGTCCTGGAACATGATCTTGGTGAACACGTCCCAGATGAAGAAGCTGCGGCCCTCTGTGGCTGGCTCGGCGGTGGAGCGTGAGGCGGCGAGCAGCGAGTCGCCAGAGGCGGTGGGCTGGCGCGCCTCGGTGGCGCGCAGCTCCTGGGCGCCGCTGGTGAAGTAGACGCCGCGCATCACCGGCGTGTCCTGGAAGACATTCTCCAGGAAGAGCGGCTGGATGAACTCCGAGAGATTCTTGCGGATGGAGTCGAAGCGCTGGGGAAACTGATAGATGCGCTCTCGAGCCTCCAGCCGGCGCTCCTGGCCAATCCTTCGGACGGACCGCTGCTCCACGATGGAGGTCATCTCGTCGAAGCGCTTGAGCAGCAGCTCCGTGGGCGCCTCGGGCTGGGCCATCAGGGGCACGGTGAAGCCCCAGATCTGCCCCCGCTCGGACCGCGGCAGGTCGGAGAACGTCTCCACGAATCCAGTGAGCAGATCACACTTGGTGATCATCACGTAGATGGGGACCACGGTGCGCAGCCGGGACGTCAGCTCATCGATGCGCTCGCGGAGGCGCTGCCCCAGCTCGCCGGCAGCCTGAGGATCCGCCCCCATCAGCTCGCTCACGCTCACCGTGACGATAAGGCCGTTGAGCGGCCGGTGAGGCCGGTGCTTGCCCAGGACATCGAGGAAGGAGAGCCACTCCTCCCGGTCCTCATCGCCGGTGACATAGCGTCCCGCTGCGTCCAGGAACACGGCTTCGTTGGTGAGCCACCAGTCGCAGTGGCGTGTCGGGCCCACGCTCCGGCCGCCTCCGCCACCCCGGTTGGTCAAGTAGGGGAACTTGAGCCCCGAGTTGCGCAGAGCCGTGCTCTTGCCGGACTCGGGCGAGCCGATGACGAGATACCAGGGAAGGACCGAGATGGCATCGCGTCCGCCACGGGACAGCTTGGACGTCTTGAGTGCGAGGACAGCTCGTGAGAACTCTGCCTGCATGGCCTGGAGCTCGGGGCGGAGCTCGGAGCGGGCCCCTCTTGGGGGCTCTGCGGAGACTGCTGGAGGCTTCTCCGGAGGCTGCTCCGCCTTCTTCTTCTTGGAGCGCGCCCGCAGGCGGCGGACGAGCGCTACCACCAGGAGGAGGAACAGCGTCGCGCCCGTGGTGACCAGAGCGATCTTGGGGGGCAGTTGGAAGTGCCAGGTTGCTCCCCAGACGGCACCCAGCAGGAGCATCGCGAGGATGAAGAGCGCCATCACTTCGCCTCCTTCGTGAATTGGGTCATGTGGTCTTTGATCTCGGGGAGGACCGTCAAGGCCGTGCGATCGAGCGCCAGATAGAGGCCTCCGTAGAAGAGGAGCGCGACGGCGACCGCTCCCAGGGCCGCGGAGGTCAGCGAGAGCCGGCGCTTCGCCAGGGCGAGGTTCTCTGCCGGTCGCTCACCGTGAGGAGCGAGCACGTCGAAGTCGGAAGGCTGCGCCCGCTCCAGGTCCTTCTGGACGGCATCAATGAGGCTCAGCAGCTCCAGCTCGCCACCCCGGATGCGGTAGCGGCCCTGGAAGCCGAACAACAGACAGAGGTAGTAGACGCGGAGCACCTCCGCACGGTGCGGGTCCTTGCGGATGGCGTTGATGCGGTTGAAGAAGTTGTCGCCGGCTCCGGTCTCGTTGAAGTAGTGGAGCTGCAGCAGGTTGCTCATCCAGAACTGCCGGTACTGGTCGGCCTTGTGGAGCACGAGCTCGTCCATGAGGGCCACCAGGGCGTAGCCCATGTCCTGAGCGTCCTGATGGCTGAACCCCAGGACCGCCGCACGCCGGAGCACCTCGTCAACGGCGCCGCGAAGGCGGTGGTTCAGCACTTCGGGTGGAGGAGTGTCGGCGGCCTCCGCCTGTCGGAGCCGGATGAGGAGGTCGAAAGAGTCCTTGGTGGCTTCGTTGACGCGATCCATGAGAGTTCCAGAGTTGCTTGCGGGGGAGAGACGCTCAGCGGCCCACCGTGGGAACGGCGAGCAGCTCCACGGAGGTGTGGCCTGTGGTGAAGGTGTGCGGCAGGTAGAGGGCGACGGCGTGCTCGCGCAGCACCGTCCGCCAGCCGCCATCCTGGGAGGAGAGGGAGAAGTAGGAGGCGCCTGGGCGCACGGGCACCTCTGGCGGAGGCCTGTAGGTGACTTGCAGCGGGACGCCTGGGGTGGTGGCCCGCACAAGCCCCTGGATCTCCGACCAGCTCCCGAGCTTCGAGAGCTTGGGGAGCTGATCGACGACGACCTGCTCCGGCAGCTCGCTTCGGACCATGAGCAGGAACTGCCCGCAGCGCTCGATCCGCTCATCCTCCAGCTTCGCCCGGTACAGGCCATCCTGCCCCAACGCCAGGGGCACGGTGATGCACTGCTCCAGCGCCACCGAGTGCATCAGCTCCGCCATCCGGTGGAACAGCTCCTCGAAGGTTCCGCGGAGGTTGGTGAACTGGAAGGGCGGCATGGAGGAGGGTTCCGCGCTCGCGGAGAAGGTGCAGAGCTGCCCTCCGAGCCGGCTCAGCATCAGGTACAGATCATGCGGGCGCATGTTGCCCGCATCGATGACGTGGGAGAGGAACGGGATGGCGCCGTTGAGCGCGTGCAGCTCCAGGAACAGCGTGACATCCGAGGCGGTGAACTCGAGGGAGGACTCGTCCCGGTGCCGCCGCCGGGAGGCGATCTGGCGCTGCTTGGCGACGATGAGCCGCAGCAGGGAGCGCAGCTCATTCATGATGAACGGGGAGGCGCTGATGCGCAGGCACGGGGGGATGTAGCTGTCGACGAGCACCAGGCTCCCCGACTTGTCGCGGGTGAGCTCGGCGATCTTCAGCGCGTCGAAGTCGTCCCGGGGCTCGTCGCCGAACAGGAGCTTCATGTTGCGCTGGGCGAAGGAGAGCTGGACGACGGAGGTGGCGGCGTGCAGATCTCCCACGGGGCGGCTTCGGGGCGAGAAGCGAGGGCTGGCTCCCAGCTTGCCGGCGGCCCCGTAGCTCTCGACGTCACTGCGCTCCTTGGGAATGCCCAGGTAGACCTCGAGCATCTGCTGCGTCGGGCGGAAGTGGCCCTCGACAGGCCGGGACGAGGGGGACTCCTCCTGACCCGCATCGAAGGCGACAGGCAGTCCGTCGGGCAGGATGCCGAAGAACTCCAGGAGGTTGACCTGGCCTGCGCGCAGGGCCTCCATGTCGAGCTGCATGGACACCACGCCCCAGGAGTAGAGGCACACAGAGCCCAGCCGGCTCTCCAACAGGGACTCGTGATACAGGTCCAGCTGCTGGAGGTGATGGGGACTCATGAACATCCCCTCGGACCAGATGATGCGCTGCGGGGCCTTCATTGCTTTCTCCTCGAAGGGCGCAAGTAGTCGATCTGGTAGCCCTGGAGCTTGAAGCGGAGCTGGGTGTCTTCGGGACGGGGAGAGTCTCCGCGGTCGCCTGCGGGCTGCTCCTCACACTGGCTCGCGGAGACGGCCGGCAGTCTGGCCACGGTGAGCCACGAGTAGCCGAGTGGCTGGCGGAAGATGCCGACCGCAGCCACGAACTGCGCCTTGGGATCACGCTGCACCCAGTGCTTCACTTCATGGCCTGGGGCCACGACGAACTCCACTGTCTGCAGGAGATCGTCTCCCAGCAGGGACTTGGGCTCATCCGAGAGTTTGTAGAAGCTTGCTCGCTCCAGCTTGGTGCTGTCCTTGACCTGGAGGAATTGAACCACTGTGGGGAGGGAACGGCCGTTCGAGTCCGGATTGATGTCGTCAGCCGCTTCGATCCGGGCGAAGAAGGGGGGAGGTGCATCGCAGGCGGCCGCCTTGCTCGTGGCACAGCCTGGTAGTGTCAGCAGCGCGCAGACAGCCGTCATCATCCCGAGAGGTTTTCTCTCGGGATGGGGGCCCCGCACGCGATCACTGCAAGAAGTCGACATGTCCCGACTCATCACTCGTTTGGATGGGATGGATTGTTCGGCAGGGCGGATGGATAGCTAAATCGCTCACATTTGTGAGTACCACTTAGGTGGTACGCGCAATCGCCTGATCCTCATGTACCAGTGCTGTGGATCAGGAATGAACCGTCAGATGGAAACCAAAGACTGGCCGGTGAGCGAGCACCCGGGGGTTGCATGAGTCACAGCAGGCTTGCGAGCAGAGCGTATGGGATCGCGCTCGTGCTCGTTTCATCCGTGGCCTTCGCGCAAGAGAGGAACATTGGCTTCGAGCTGGAGCGCATGGATCTGAATCCTGGCGCTGCGGGCTCGCTGGTGCTGGGGACAGGGGAGTTGATGCCTGCGGGGGATTTCAGAATCTCTGCCGTGGGGCATTACCAGCACAACCCCCTGGTATTTTCCCGCGCGGGGAAGGCGGTTCCCATCGTGGGGAGCCGGACCACCCTGCTCCTGGCAGCCGCCTATGCTCCGTTCTCCTGGCTCGAGATGGGGGTGCAGCTCCCGCTGGTGGCGTTTCAGCAAGGGGCTGATCTGAGGAGTGAGGGCATCGCACGCCCAGCTCCCTTTGGCCTGGCCACCCCATTGGTAAGCGCTCGGGTGGGACTGCTCTCCCAGCTGGACGGAGCCTGGGGAGATCTGGCGCTGGAGATGGGAGTGGGGGCTCCCGTGGGGAGTCTCCCGGGATTCGCTCGGGATGAGGGGCTCCGTTATGCGCCGCGGATGATGATGGGGCGGCGGTTCGGCTGGTTTCGAGTGGCCCTGGATACGCGGATGGTGGTGCGCCCCGCGATCGCGGCGTACTCGGACCGTGAGTTCGCCCGTGGGCCCGTGGGCAACGAGGCCCAGCTCGGGCTCGCGCTGGCGATGGTGGGCCAGCGCCTGAGGTGGGAAGTCGATCTTCGCGGCACGATTCCCCTGGTGGATCAGCCGAGCTCAGCGGAGCTCCTGCTGGGGCCTCGGTATCTGGTGAACCCGTCGCTCGAGGTGTTCGCGCTGGCCGGTGTAGGGGGAGGAACGGCACCCGGCACTCCTCTGTTCCGGGTGCTGATCGGGGCGGCGTTTGGCCGGGTGATCCCGCCGCGGTTGCCTGACGAGTCCGCGGTGAACTGTGCGCCGGAACTCGAGCACACCGTGGAGGAGTGCCCGGAGCTGGATGAGGACGAGGACGAGGTCCCCAACGGAATCGACCAGTGTGATGACGAGGCCGGGACACTGGAGCGCCAGGGCTGCCCGCGGAAGGACAGCGACGGCGATGGCCTTGAAGACAAGCTCGATGCATGTCCGAGCCTCGTTGGGACGGCTAGCTGGCAAGGCTGCCCGATGCCGGATGACGACAAGGACGGTATTGAGAACGAGCGGGATGCCTGTCCCTCGGTGCCGGGAGTCGAGAAGGCGCGCGGGTGTCCACTCAAGGACCGGGACAAGGATGAGATCGAGGACGACGTGGATCAATGTCCTGATCTGGCCGGCCCCGTGGAGCGCCAGGGGTGCCCGGAGTCGGACTTGGACAAGGACAACATCCCCAATGTGTTTGACACCTGCGCCAACGAGCCAGGCCCGGCGGAGAACCGGGGATGTCCCGCTCATGAAGTGCCGCTCGTGGAGCTGAAGCGGACGCGGATCGAGCTGTCGGACAAGGTTTACTTCGTGCCAGGGCAGCCGCGGATCCTGGAGCGGTCCTTCGAAGTGCTCAACTGGGTGGCGAAGGTGATGCGCGAGCACCCGGACCTGCCGCTCGTCATCGTGGGAGGACACACGGATAACCGGGGGAATGCGATCGACAACCTGCGGCTGTCGCAAGTGCGCGCGGAGGCGGTCCGGCAATACCTGATCCAGCGGGGGGTCCCAGCCGAGCGGCTTCAGGCCAAGGGCTACGGCCAGGAGCGGCCGATCGCGAGCAATTCAACGTCCATCGGGCGGGAGATCAACCGCCGTATCGAGTTCACCATCGTCGTCCCCCTGTGAGAGCGGGGTGACAGAGCTTGAGGGAGATCCCATGAGAAATCGATGCAGCCTGCCATTGTTGATGGCCCTGATACTCTGCGCATCTACGGCCGTGGCCGAGCCCGATACATGGGGTCTAGGGACAGGGCGTGAGGGTGTACTCACCGTCACGGAGCCTCAGACGGTCATCAACCGATACACACAGGTGACGGGCCCTCTTGCTCCCGGCGACACGGTCTTGTTCGTCTCTTCGACGAAGGGATTTTCGGCGGGCGACCTGGTGATGGTGTTGCAGACGACGGGCATCGTCCCGGAGCCTGCACGGGGAGATCCGGGGCCCATCCATTTGAGCAACGATCCGGTGGGACGCTGGGAACTGGCACGCGTGACTTCTGCCAGCGGACAGGAGCTGATGTTGGCAGCGCCACTCCTCCACTCCTACGCGGGTTTGGTCACCCAGATCATCAGGGTTCCAGAGTACACCGACGTGACGGTCAAGTCCGGGGCCAGCCTTGTCGCGGCGCCATGGGATGGGAGCCGCGGCGGAGTTCTGGCGTTTCTGGTCAGCGGGACCATCCATAACGAGGGGGAACTGCAAGCGAGCGGCGCAGGGTTCCGAGGAGGGCTCACGGGGCAGGAGTCCCATGACTTCATCGCGTGCGCCAACCTTCCCGCCGCGATCAGGCCTGGTGCCGGCAGAGGAGAGGGGATCTCCTTCCTGGACTTCGGGGTGTTGGCAACCGGCCTGGAGAATGCGTCCAATGGTGGCGGCGGCGGCATCTGTCCGGCTTCAGGAGGAGGCGGCGGCGGGAACGGTGCGGCAGGTGGACGGGGAGGCGACGCCCTGACTTACGGAGATGGGATCCGAGACATCGGAGGCAGGGGAGGGGCGGGCCTGGTCTATTCGATGCTCGATCACCTGACGCTGGGAGGGGGCGGCGGACGAGGGTACGGGATGGGGAGTCATGCCCAGGCTGGCACGGGGGGCGGAGCCATCTTCGTCCGTGGGCAGCGCCTGACTGGGAGCGGCTCCATCTTGGCGAACGGCACGGCCGGTGAGAATGCAATCTGGGGCGGAGCAGGCGGCGGTGGTGCGGGAGGAAGCATCTCCGTGAGAGTTGCTGATTCCGCGGCGTGCGCGCTCATCTCGGCTCGAGGCGGTGATGGCGGGAGCAGCTCTGCAGGATCGCTGGAGGCCGCGGGCCCTGGGGGTGGGGGTGGGGGTGGGCGGGTGCTGTATCAGGCCGATCAAACCTCATCCTGTCCCATCGCTGTTGAAGCAGGACTCGCGGGGGACTTGATCGCAGTCACCCCGGGACTTGGTACTGGCGCGCAGCCGACCGCAAGCCAGACCTCCGCTTACCGGGGGACGATAACCCGGCTCTCAGGGGACTTTGAGAGGATGGCCAATTGTAACTCCTCTCTCCCAGCGTTCACAAAACCCTCTCCCACCTACCCAGTGGTGAAGGTCAGGCCCACGGTCCAGGGATACCTGGCTCCGAATGATACAGCTGCAACCGGTGTCAAGGTTGGTTTTGAAGGAACGAACGGCATGGAGGTGACTGCGAATTACGACCCCTCCTCGAAGACGTGGACAGCGACAGCCACCGCTGATCTGAGTGCCGGTCAGTCGTATACAATCAGAGCGACTTCCTATTGCGGTGGTGGAGGTAATGGTGAGCGTGGTCCGGAGAACGCCATCGTCGTGACGGTGGACGGAACAGCGCCGCAGACCGTCTTTGTGAGCACGCCGTCCGATCCTCACGACCAGGAGAGCGCTACTTTTTCCTTCAGGGCCGGGGACGAGACCCAACCGGTGAGCTTCCAGTGCACGCTGAATGGTCAGGCGGAGTTCAGTTGTGGGACAGCTGTTGGGATAGGTGTTGTCTCATGGCCTCTGACGGCGTTGACCAATGGCTCCCATACCTTCACCGTTGCTGCGGTGGATGTTGCGGAGAATAGAGATCCCACTCCTCTAGAGTTCCAATGGGTGGTGGACGCGAAGCCGAGAGTGGTCATTACCGATTTCCCGCCCAATTCAACCCGCATCCGGGATGCGACTTTCGAGTTCCAGTCCCCAAATGATGCAAGCAGTACGTTCATGTGCAAGCTGGGTGGAGACCCTGAGTGGACTGTTTGCACCAGCCCTAAGACCTACCCCAATCTGGACGATGGCGGATACACCTTTCAAGTAAAGGCCCTCACGGAAACTCGAGAGGGCGACGCCGCCTCACATCCCTGGGTGGTGGACACGGAGGCACCTGATACGGAGATTGGCCAGAAGCCCTCCAACCCCAGCAACAGCGCGAGCGCCACCTTCAGCTTCAGCTCGACGGAAGGGGGGAGCAGCTTCGAGTGCAGCCTAGACTCAGCGGCTTACGTGGCCTGCACGAGTCCGAAGACCTACCCTGGCTTGTCGAATACGGGGCACACCTTCTCGGTGAAGGCCAAGGATGCCGCCGGCAATGAGGACCCAGTGCCGGCCAGCTACCCCTGGGTGGTGGACACGGAAGCACCTGATACGGAGATTGGCCAGAAGCCCTCCAACCCCAGCAACAGCGCGAGCGCCACCTTCAGCTTCAGCTCGACGGAAGGGGGGAGCAGCTTCGAGTGCAGCCTAGACTCAGCGGCTTACGTGG
>NZ_DASPHO010000897.1:0-5672 GCF_035629615.1 Hyalangium sp. | reverse complement strand
CCTCGCGCGACAGGGTGGCCGTCACCCCGGGCTCGGTGCAGCCCACGGTGGCCTCTACCCGGAACGTCGTGGAGGACACGGGCGCCACCGGCGACACCACCTCCACCCGCGGCGCCACCGTGTCCAGCTGGATGTTGCGCTTGCTGGACGTCACCTCGTTGTCGCCGTTGCGCACCACCGCGTAGCACGCGGCCTCCTGGGCCTCGCACGCGCTCTGCGCGAGCGTCACCGACACCTGCGTCAGCCCGCTGCTGTTCACCGTGAAGTCCGTGGGCGGCAGGCCGCACACCTGCTCGCAGTAGAGCGTGCCCGTCTTCCCGGCCAGCCCCACGCTCCTCACCGAGAAGCGCACCTGGTAGCCCGCCGTGTCCGGATCCGCGTCATCCGCCTCGCGCAGCACCTGGCCCTCGGCGGGCTGGGTCAGCTCCACGCTCGGCGGCTCCGTGGACGCCGTCACGCTGATGCGCTGGGTGGCCGTGCGCCGCGAGCCCGCCTCCTCCACCGTCACCTGCAGCAGGTTGGTGCGCGGCTGCAGCAGCGTGCCCGGGAAGCGCACTGTGCCCCCCTCGATGATGGCCGGCGGCCCCGCCGTCCACGTCTGCTCGCTGGGCGTGCGCACCTCCAGCTTCGCGCTGGCCAGCGTCACCGGCCGATCCGCCGTGTCGCGTGCCACCGCCACCACCTCGTACTGGAAGCCGTCCGTGGCCGGATCCGCGTCGTCCGTCAGCGTCAGCCGCTGCCCATCCGTGGGCTTCTCGAAGGCCACCTCGAGCTGAGACTCGACGGGCGGCTCTCCGCAGTTGCACCCCGAGGAGCCCAAGACCAGGACAAAACCCACCAGCAGCCCATGCGATACCGCTCGGCGCATACGTCTCTCACTCTCTCGGCGGGCTCCGGCGGCCCACCCTTCACGGCACGGGCGCCAGGCCTTCAGGGCCCAAGCACCAGCACCTTCTTCTCTACGAGGAGCCTCACGAAGGCGGCAGTGTCCTGACGACACGCCTCCGGCTCCACCTCGAACTCGTCACACAGCACCGCCACGATGTCCGCCACCGTCCTCCGCCCGTCCACCAGCTCCAGGAGGCGCTCCGCCACCTCGGACACCTGCCCCTGCGCATCCTCGAACCTGTGCAGGAAGTCGTCCGGCCCGGCCGCCATCAGCTTCCCCGACACGCGCTGCAGGCCCGCCTCCGGGTGCAGCCGGGGCACGGCACCTAGCACGTCCTGGCCCTCACCCGCGAACCGCCCGAATCCGTTCCCTCCGGCCAAGGGCCCCCCAGGGCTCACGAAGTATGCGGCCATGCTACCCGCTCCCCTCCATCCGAACCAAGCGCCTCACCCTCCTTGCCTGCTCGCTGAACGAGAACTGGGCCATCCCCCGGGAACCGCATATGACGAGGCTGTACCCCACCTTGGGGCAGGCGGGAGACCGCTCAGGAGGATCCATGGAGACGACGCCGGAAGGCGGCATGGCGCCGCGACGCAGCTGGTGGAGCCGGAACTGGAAGTGGGCGGTGCCCGTGGGGTGCCTGGGCCTCCTGGCCTCCTGCGGGTGCCTGGGGGCCATCGCAGTCTACGCGGGCTTCAACGCCGTGAAGAACAACGAAGCCTATGTGCAGGCGCTGGCCATCGCCATGTCGGACGACGAGGTGCAGGCGACGCTGGGGACTCCCATCAACACCAGCCTCTGGAACCAGCAGAGCTCCGTCGCCAACAAGGACAACGAGATCACTGCCAAGTTCAGCGTCCCGCTGGACGGCTCCAAGGCGGACGGCATCCTGCGAGGGGACGCCATCAAGATTGGCAACACCTGGAGCTACCGGGTGTTCCAGGTGGAGGTGCCCGGCCAGGAGCCGATCGATCTCAGGGACAAGGTGGGGGGAGGCCCGCCACCAGGGAGGCAGCCGATGCCCTCCACGCCGGATGAGCCACCACCGGCCGCGCCCGACGAGGACGCCCCAGCCGAGGACGGCGAGGATGAAGGCCAGGGCGAGCAGGACGTCAACCTGTAGCCCGCAACGCCAGAGGGGCGGCGCGAGCTGCCTCGCTACCGCCCCTCCGCTCTCGAGCCCACTCTCGAAGGGCCCGAGTCCTACTCCAGGCTGCGCAGCGCCTGCCGCAGCTCAGGCAGCACCTTGAAGAGATCCGCCACCAGGCCGTAGTCCGCCACCTGGAAGATGGGGGCCTCCGGATCCTTGTTGATGGCCACGATGGTCTTCGAGCTCTTCATGCCCGCCAGGTGCTGGATGGCGCCGCTGATGCCCGCCGCGATGTAGAGCTGGGGAGCCACCACCTTGCCCGTCTGGCCCACCTGCAGATCATTGGGCACCCAGCCCGCGTCGCACACCGCGCGCGAGGCGCCCACCGCGGCGCCCAGCTGGTCGGCCAGGGCCTCGATCTCCTTGAAGTCCCCCTTGGTGCCACGGCCGCCGGAGACCACCACGCGCGCCTCGGTCAGCTCGGGGCGAGCGCTCTTCACTTCCTTGAAGTCGACGAACTTCGTCTTGGACGCCTCGAGCTTCGGCGTGAAGGCCTTCACCTCGGCGGCGGGCAGGCCGCCCTGGGCCGCGGGGAACTCGGTGGCGCGCACGGTGAACGCCTTCACCGGCGTGGTGAGCTTCACCTCGGCGAAGACGTTGCCCGCCCACATGGGCCGGGTGAATGTGACGTCCGCGCCGCTCCCGTTGAAGGCCATGACATCCGAGGCCATGGCGGCCTTCAGGCGCGCGGCGACGCGGGGCATCAGGTCCTTGCTCATGGCGGTGGAGGCCATGCCCACGTAGTCGGCCTTCAGCTCCTGCGCCAGGCCGGCGATGACGGGTGTGTACACCTCGGCCAGGTAGTGCTCGAGCTCCGGCGCGCCGGCGGTGTGCACCGCCTTGACGCCCAGGCCCTTGAGCTCCTCGGACACCTTGGAGGGATCCTTGGAGAGCAACACCACGTGCACCTCCGCACCCGCCTTCTCCGCCAGCGTACGGCCCGCGGTGATGGCGTTGAGGGTGGCCTTGCGCAGGTTCCCGTCCGGCTGCTGCTCGGCGACGATGAGGACGATCGGCATTTGGGACTCCAGTCTCTCGAAGCAGTTGAAGGGGCGGGCCTAGACGACCTTGGCCTCGTTGCGCAGCTTGTCCACCAGCGCCGCCACGTCCGGTACCTTGATTCCGGCCTTGCGCGGCGGCGGCGAGGACATCTTCAGCACCTGGATCTTCGGAGTGACGTCCACGGCCAGCTTCTCCGGCGTCAGCTCCTCGATGGGCTTGCTCTTGGCCTTCATGATGCCGGGCAGGCTTGCGTAGCGCGGCATGTTCAGGCGCAGGTCCGTGGTGACGACGGCCGGCAGCGAGCACTCCAGCGTGGTCAGCCCGTTGTCCACCTCGCGCACCACGCGCACCGTCTTGTTGTCCGCGGCCACCAGCAACGCGGGCGCCTTGTTCTTCTCCTGCTCGCTCTCCAGGGACTCCACCTTGGAGGCGAACGTGGCCTGGCTCCAGCCCAGGAACTCGGCCAGGTACTGGCCCACCTGGTTCTGGTCATCGTCGATGGACTGCTTGCCCAGGACGACGAGATCCGGCTTCTCCTTCTCCGCCACCTTCTGGAGCAGCCCGGCGATGCCCAGCTGATCCAGCGGCCCGGTGTGGTTCACCCACACGGCGCGGTGGGCGCCCATGGCCAGGGCGTGCCGGAGCTGCTCCTGCACCTCCTTGCCACCGATGGACACCACCACCACCTCGCCGGTGTGCTTGGCCACCAGCCGGAGCCCTTCCTCCACGGCGATCTCGTCAAAGGGGTTGATCTTGTACTTCAGCCCCTCCTGAACGATGCCCGAGCCGTCCGGCTTCACCTTGATCTTGGACTCGGGGTCTTCCACGCGCTTGGCGGTGACGAGGATCTTCACGGCAGTCCATCTCCTTCTACGCGCGGGGGTGTTGACGCACCGCGCGAACGGGCTGGAGTCATAGGCATCCGCCTCCCGCGCGGGCAACGGGAATCCGCTGCGGGAAGCAGATTTACTTTTCTACTTGAACAGTTCCCGAGCGATGACGATGCGCTGGACCTGGCTGGTGCCCTCGTAGACCTGGATGAGCTTGGCGTCGCGCATGAGCTTCTCCACGGGGTATTCCTTGATGTAGCCGTAGCCGCCGTAAACCTGGACGGCGTCCGTGGTGACTTTCATGGCCATGTCCGCGGCGAAGCACTTGGCGTAGCTGGAGACCAGGGTGTTCTTCTGGCCCGAGTCCAGCAGCCACGCGCTCTGGTGGACGAGCAGCCGCGCGGCCTGGATGTTCATGCCCATGTCCGCGAGCATGAACTGGATGCCCTGGTGCTCGCGGATGGGCTTGCCGAACGTCTGCCGCTGGGAGCTGTACTCCAGGCTGTGCTCCAGGGCGGCGCGGGCGATGCCCACGGCGAAGGCGGCGGTGGTGGGGCGGCTGTTGTCCAGCGTCTCCATGGCGATGCGCCAGCCCTCGCCCTCCTCGCCGATGCGGTTGGCCACCGGCACGCGCACGTCCTCGAAGGTGAGGGTGACGGTGTTGCTGGCGCGCTGCCCCATCTTGTTCTCGTGCTTGCCCACGGTGAGGCCCGGCGCCTTGCCCTCGACGACGAAGCAGGAGATGCCCTTGTGGCGCTTGCTCTTGTCGTGCGTGGCGAACACGGTGAACTGGTCCGCGTAGCCGCCGTTGGTGATGAAGCACTTGGAGCCGTTGAGGATGTAGTGGTCCCCGTCGCGCCGGGCGGTGGTGCTCAGGCCCGCCACATCCGAGCCGGCGGCGGGCTCGGTGAGACAGAAGGAGGCCAGCTTCGGGCGCTCGGTAAAGGGCGTGAGCAGCCGCTTCTTCTGATCGTCGGTGCCGGCCAGCAGCACGGGGAGGTTGGCCAGATCGTTGGCGAAGAGGGAGGTGGCCACGCCCGCACACCCCCAGGCCAGCTCCTCACAGACGATGACCTGCTCCAGGTGGGACAGGCCCAGGCCGCCATACTCGCCGGGGGTGGCCTGGTTCATGAGGCCCAGCTCGTAGGCCGTGGCGATCAGATCCTTGGGAAAGTCCGCTGTCTCGTCATAGTGGGCGGCCTTGGGGCGGATGACCTCGCGGGCGTACTTGCGCGCAGTCTCCTGGAGCGCGCGTTGAGAGTCCGTGAGCTGGAAGTCCATGCGTTCCTCGGTGGGGGGGTAGTGGGAGCCAGGTGCCTTTTTAACGCAGAGCGTCAGAGCCGGAAAGCCCGCTACTTCTTGGGAACCTTCTCCCAGTCGGCCAGGAACTTCTTGATGCCGATGTCAGTGAGCGGGTGCTGGGCGAGCTGGGTGATGACGCTGTAGGGCAGCGTGGCGACGTCCGCGCCCATGCGCGCCGCCTGGAGCACGTGAATGGGGTTGCGCACGCTGGCCACGAGGACCTGGGTGGTGAAGTCGTAGTTGCCGTAGATCTCGATGATGTGGGCGATGAGATCCATGCCCTCTTCGGAGATGTCATCCAGGCGGCCGACGAAGGGGGAGACGTAGGTGGCGCCGGCCTTGGCGCACAGGAGCGCCTGGTTGGCGGAGAACACCAGCGTGACGTTGGTGCGGATGCCCTCGGAGGTGAGCGCCTTGACGGCCTTCATGCCCTCCACGCCCATGGGGACCTTCACCACGACGTTGTCGTGGATCTTCGCCAGGGTGCGGCCCTCCTTGA
>NZ_DASPHO010000896.1:0-30648 GCF_035629615.1 Hyalangium sp. | reverse complement strand
TCCACCGGCTCGAGCGCGCCGCGCTCCGTCAGGAGGCTCGCGAGGGTCTTTCCAGGGATGTACTCGAACGCGGCATAGATGCGGCCATCATCCATGAGGCCCGAGTCGAGCAGCCGGACGATGTTGGGGTGGTGGAGCTGGGCGCACAGCTTCAGCTCCCGCTGGAAGCGGGCGACATGACGCCGGTGAGCATCGTCCCCCGCACCACGCGGCCTGTGCATCATCTTGATGGCCACGGTCTGGCCCGTCGCGAGCTGCCGGGCCTTGTGGACGACCCCGAAGCCGCCCCGGCCCAGCTCGGACAAGATGTCGTAGCGCTCGAGCGACATTCGGCTCCAGAGGGGGACTGCGAGTCTACTCTGGAACGAGGGGGTTGCAACCGGCCTACCACGCGACGAGGTAGATGCAGGCCGCGTCCCCGCGATCGCGGCACTTCGCCGGCTCGTGCTGGAGGCGGATGAAGAAGGCGTCCTTGGGCTTGAAGCGCTCGGCGATGGCCTCCACCAGCCCTGTGTCCATCGGGCACGGGTAGGGGTTGTCGCAGCTCACCCGCGCGCTGCGAGCACCCAGGGACTCATAGTGGTAGCCGCCGATGTCGCCAGGCCCTCGGTGGTTCATCCGGTAGGCCGCATCGAGGGACTTCAACGCCTGCTCCACCGTGGTGAGGCCCGGGGGGAACGCGGCGTTCTTGGGGATGTTCCGGCCCACCGCCTGCATCGTGTTCGGGCCGATCTGCTTCTGGATGTCGCGGTAGGCGCCCAGCACGCTCCCGATGGGGTACCAGGTGGCCTTGTCGGGCTGGGTGATGCCGCGCTCCGCGAAGATGCGCACCGCCCGCTCCGGAGCGATCTTCATCGCCTCCAGGGCAGAGAGGATGGCGTTCCCGAGCACTTCGATCAGAGCAGTGTTCATCGGCTGCGTCATGGGCTCCTCGCGCATCGCACCCGGGGATTGAAGCGGCTTGCCCGGTGACATGCAATTCCCCCATCGTGGAGGGGACAGCCCGCCCTCACTCCGGCAGACTCACCCAGAGGGAGCGGGGGACCCACGTCCCAGCTCGGCCATGTCCACGGGGCGGGCGTAGGGGCGCAGCGCCCCGGCGTACTCGCGCAGGAGCGTCGCGGGGGCCTCCACCGGCTGTCCCGTCACCATCGCCTTCAGCATCAGCGCGTTCGTCACCCCCTTGCCCCGCGCGTGGTTGTTGGTGATGACGTACACGTCCTCCGTGCGAGGGTGCGCGGCGATCTCCTTCGTCCGATCGGCCCAGGGCTGCAGCTCGCGCGCCGAGTACAGATAGTCATAGCGGTCGATGGGCGACGTCTGGCGGAACCACTCCTTGTAGTTTCGGCCGTGCACGCGCACGTAGCCCACCGCCGCCGTGGCCCGGGCGCTCGGGGCGATGGAGTTCTTGAAGAGCGGCTGGTCGATGTTGACGAAGCCCAGCCCCCGCTCCACCAGCTCCGCGTAGTACGAGGGCTCGTTCCACGAGGCGTGCCGCACCTCCAGCACCAGTGGGAAGCCCTCGAACGCGGAGACGATGGCGTCCACGTGGTCCCGGCTCTCCGGCTCGTTGCGGAACGACCAGGGGAACTGCACCAGCACCGCCCCCAGCCGGCCCGCCTCGCTCAGCACGCCCAGCCCCACGCGCGTCCACCGCACGTCCTCCGCCGTCCAGGGCTCGTCGCGCTGGTGGGTGAAGCGCCGCCACAGCTTCGCCGTGAAGCGGAAGTCCGGGTTGAACGCCGTGCGCTCCAGCCACAGGTGCGCGTTGTGGGGAGTGATGGGCGCGTAGAAGGACGTGTTGAGCTCCACGGTGTCGAAGAGCGAGGCCATCGCCACCAGCGGATCGAACCCCTTCGGCTTGGGCTTCGGGTACACCACCCCCTCCCAGTCCTTGTATGTCCACCCGGCGGGCCCAAACCGAATCATGGTGCCTCCCCGGAGCCAGCAGGGGCTCCCGACATGGAAGGTAGGCACGCGTGCGCTCGTCCAAGCTGCCTGCCCGCTCAGCAGGCAGGAGGTGAGGCGGGCTCTCGTGACACGGGCGCGCGCGCGCGCACGCGCGGGCTTCGCGCAACCTCTGCGGTAGTGCGGCCTTGCGCGCAAAGAATGCGCCCGGGAGCGCCATCTCCCCTGGGCGAGCAAGGGGAGGGGAGGGTGGCCCTGGGAATGCAATGGAGCGAGCGTGGACCGGCCCTATAGGGCCACAACCGAGGCACCCGATGAACAAGCCATTGCAGATCACCTTCCGGGGTATGGGACCGAGCGAGGCGATGTCCGAGCACATCCGCGGCGAGGCGGAGAAGCTGGAGCAGTTCTGCGATCGCATCATGGGGTGCCATGTCGTGGTGGAGCAGCCGCACAAGCACCAGCGGCAGGGCAAGCGCTTCCATGTCCGCGTGGATCTGCACGTGCCGGGCAAGGCCATCGTCGGGCATGAGCACGCCGAGAAGCGTGAGCACGAGGACCCGTACCAGGCGGTGAACGACGCCTTCGAGGCGGCACGCCACCAGCTCCAGCACTACACGGACGTGGTGCACGAGCACCGCTGAGCCGGTCCCCGGCGCGCGGGCGGCTCCTCACTTGCTGGGGCTGTCGGCGCGCTGGACCAGCTTATGGGCGAGGGCTCGGGAGAGGTTGAGCAGCAGGAGCGCCGCGGCGCGCGAGCTGGAGTCGATCAGCGCACGCAGTGACTTCTCGCTGAGGCACAGCACGCGCGCGCCGTTGCCGGTGGCGCACACGTCGCTGATGCGGGGGGTAGACAGGAGGAAGGCCACCTCCCCGAGCACCTCGCCCTCTGTCGTCGTCGCCACCACGCGCTCCCCGTCCCGCACCTCCAGCGTGCCGGAGAGCACCACGAAGACGGTGCGCGCCACCTGCCCGCGGCGGATGAGGTAGTCCCCCGGTGCGCACTGGATGACGTGGCTGCTGGCGAGCACCGCCTGCAGCTCCTGCTCGGACAGCCCAGCGAAGACGGTAGGGCGGGTGTGGCCCATCAGCCCGTGCACCTCCCGCCAGTACGAGTCCGGATCGCTGACCTCCTGGCTCAGCACGCCGCGCGCCTTCGCCAGCACCGGCGCCACCCGCTCCGGGACGTCCGAGGCCCCCGCGGGCAGCAGCATCCGCAGAGGAGAGCCCACCCACTCCAGGTGCTCGCGATCCCTCAGCACCAGCACCAGCGGCACCATCACCCCGAACTCCGGGTGGTCATACGTACCCAGGTAGGGCCGGAAGCCCAGCGAGATATAGAGGTTGAGCAGGTGGGGCTGGCAGTCGCAGAAGGCCAGCTCCTGGCCTCGCTCCAGCTGGAAGCGGATGCTCTCCTGGATGAGCCGGTAAGGCACGGCCGTGCCGCGCATGTCCTGGCGCACCATGAAGCGGCCCACCATGCAGATCTGCTCCTGGGGCACCAGCGGCAGGAAGCGCTCCAGCGCGAAGCGCGCGGCGAGCGACTCGGGCAGGGCGCTGTCACCCCCCAGGTGCACCCGCAGCGTCCCCACCAGCTCCGCTCCTACCTTTGCACACAACATGTGGGCCTGGGCGTCGTCCGCGTCCTTCAACCAGCGGCGGCTGTGATCGGCCTGGCGGGTGTAGAGGTGCATCTCCTCGACGTAGGTCTCGTAGCGCAGGCGGTAGACGGCTTCTCGCTCGTCCTCCGTTGCGGCAAACCGGACCTCGACGTCCATCCCTACACCCCCTGTGTTCCGCTTGAACCTATCAGCGCGCGGGGCTCGCGAGCGTTCAGTTCCGAAGGGTGAGGCGTGGAAAAGCGGACTCCCGGGAAAGCCCTCGCCCGCACTCTGTCCGCTGCCAAACCCGCAGCCCCCCCTTCAGGAGCGGTGGCGATCCAGTGAGACTACGGTGTTTCAACAACGTCTCAGGCAGCGCCCGACAACCTCGGTCTCTGTCCTACTCGTACTTACATCTATCTTGGGTCACCACGAGGCGCTGGAGTCATGAACGAGAGGCTCACTGTCCTGGTCGTCGATGATGAGCACCCGGTCCTCATCACTGCAGCCGCGGTGCTGTCCGAGGACTTCCGTGTGCTGACGGCCACGAATGCGGCGGAGGCGCTGCGGCTGATGGACCGCAACACCATCGACGTGATGTGCACGGACTTCAACATGCCCGGCCGCAACGGCATCCATCTCTTGCGCGAGGCGACGGCGCGCCAGCCGCACATGTCTGGCGTGCTCGTCACCGGCCACGCCGAGTACCTGGAGAAGCGGGACAAGTACGAGGCGCAGGGGCTCTACTATCTGCTCATCAAGCCGTATGAGCCGCAGCGCCTCATCGAGATCGTCCAGCGCGCGGCGGAGTCCGCCCGGCTCAAGCGGGTGATGAGCTCGCTCACCTCGGAGCTCGGGGCCTGGAAACGGGTGATGTGAGCGCCATGAGCCCGGTGGTGGCAGAGCCCGGCGCGGCGGAGCAGCTCGAGGAGCGCGCCTCCCGGCTCTTCTCCCAGCACCAGCAGGAGGTGTGGCGGCGGGTGGATCGGCTCCTGGCCTGGCTGATGGCGGGGCAGTGGCTGGTGGCCATCGCCCTCGCGCTCCTGTTCTCGCCCTACGGGTGGGAGGGCAAGGCGCGGGGGGGGGAGTGGCACCTGCATGCGGCGGTGTTCCTGGGCGGTGCGCTGAGCGTCATCCCCATCGCGCTGGTGTGGCGCCGGCCTGGCACCCTGCTCACCCGGCATGGGGTGGCCGTCTGCCAGCTCCTCTGGTCCGCGCTCCTCATCCACCTCACGGGGGGGCGCATCGAGACGCACTTCCACATCCTCGGCTCGCTGACGTTCCTGGCCTTCTACCGGGACTGGCCGGTGCTGCTCACCGCCAGCGGCGTGGCCGTGGTGGACCACTCCCTGCGCGGCGCGCTCTGGCCCGAGTCCGTCTACGGCACGCCCAGTCCGGAGTGGTGGCTCCTGCTGGAGCACACCGTGTGGATGGGCTTCCTGGATGGGGTGCTGATCCTCTCCTGCCGGGACGCGGTGCGGGAGATGCGGGAGATGGCCCGGCGCCGAGCCGTGGCGGAGCTGGCCTCCGAGTGCGAGCACCAGAAGACGCGGGCGCTGGATCACGCGCTGACAGAGCTGAAGAGCGCCCAGGAGCATTTGATTCGGGTGGAGAAGCTGGCGGCGGTGGGACAGCTGGCCGCGAGCGTGGGCCACGAGCTGCGCAACCCGCTGGCCGCCGTGCGCAACGCTCACGCCTACCTGTCCAAGCGCCTGGCCCGGCCGGAGGAGCTGGCGGGTGACGCGCGGGTGCCGCAGTTCCTGGCGCTGATGGACCGGGAGCTGAACAGCTGTGCGCGCATCATCTCGGAGCTGCTGGACTTCGCGCGCGAGAGCCCGGTGAGCCTCCAGCCCTGCCCGCTGCGCCCGCTGGTGGAGGAGGCGATGGGCATGGTGCCGGCGCGGGAGGCCGTGCGGGTCCTCAACCAGGTGCCGGAGGAGCTGCCGGTGCCGCTGCTGGATCGGGAGCAGTTTCGGCAGGTGCTGATCAACCTGGTTCAGAACGCGGTGGAGGCCATCCCCGCGGGGCGGGCCGGGGAGGTGGTGGTGCGAGCCGAGGGGGGAGGCGGTGAGCCGCTGCGCGTGCGCGTGGAGGACGATGGCGGTGGCATCCCCGCGAACGTGCTGCCCCGCATCTTCGAGCCGCTGTTCACCACCAAGAAGGAG
Organism: Hyalangium sp.; assembly: GCF_035629615.1. Classification (GTDB taxonomy): domain Bacteria; phylum Myxococcota; class Myxococcia; order Myxococcales; family Myxococcaceae; genus Hyalangium. The sequence goes on along the minus strand of NZ_DASPHO010000896.1, from coordinate 24,974 downwards.
GGGACGGGGCTGGGGCTGGCCATCGTCGCCACGCGGGTGCAGCGCCACGGGGGCACGCTCCAGGTGAAGAGCGAGCCGGGCCGGGGCAGTGAGTTCCTCATCCAGCTCCCGCCGGCCACGGCGAGGGCGGCCTAGGAGAGCACCCGTGAGCGCGGCGCGAGTCCTGGTCGTGGATGACGAAGAGTCCATGCGAATCACACTCGCCGCGAACCTGGAGCTGGAGGGCCACGAGGTGGTGGAGGCAGCCAGCGGCGAGGAGGCGCTGCGCAAGGTGCGCGAGCGGCCGGTGGACGTGGTGCTGGCGGACATCCGCATGCCGGGGCTGCATGGTGTGGAGCTCCATCGCCACCTGCGGCGTGAGCAGCCCGGGCTGCCCGTGGTGCTGATGACGGCGTTCGCCCAGGAGAGCCTGGTGGAGGACGCGCTGGCCGAGGGCGTCTTCACGGTGATGCACAAGCCGTTCGACGTGGCGCACCTGCTGCGGACGCTGCGCCACGCGGCGAGTGTACCCGAGGTGCTGGTGGTGGACGACTCGGAGGACGTGGCGGAGGCCACGGTGGAGGGGCTGCGCCTGTGCGGCGTGCGGGCCCAGGCCGTCTATGACGGGGACATGGCGCTGGAGCGCATGGGCTCCGGGAAGATTGACGTGTGCGTGGTGGATCTGGTGATGCCGGGGGTGACGGGCCCGCAGGTGGTGGAGCGGCTGAGGGGGGCCGGGCAGCCGGTGGCGATCATCGCCGTGTCCGGGCACGATGTGCCGGAGATGATGCGCCAGGTGGCAGCACTGGGGGACGTGGCCTGCATGCGCAAGCCCATCTCCATCCGCGAGCTGGCACAGGTGATTGCCCGGACCCGGGGGCGGGCCTTGGCGAGGAGCTGACATGGACGAGCAGACCCCAGGGCTGGAGGTGCACGAGCGCGCGACGGTGGCGGAGGTGGTGACGGCCGTGCTGCGCCATGATCTGCGCAACCGGTTCTCCAGCATCCGCAACGCCTCCTATTACCTGATGCGTCAGGTGCAGAAGACGGAGCTGTGGAAGGCGGACCCGCGGATGGAGACCTTCTTCCAGCTGATCGACCGCGAGCTGGTCTCCGCCGAGGAGCTCCTGTCGGCCAGTGGCCTGAGGGTGCCCCAGGAGGACAGCGGCCGGCTGAGGCTGTGCGACGTGGCGGAGAGGGCCCTGGCTCACTCCCGGGTCCCCGTCTCCGTGCGGGTGGAGCGCACCTGGCAGGAGAGGGCCCTGGTGCAGGCGGACGCGGAGCGCCTCACGCTGCTCATCCGCTGCCTGATCGAGAACGCGGTGGAGGCGATGCCGGGCGGCGGCATCCTCGGGGTGCATACGCTGCGGGGGGAGGAGGAGCGGGTCATCCTCGAGGTGACTGACACCGGGCCGGGGATCCCCCAGGAGCTTCGGGCGCGGGTGTTCGAGCCCTTCATGACGACGAAGCCCGGGCATGCGGGCTTGGGGCTGTGTATCGTCCAGCGGCTGGCGCTGCGCAGCCGCGCGTGGGTGGAGCTGAAGGCAGGTGAGCCAGTGGGTACGCAGGTGAGGGTCTCCTTTCCCATCGTGGAAGAGGCTGGAGCCTCCGGCGGAGCTTGAAGCGGGACTGGGGGAGGAGCGCTGATGAAGACCTCGGGGACGCCGCGCCGGAGCTTGCTGCTCGTAGAGGATGATCCGGCCAACTGGTTGACGCTCTCGGCGGTCCTGGAGGATGCGGGCTTCGCCGTGGCTGTCGCGGAGTCGTGCACGCAGGCGGCCCAGCTCCTGGAGAGGCGGACGCAGTACGACGTGGTCCTGCTGGACTGGAGCCTGGGGGATGGGGATGGGCAGGGGCTCATCCCGCTGGTGCGCAGCCAGGTGCCCGCGGCGAAGATCGTGCTCGTCTCAGGGCGGGGGCCCTCCGGGTCGCGAGTCCCGGTGGATGCCGTCTTCCAGAAAGGTGCGCAGGTGGGCGAGCTGCTGGCGTGCCTGGAGCGGCTGCTGCGCGACGCGCCGGGTTGAGCGGTGGCTGTGCGTGTCAGGAGGTCAGCCGCGTCTCCGGTCCGGGCGCGAGCCGCGCCTGTACCTCCGCGAGCGTTCGGGCCGTGTGCACCACATCCTTCAGCGCGCTCCGGAGCTCTTCAACATCGCTCATGAAGCCAGAGTACGCGACGTGGGTCCGGTGCTTCTCCACGAAGCCTACCCGCTTGGGGCTGTAGAGCTCGAGGAGGGCCTTCTGGACCTCGGCCTGCTCGACGAGCACCTGGCCCTCCTGGGGCCGGTCGCTCTGGAGGATGTAGCACTCCTTCAGCGCGGAATCGGAAGGGACGAAGGTGTTGTCAGCGAGCATCCGGTCGAGCCCTGTCGTCCAGCGGCGAGGCGCGGCGACGAAGCCGCTCGGCAGCTCGCCGGGCACCTCCGCGCTCACCACGCAGACCTGGTCATAGCCATACGGGTTGCGCCGCGTCTCCATGCCGATGCGGACGGGCAGCCCCTCGTACTCGCCCAGGAGCACACTCCCCTCGTGGTTCAGCCCGAGCAGCTCGGCCAGCGTCCCCCAGGAGGCCTGTCGCTTCTGGCTCTCGGAGGCGATGAAGAAGAGGGCGATGCCGATGACGGCGATGATGGCAACGACGACGAGTGGAGCGGGATCCATGTCCCGCATACGGTAGGATGGATGACCGGGTCGGCGCACTCCTCAAGCATGAGGCCGAGCACGAAGGTTATGGTGACGATCCATGGATGCTCGCTTCCCCTTCACTCCCTACCCGCGAGGCTGGTTCCAGGTCGCCTGGTCTGACGAGCTCCCCACAGGCGGCGTCCTGCCGCTGTCCTGCTTTGGCAAGGAGCTGGTGCTCTTCCGCACCGAGGAGGGTGTGGCGCACGTGCTCGATGCGTACTGCCCGCACCTGGGCGCGCACCTCGGGCATGGCGGGCGGGTTCAGCAGGGGCTCCTCCAGTGTCCCTTCCATGGCTGGCGCTTCAACGGCCAGGGCGCCTGCATGGAGATCCCCCACGCGAGCAAGATTCCTCCGGGCGCGGTGCTCGGCGCGTGGGCCGTGCACGAGCTCGATGGCGTCCTCTTCGTCCACCACGGGCTCGAGGGCACGCGGCCGGAGTGGCAGGTGCCGCCGCTCCCCGAGGCCAGCGCCGAGGGCTGGGGGCTCGCCCAGAAGAAGCTGTGGCGCATCCGGACCCACGTGCAGGAGATCTCCGAGAACATCGCGGACTCGACGCACTTCCGCTACGTCCACAGCACCCTCTCCCTCCCCGAGCTGGAGCTCTCCTCCGAGGGCCACATCTTCCGGGCGGACTCGAAGATGCTCCAGCCCACGCCGCGCGGACCCGTGAACGGGCGCATCTACACCGAGGCCCATGGGCTCGGGTACTGGGCCATCCGCTTCACCGGCATCGCGGACGTGACGTTCATCTCCGCCGCCACCCCGGTAGGGCCCGAGCACGTCGTGCTGCGACACACCTTCTTCCTGCGCACCCCCGAGCAGCCGGGCACCAGCAACAACGTGGGCAAGGCGCTGGTGGCCGAGATCATCCGGCAGGTGGAGGAGGACATCCCCATCTGGGAGAACAAGATCTTCCGGGCGAGGCCCCTCCTCTCGGCGGGAGATCGCTCCATCCCCGCGCTTCGCCACTGGAGTCGCCAGTTCCTCGAAGGGTAGAAGCCCTCGATGCCCGAGCGCCTCCCTCCTCGCCCCGTCCAGCTGCTGCGGACGGCGCTGGCCATGAGCTGGTCCATGCTCTCGCTGGTGGTGTTCATCCCGCTGGCCCTGCTGGCGCTGCCACTCGACCGGCGGCAGCGGGTGCATGACGTGTGCTCCATCCTCTGGGCGCGCGGCATCCTCGCGCTGGTGGGGGCGCGGCTGGTGGTGCGTGGCGCGGAGCACGTCTCCCGGGATGAGCGCTACGTCATCGTCGCCAACCACCAGAGCCTGCTCGACGCCATGGCGGTGGTGGCGGCGCTCCAGCCTCTCACCCCCATCCGCATGGTGGCCCGGCGCGGCGCGTTCCGCATCCCCATCATGGGCTGGGGCATGCGGTTGTTCGGCCACATCTCCGTGGACCCGCGCAGCATGCGGGCCTCGCTCCCTGGGCTCCAGCAGGCACAGCAAGGGGTGGCGCGGCGCTGGTCCACCGTCTTCTTCCCAGAGGGCACCCGCAGCGCGGACGGGAAGATGCGCCCGTTCCATAACAGCGCCTTCCACATCGCCGCCCGGGCGCGGGTGCGCGTGCTGCCCGTCACCCTCTCCGGCTCGTTCGAGCTCTACCCTCGGCACCTCCACGTGGTGGCCCGGAGCGGGGAGATCCACGTCATCATCCATCCTCCCATGGGGCCGCTGGAGCAGACCCATGATGCGGCGGTCGCCGCCTCCGCGGCGTGCCACCAGCTCATCGAGGCAGCACTCCCCTCCGCGCGCCAGGAGGTGCCACTCCAGGCCCAGGCCTGAGCGGTGGGGTTTGGGGCGCAGGCTCCGGTCAGCGCACGTTGCTCCAGGCCGGGTCCCCCGTGGCCCACTGCTGCACCCAGCTCTTGAGGGACACGCCACCCGGTCCTACCAACGACTTGTAGCCGCTCAGCAGCACATGGTCGGTCCCCCCGAGGACGAAGTAGCGGGCCCTGTCGTGCGTGTACTGGTTGGCCAGCAGGGACTGGGTGGCACCGAGCATCCCGCCCAGGGGGTAGTTGAAGTAGAGCGTCAGGGTGGCGTCGTTGTCGTAGGCGAGCAGGCCCAGCCGCCGCCCCGGCCAGCGGGTGGCGAGCGTGTCGAGGAGCTTGGGGAGGTCCTGGGCGCACTCCGTGCACTCCGAGGGGAGGCGAGGGTTCCAGGCGTTGCGCATCTCACCCCAGCGTCCGCCGTAGGGCATCACGAGCTGGGCACTGTCGGCGAGCAGGTCCACGCGCGCGCCAGAGAAGGCGAGGGAGACCCGGTCGAAGCTGAGCTGCGCACCGTAGCCCCCGGCGCTGCTCCCCATGAGCCAGAGCTGCTCGGCGTCCGGAAAGGTGGCCTTCAGGCGAAGCAGGAAGGCATCCATGTTGGAGGCGCCGCGGTGGTGGAGCTGCCGCTGAGGGTGGGTGCTGTCGTAGCTCCGCACGGCGTCGCCCACGTGCAGGTCGCCGGTGCAGTAGGGGACGTAGACGAAGTGGGCATCCCGGAAGGGGCTGGTCTCATCCTGGCGATCCGTCAGCCCCCACGCCGTCAGCTGAGCCACCTCCGTCTCGAGCAGCGCCTGGGTATAGGTGTCCTCCACGTGGACGGCCGTCTTCAGCACGTAGCAGGTGACAGGATCCCAGCAGGCGCCACCCCCCGCCAGGAACAGGAGCACCTTCCGGCTGCCGCCGGGGGCTGGGTTCAGGCCGACACCCGCGGGCGTGCCGTTGCCGCAGCGCGTCTCGGGGAAGGGCACCCACGTCCACTGGCTCGCGGGCGTGGAGATGGGCTCCGTGCTCCCGCCATCGGGCGTCCCCGCGTCAGGGCCGGGGAGTGGGCCCGGCGCGGGAGCGGTGCAGGCCATCGTGAGAGTCAGGAGCAGCAATGCCAGGGCGCGTCTCATGAGACTTTCAGTAGAGGCTTCGCGCCGAACCAGCAAGGGTTGCGACAAAGGCGAGGATTACCGTCCTTTTTCATATGGGCTGTGATTCAGGGTGAGCTCATTTCCCAGAGGCGTGACAGGGCCGAGCCTGGCGTACGATGGCGTTGGAGGGCCCCCCGCCATGCCGCAGCTCAGCCACCCTCTGGCTGTCGAGTTTGATCTCGGAACGGTTGCGCAAGCCCGGTTGGAAGGGCTCCTCCATCTCGTGAGCATCCCCGGTCATGGATGGCCACACCCGGTTTCCATGCCGGCGGAGATCGCTCGGGCCGAGCAGGAGGCCATCACCAGGGCTCTGAGCAAGGGCCTGGTGAGCGCGGGCGACGCCTACTTCCACAAGTTCTGCCAGTCCCGGCTGGCGGCCCTGGCGGCGTGCACGCTGCCAGACGTGCCGATCCACCGCGCGAAGTGGTTCATCTCCCTGCAGGCGTTCATCTTCACGCTGGATGACGCGCTGGACAACCTGGTCGATCTCCGCGCGGGCGACCACTATCTGCCCTATGCCCAGCTCCAGGAGATGTTCGGCCTCTTCATGAGCGTGCTCACCGGAGAGGTGCCTCGCGCGCTGCGGCCGCCGGCCGCCGACTTCCCGCTGCTCGAGCCGTTCTGCGAGGTGCTGCGGGACATCCGCGAGCAGGCCCTGGAGACGGAGGTGGAGCTGCACTGGTTCCTCGCCAGCATGGCGGACTACTTCGAGGCGCTGGCCTGGGAGCATGGCGCGCACATCGATGCCGGGTATACGCCCACGGTGTCGACGTACATGCACAACCGGGAGCAGACCATCTCCTATCTCCAGTCTGTCGAGTCGTTCCTGGCCATCAAGCGCATCCGCCTGTCACGCGAGCACCGGCGGCTCCACCCCGTGAAGCTGCTGCTCACCAATGCCTGCCGCCACGTCATCCTGGTCAATGATGTCTTCTCGCTGGCCAAGGAGCTCGCGTGCGGCGAGCTGGACAACGTCCTGCTGCTCGATCCGGAGCACGAGCACTCCGCGCTGTGGCGCCGCTTCCAGTCGTTGCTCACGAGGCTCAACGCCCTGGCCGCGGACCTCACCCACATCTCCCTCAAGGTTCGGGAGACCTTTCCGGAGGATTGCGAGGTGCTCGGCTTCGTCGACACCGTCCTCTACAGCGTGAACGGGCACGTGGCCTGGTACGCCGAGAGCCGGAGGTATGGCCGCTTCGTGCGTCCTCCCGTCCTCACGAGCCTCGAGCTCAGAGCCGCAGCGGCCCACTGACGCACGGCGGAGGGCGGGACTCTTCTACTCTAGGCAGCGCTCCAGTCCCGTGAGGCTCCCCACTGCTCGAGGGTCTGCCAGCCGACCTCGGGGAACTGCCGGCGGAGCCCCTGCACGTCCGCGCTGAAGCTCGTGTGCGCCAGCCATGAGAGGAGGGCCACGGTGTTCCGGCCCTGCTCTCCGGTTGCTGGGAAGCTCTCGAGCGGAAGCGCTACCGGGTGGAGCTCCCTGCGCAGCACACGAGAGAGGACGGAGGCTGCTTCCCGGGCGTCGAGCTCGTCCCCGGCGATGTCGATGCGGCGGCCCAGGAAGGCTTCCCACTGCTCGAAGGCGTGGACGCAGAAGCGGCCGATGTCGTCGACGGCAATCAGCTGAAGCCTCCGGTTGAGCGGCAGCCAACGGGCGTACTCTCCCTGCCGCAGACGGGAGAGGCTGAAGGGCGTCAGCAGGTTCTCCATGAAGTACACCGGAGCGATGAGGGTGAAAGGGACTCCCGAGGAGCGCAGGTGCTGCTCCACCCGCAGCTTGGTTTCGAAGCTGGGGATTCCGGTGTTGCGGTCGGCGTTGCAGGCGGAGGTGTAGACCAGGTGGGCGATGCCGGCGCGGCGCGCGGCGTCCACCAACGCCATTCCCTTTTCAGCCTCCGCGGCAATCCCTTCGAAGGGGGTGGTCACGCCGAACAGGGCATCCGCTCCCACGAGCGCTCGATCAAGCGAGGCCGGGTCCTCCAGGTTCCCGATGACGAGGTCCACGCCCGCGTGTCGGAGGGACTCGGCGGCTGGCGAGCCGGGGGCTCGGACCAGCGCTCGGACCCGATGCCCTCGCGCCAGCAGGGCCCGGGTCACGGCTCCCCCCTGTTGCCCGGTTGCCCCTGTGACCGTGACAAGACGAGGCTGGCTCATCGCAACTCCTCCTGTAGTGCCGGAGTGTGCCATGTGCCGGCCCACCCACGGTCATCACTCAGATGGAGTGTCTTGCCGCGCTTTGAGCCCAGCAGAGGGAGGCCTTGCAGACGAGCCCTCTCGGGTCAGGTCAGGAAGCCCACGTGGCATGGGGGCGCAGGGCAGGAACCTGTATGACAAGCAGACAGGTTCTGAGAGGACGTCTCCGGTCGGTGCCCTTCGTGGAGCAGAAGTTCACGTCAACGTGCCGGTGAGCTGGCCCGCGGTGATGGCATCGGCGATGGCCCGGCGCTTCATCTTCCCGCTCGTCGTCTTCGCCAGCGTGCCCGGAGCCACCAGCAGCACATGGTCGATCGCGATGCCATGGGCCCGGAGCCGCTCACGGATGCGCTCGCCCAGCACGCCTCGGGCCTCGGGCTCTAGCTTCGTCTCCGCCAGCACGTATGCCAGCTCCGTCTGCCGCTGCTCCGAGCGCACACCCACCGCCGCCACGCAGCCGGCCCGTACACCCTCCACCTCGGAGGCGATCTCCTCGAGGAGGGAGGGGATCAGGTTGTGGCCGCCCTTGATGATGAGCTCCTTCTTCCGTCCTGTGATGAAGAGCGCCCCGTTCGCCTGGTAGCCGAGGTCACCCGTCCGCAGCCAGCCCTCCTGCAGTGCGGCTGTCGTCAGCTCCGGCTCGCGGTAGTAGCCCTCCATCAGCGTCGCCGAGCGCACGAGGATCTCCCCCTGCGTGCGCTCCGGCACCGGCCGATCCTGTTCATCCACCAGCCGCACCTCGGTGTGCGGGATGGGACGGCCCGCCCCTGTCAGCTCCAGCGCGCCCGGACCCTCCGGGCAAGGCACCGCGCGGCCTTCGCTCTCCAGCACCGAGCGGTCCACGCAGTCCACCACCGTGCGCGCCAGCTTCTCCGGGAACGTCACCGCCACCGTGGCCTCGGCCAGCCCGTACACCGGGAAGAAGGTCTCGGGCCGGAAGCCACACGGACCGAAGCGATCCGAGAAGCGCCGCAGCAGCTCCGGTGAAACCGGCTCGGCGCCGATCATCGCCACCTCCCACGCGCTCAGATCCAGCCCCGCCTCCCGCGCCCGGTTCGCCAGTCCCAGGCAGATGGCATACGCCGAGGGCGGCGCCGCGCAGATCGTCCCCTTGAACTGGCTCATCGCCTCCAGCCAGCTGAAGGGCCGCTGCCGGAAGTCCAGCGGCGAGAGCATGTGCGCCGGGAAGTTGTTGAAGAAGGGGAACAGCAGCCCGCCCAGCAGCCCCATGTCATGGTGCAGCGGCAGCCAGGAGACCGCCATCGCGTGCGCAGGGGAGGGCAGGGCCCGGCTCATGCTCTCCATGTGCAGCATCACCTTCTCATGGGAGAGCACCACGCCGCGCGGGTGGCTCGTGCTGCCGCTGGTGAGCTGCACCAGGCACGGGCCCGGCGCCGCGTCCGGCTCGGGCTGGAACGCGGACGCCCGGCCTTCCTCCACCAGCGTGTCGGCGATGATGAGCGCGGGCCCCTCCCCGCTGCCCTCTCCCGCCATGCCCGCCAGCATCTCCGAGAGCACCAGCGCCTTGGCGTCCAGCTTCTTCGCCGTGCTTCGGAGCTGCTCGAGGTACGCGTCCAGGTCCGCCAGCCGGTACGGCACGCCGAGGATGCTCGGCACCGCGCCCAGCGCCCACACCCCCAGGAGCGTGCTGACGGAGGGCCGCACCTCGGGGACGAGCAGCAGCACCCCCTCCCCGGGGCGCACTCCCCGGGCGTGGAGCGCCGCGGCCACTGCCCGCGCCTCCTCCCACGTCTCGCCCCAGGTGCGAGGGAGCCACTCCTCTCCCTCCTTGTAGCGGATGGCGAGCCGCTCTCCCTGGGACTGTGCTCGCGAGCGCAGCAGGCCTGCCAGCGTCCGCGGTGCCGTCACTTCGCGTTCCCGGGGATGGGCCAGCCCGCCACGTGCACCTTGGGAGGGCCCTTGGTGGCCAGGATCATGTACTCCAGCGCCGTGCGCTTCGCGAACGACAGCTTCGCCACCGTCATGTACCCCTGCAGCACCTTGGCGAAGCCTGGCGCCAGGGACTCGATGCGGTCGCGGTTCTTGCGCACGTTGTCGATCCAGTACCCCAGCGTCTGCACGTAGGAGCTCGTCAGGTCCTCCACGTGGAGCAGATCCAGCCCCGCGCGCTCGATGAGGCCCAGCTCCTCCGCGAGGCTCAGCAGCCGGCAGTAGCCCAGCGCGGTGACGAAGATGTAGCGCGTGGCGCTGCTGTCCCGGTCCCCGCGCACCTCCGAGGGGAAGTAGCAGTCCGAGATGAACAGCCTGCCCCCGGGCTTCAGCGTGCGCCCCACCAGCTGGTGGATCGTCTCCCGGTTGTGCATGTGGACGATGCTGCCGGAGAAGAGCACCACGTCGTAGCTCTCCGGCTCGGGCTTCAGCTCCTCCACGTGCGTCAGGTCCACCCGCACGCGGTCCGCCACGCCCCAGTCCTTCGCGCGCTGCAGCGCCACCTCGCGCTGCTTGCTGCTCAGGGTGATGCCGTGGAACTGCCCCTGTGTGTGCTGCGCCAGGTACAAGAGGTTGCTGCCCCAGCCGCAGCCCACGTCCAGCACCTTCTCCCCGGGCTGGATGTTGAGCTTGGCCGCCACCCGCGCGAACTTCCGCTCCTGCCCCGTCTCCAGATCCTCGTCCGGCGACAGGAACACCCCCGTTGCGTACGCCAGCCGCGGGTCCAGCACCAGGCTGAAGATCTCCGGGTTGTGCTCGTAGTGCTGCGCCACCTCCCGGGCCTCATGCGCTCGCTGCTCCTCCGGGGTGCGCTGGGCGGCGACGCGCTCGTCCGGGTGCCTCAGCCCCAGATTCAGTGCCGTCATACGGCCCTCCCCTTCTGACGGGTGAGCTGCGCCGCCACGAAGCGCGCCAGATCCTCCACCGTCTTGAGGTTGGCGTCCGCGGGTGAGGCCATGTCCGGCATCGCGAAGCGGAAGCGCGCCTCCAGGGCGATGTTGATCTCGATCATCGCCAGGGAGTCGATCCCCAGCCCGCTCTCGAGGCTGGCCGTCAGGGGGACCTGCTCCACGGGGCGCTTCAGCGCATCGGCGATGATGGTTCGTACTTCCCGGCCGATCTCCTCGATCGGCATGGTGTCTGCCACGGGCTCTCCTGGTTTGGGGTTGCCTGGCCCGATGGCCTGTGCCAAGCGGAGAATCGGAAGTTAGGCCGCCACCCCGGGGCGGACAAAGGAAGATCCGAGCCCTCCCCAGGAAGATCAAGGCCCTCGAGCGTTCGCTGGGGGACGTATCAGGTTGGGTCACTCGCGCCCCTCCTTTCTGCCAGGTATGCCGCTACCCATTCGCTTCACCCCTCCCGAGGTGGCATGCTTGGGATTTTCCAGGACGATGGCACAGCCTTCCGCGGAGAAATCCGATGTGAAGAGTGTCCCCGGTGCGCTCACCCCGGGGACGCTGGTGGGGACGTACGTCATCGAGGACATGCTGAGCTCGGGCGGGTTTGGCGTGGTGTACCGCGCGAGGGATCCGGAGCAGCGGCAGGTCGCCATCAAGGTGAGCAAGCACTCGGCACGCTCCATCACCGCCCAGCAGCTCGTCTGGCAGCAGAACGAGATTGAAGCGCTCACGCGCCTGCGGCACCCCTCGCTGGTGGAGGTGCTCGGGTATGGCTTCATGGACGATGGGCGCCTGTACCTGGTGATGGAGATGGTGCAGGGCCTGGTGCTGGGCCAATACCTCCAGGAGCGTGGGCCCCTGGAGGTCCTGGAGGCCCTCCAGCTGACGCGCCGCATCGCCGAGGCGCTCGCCTACTGCCACGAGTCCAAGGTCCTCCACCTGGATCTCAAGCCGGCCAACATCATCGTCACCGATCCGGTGGAGCCGAAGGTGAAGGTGCTGGACTTCGGTCTGGCGCGGCTGTCCAACGGCTTCAAGACGCATGAGGGGGGGCCCGTGGCCGGGACGCTGGCCTACATGGCCCCCGAGTGCTTCTTTGGATCGATCGACTTCTCCGAGAAGGTGGACCTCTACTCCCTGGGGACGCTGCTCTACGAGATGGTCTCCTGCATCCTCCCGTTCCCCAACAACGCCTCGTATGCGGCGCTGGGCTCGCTCAAGCGGGCGGGGAAGATGACGCCGCTGGAGCAGGCCGCGCCCCTGGTGCCTCCGGTGGTGGCGGCGCTGGTGCGCTCCCTGCTCGATCCGGACGCGAGCCACCGCTTCGGCGGGGCGAGCCAGCTGGCCAGCCGCCTCAAGGGCCTCTACTTCGATCTGCTGCACGGCAACACCGAGGAGGGGGGAGGAGGGCCCCCCGCGCTGCCCCCGGAGCTGCTCTCCTCGGACGACGCGCCCTTCGTGGGGCGCGCGCGCGAGGTGGCGCTGCTGCGCGAGGCCGTGGACTCGGTGGGCGAGCGCCAGGGCCGCGCGCTCATGCTGGTGGGCGAGGCGGGCATGGGCAAGAGCCGCCTCATCTCCGAGGTGCTGCTCTCGCAGGAGGTGAGCGCCCGGGTGCTGGTGGGCTATGGCCGCTGCCGGCAGCTGGGCGAGCTGGTGCCCTACTCGCCGCTGCGCGAGGCGCTGGGGCAGCTGGTGGAGGTGCTCCTGGGCATCCGCAGCGAGCCCGGGCACCGGGTGCGCCACGTGGCAGGGCAGGTGCTGGCGAGCGAGGCCCAGGAGCTGCGGCGGCTGGTGCCGGAGCTGAGCCGGCTGCTGCCGGAGGGCACCGAGCGCGGCAACGAGGGCGTCATCGTCCAGGGGCTCGGCGCGGAGCGTGTGGGCAAGGCGCTGGTGCACCTGCTCACCGCCATTGGCGCCGCGCGGCCGCTGGTGCTCGTGCTGGAGGATGTGCACTCGGCGGACGAGGGCACGCTGGCCGTGCTGGCGCGGCTCACCGCCGCTCCGCCGCCCGGCGTGCTGCTGCTGTGCACCACCCGGCCTCCGCCGCGCCTGGCACGCACAGGTGAGCTGGAGATGCTGACGCTGGAGGCGCTGGGCTCCGAGGAGAATGACCACTTGCTGGCGAAGCTCGCCGGGGGGGCCAGCGCGGCCGTGGTGAAGGCCATGGTCCAGTCGGTGCCGTTCCTGGCCAGCGGCAACCCGCTGGTCGCCGGGCAGATCATCCGGGATCTGCAGCTCGGGGGGTACCTGGCCCGGGAGTCGGATGGCCGCGTCCGGCTGTCCGATCGCCTGCGGGGGGAGTACCGGCCCCCGGACTCTGTCTCCACGGTGGTCGGCCGCTCGCTGGAGCGGCTGGACGAGGAGGTGCTGCGGGTGCTCCGGGTGGCCGCGCTCATGGATCGCCGGTTCCGGCTCTCGGATCTGGAGGCACTGGGCGTGTTCTCCCCGCTGGAGGTGCGGGCTGCCATCACCGCGGCGGAGGAGCAGCGGCTGTGCATCGTCGTGGGAGACCGGTGCACCTTCGCGCATGACACGCTGCGTGAGCGGCTGGTGGCGGACGGGCGGCTGAAGGACGTGCCGGACATCCACCGGCGCATTGGCGAGCGGCTGCGGGAGCGCGGGGCCCCTCCGGGGACGCTCGGCTACCACTGGGAGAAGGCGGGCCAGCCGCTGCGGTCCGCCAGCGCGTACCTGGAGGCCGGGCTCGATGCGGATCGGCTGTTGGATCCCATTGGCGCCAGCCAGCACCTGCGCAAGGCCTTCACGGTGGCCAGCTCTCAGCCCCCCTCGGCCGAGCGGGACGACATCCTCGTGCGGTCGCTCTACGGGCTGGTGCGGATAGGCTGTCTGCTGGGCAGCTCGGTGGAGATGTACCGGTACCTGGAGCTGGGGCAAGCGCTGCTCGAGCGCCCTACACCGGAGCAGAGGCTGGCGCTGAACAGCTCCTGGGCGCGCGCGTACTACGCCCAGGGCGACTTCCCCAAGGCGCTGGAGCACAGCGCGTGGTGCCTGGGTGCGGCGACGGAGCCGCACCTGCGCTCCTACCTCTATGCGCCCTTGAGCATCATGGGGCGTGCGCTGTGTGGCTCGGGGCGGTTCGGGCCCGCCACCTCCATGCTCACCGAGGCGGCGGCGCAGGCGGCGGCGGCGGGGGAGCACGTGGAGCAGACGCACTCGGAGGGCATCCTCGCGCTGGCGCTGGCGTACTGCGGCGAGTTCAAGAAGGCCCGGGAGTACGCGTCCTCCTCCGCGCGCATCGCCCTGCGGCTGGGAAATCCGGTGCGGATGGCGGCCTCCACCTTCTATTACGCCGTCGTCGCCGAGGCGGAGTTCCGCTGGGATGAAGGGGTGGAGCGCAGCGCGGAGCTGCTCGCCTTCTCCGAGGCGCAGGGCATCACCGGGCTGTACCTGTGCATGGGCACCTCCTATGCGGGGCGGCACCAGTTCCACATCGGGCGGATGGATCGAGCGCGGCACCTGCTCACGCACGCGCTGGGGCTGACGCGGCAGCAGGGCCTCTCGTATGGCCTCTCGCTGGCGTACGCGTACCTGGGGGACGTGGAGTTCGTGGCGGGCCGGCAGGTGGAGGCGAAGGCCGCCTATGAGAAGGGCCTGGAGCTGGCGAACTCCGGGGCGAGGGACGAGCAGGCAGGGCCGCTGTGCCTCATCGGCCTGGCGCACCTGCACGCGCTCGCCGGGGGCACAGTGGAGCAGGTGCGGGCCTGGGCGGACGAGGCGCTGAGCCGGCTGCGGGCGGTGGACAACCTGAGCAACCAGATCCCCACGCTCCAGCGCTACGCGGAGGCGCTGGAGGAGCTGGGGGATGTGGCGGGCGCGGCTCGGCGCTATGAGGAGCGGCAGGTGCTGGTGAAGAAGCTGGGGCTGGCCGAGTGCGACTTCTGGCCGCGGCCGAGCCCGAAGGTGGAGCCGCTGCCGCCGCGCGAGTACTGGCGCAAGGCCAGCTCGCGCCTGTCGTCCTCGAGCATCAAGCCGGTGAGCCCGGAGGACTTCAACGCGGAGACGGTGGTGCGCGCCGCCGCGGGCCCGGACGACGGGGAGAAGAAGGGCTGACCTGGGCTGAGCCTCGGGGCTCGGGCTTCCTCTGTATCCTTATATAGGACTGCGGTCGTCCGGACGCACTCGCGCGGCGCTGAGCCACTCCAGCCGCACTGCGTGAGTCCGCACGACCACGCGCTCACGCTTACTCACCACGCGGTCCGAGCGCCCACTTCCAGCACGCTCCGCCCACGCGGTGGGTATCTCTCGTGCATTGCCCTTCCCACGCGCGAGAGGGCAACCATGAACACCGAGAACGTCAAAGAGAAGCTGAGTGCAGTCGCGAAGCAGAGCGTCTTCCTGGCCCGAGCCGTCGTGGGCACAGTGGTCAGCAAGATTCGGTGGTGCATCTTCACCCAGCGTGGGCGCCGCATCGCCACCGGGCTGATGGTGACGGGCGTTGTGGCCATGGCCGTGTCCACGCGCCCCGTGACTCTGATCGAGCCGGGACAGGTGGGCATCCGCATGAACCTGCTCACCGGCCGCAGCCTCGAGCTGCGTGAGGGCTGGGCCCTGCTCGTGCCCCACATCCACCGGCTCCACCTCTACGGTCTGAAGGACCAGGTCTACCGGCCCGACCGCAGCGCCCAGTCCGATGGCCCGGCCCCCTTCCAGTCCGTGGAGGGCCTTTCCATCGGCATCGAGATCTCGATCCGCTACGCGCTCGATCCCGCCCGCGTCGGCTCCCTGGCCGCCTCGATGCCCGAGGATGTGGGCCAGGAGATCGTCGAGCCCGTCATCGACGGCGTGCTCCGCCGCCACTTCGCCCAGCACACCGTCCGCGAGATCTTCTCGACCAAGCGAAGGGAGATCCAGAAGGCCCTCTCTGACGAGATCGCCCCCCTGCTGGCGGCCGATGGCGTCATCCTCCGCTCGGTCACCCTGGGCAACGTGGACCTGCCCCAGCAGTACCGCCAGGGGGTGGAGTCGCTGCTGGCCGAGGAGCTGAGCGCCGAGAAGATGCGCTACACGCTGGAGCTCAAGGAGAAGCAGGTCAAGGAGACCGCGCTGAGCGCCGAGGCCGAGAAGGTCCGGCGCGAGAAGGCCGCCGAGGCCTCCGCCAGTGAGGAGATCATCGCCGCCAAGGCCAAGGCCGAGGCCATGCGCCACATCCTCCCCTTCAAGGAGAAGGAGATTGAACAGCGGCGCCTGGAGGCGGAGGCCGCGAAGGTGAGCCGGCTGACCCAGGCCACCGCCGAGGC
This sequence comes from Hyalangium sp., assembly GCF_035629615.1. Lineage (GTDB taxonomy): Bacteria > Myxococcota > Myxococcia > Myxococcales > Myxococcaceae > Hyalangium. Next base: position 9,104 of record NZ_DASPHO010000896.1, on the reverse strand, counting down.
CGAGGCCCGTCGCATCGAGGCCGGAGGCGAGGCGGATGCCCGCCGGACGCTCGCCGATTCCGATGCCTACCGGGTGGAGGTGACGGGCAAGGCTGCCTCCGAGCAGCTCGCTCGGGACGCCAGCCTCATCAGCAAGAACCCGCTGCTCATCCAGAAGACACTCGCGGACAAGCTGTCCGACAAGATCCAGGTCATCATCGCCCCGCCCCAGGTGGGTGGATTCTTCGCCAGCGGCCTGCTGGGCCAGCCGCCTCCCTCGCCCCAGTATGCGAGCACCCCTGGTTCCTCTCGGCCGCAGTCGGGCGACTCTTCCGAGTCAGAGCCCGGGTCCGAGCACCCCGAGAACGAGTACTAGCAGGAGCGCCAGGCCATGCTCGCTACGATTCTGACCCTCGCGCTCGTGGTGCAGGACCAGACGCCCCTGCGCGCTGCTCCGCAGGATGCCGCCACCCGTCAGGCCACCTTGTGGCAGGGCGAGTGGCTCGAGGTCCGGGGGGAGCGCCAGGGCTTCCTCCAGGTGTACGACCACCGCCGCGAGCGCCCCGGCTACGTGCGCCAGCAGCAGGTCCGGGTCTACACCCTGGACGAGGCGAGCGTGCCCCGGCTCCAGGCGGTGGTGGAGTTCCTCCGGGACACCTCTGGGGCGGAGGCGTTGGGAATTGGCTACACGGCGGCGCTGCTGCGCGCGGCCAGCCCCTCGCAGGTGGGCCCGGAGCTCTTCGACGCGATGGGTACCCTGGCGGACCGGCTGGCCAGGAGGGCCTCCTCCAAGAGATCCAATGACGAGACCCTGGCCGCACACCTGGACGTGGTGGCCAGCTACGGGGTGAAGCTGATCAGCCTCGAGCAGGAGGGCCGCACCCGCATCTGCTACGACGGAGAGGCCTTCCGCCGGGTGCTGGGGCTGGGAGGCAGTCCGGAGGCACGGCTCCGGGCGGCGCTTGCGCTCACCCGGCCGGAGTGCATCGACCCCGCGCTGAGCCAGGTGGAGCGGCAGGCCATCGACGAGTGGCGCATCGGAGTGCTGGAGAAGGTGGACACGGGCCAGCTCCCTGCGTGGCAGGCCAACCGCCTCCACCTGCGGCGGGCCGAGGTGTACGCAACCCTGGCCTACCAGTGGACCCGCCGAGGAGAGGCAGTGCGGGGTGCGAAGGCGAGCGAGCGCTCCGTGGAGGAGCTGGCCCGGGTGCTGAAATCGGAGCTGGCGGACGAGGATCGCTCTGCCTACGCGGTGGCCGCCGTCCGGGTGGCAGCCTCACGCTGGGCCTCGATTCCCACCCCGGAGAATGCGGCCTCGGGGCCCAGGCTCGAGCTGACCCCGGGAAAGCCTGGGGAGACATGCCTGCGCCTGGTGGACGAGAAGACTCCAGGCACGCCGCTGGCCGCGCGCTGCACCTATGGGCTGGTATGGCCCAGCTCCATCCGCCAGTCAGCGCAGGGCACGGCAGTCACCGTGGCGGTGCAGCTCCTGGAGGGGTGGACGGAGCTGTGGGTCTTCCATCAGGAGGGGGATGGGTGGTTGCTGGATGCGCTGACACCGGCGACGACCGAGCCGGGCGTGGGCTACGTGGAGCTGGCGGGCTTCACCCCGGACGGCTCCCGAGTGCTGGTGGCGCGCGAAGCCCTGGTGGAGGGGAAGATCAAGTCCTCCTTCCAGGTGCTCAAGCGGGAGACGCTGATGCCCGAGAAGACCGCCGAGCGGCCGGAGGACTCGGGGACTTTCAAGCGGTGGAGCACCGCCGACTGGCGCAACCGGACCCTGGCCGTGCGCTGAGCGCGGAACGACACTCCCGTCAGGGAGTGCCGGAGGCTGCCGGAGCCGCTCCCGGGTCCGAGCGGTTCGCGAGGATGAAGCGGAGCACGAGCTCGCTCTCGGCCTCCTTCAGATCCGCCTTCCGCCCCATCCTGCGTGCGATGTCCGGCCAGTCAGCCTCCTTGTAGGCAGCGCGATCCGGGTAGGAATGACAGGCGTTGCAGTGCTCCAGGAAGAGCTGGCGGCCCTGCTCGAGCTCCCCGGCGGAGGTGTCGGGCCACTTCGCCTGAGCACTCTGGATGGCACCCGCGGACAGGGGACCGGGCACTGTCCCCGCCTTGGGGAAGCACGCCGCGAGGAAGAGACAGGCACAGGCGGACGAGATCAACCGTCGGTTCGTGAGCATGTCACCCGTTCATAATGCGGTTCGCGACACGAGGCCACATGCGTGCGCGGGCAAGCTTGCGGAGAGGGGACTCCGCTCCTTCAAGGTCGGGCCGTGGGGACCCAATAATGAGGTAGGCCATGGGTGATGCCAGCTGAGGCCTCGTTGAGTCCTTCGCTCTGTTTCCACAAGGTGCAAGCGTCATGGGCCTCCTGTATCTTCGGCTTATCGAGAAAAGCTGGCGAATCCGTTGGGAGACCCAGATGGGCTGGAGACTTCAGGGTGTTGGCGTGCTGTGTGCTATAGGGGGTGTCCTGGCGTGCTCAAGCCCCAACCCCAACCTGCGAGCCACCCGTATGCCGGACGGGAGTATCGAGGTTAAGGGGCCACTGGTCGGCCCCTTCCCAACACTGGAGACACTGGCCATGAATGCCTGCGCAATCATGACCGGTGAGCCCGGCGCGTCAAACGGCATTTATGGGTTTGAGTATTGCGCCCTGAACTACTACTCACCTCAGGAGAAGGCGTACTTCCTCAGCTACCTTTCCGATTTCAAGAACAGGCCCGACACTACTACCAAGACGTGTTCGCTCCCCAGGTCGCTGGATGACCCCAAGCGCAAAGATTCAATCATCGTCGGGGGTTCTCATAGCCATCCCCATAACCGGAGTTTTTCCAGGCCTGACTTGAGCATTTGGTCGAACTGGAATCCCACTCGCTTCAAGGGCAAGAGCACCGAGCAGATATGGGATCGCCATCTCATGCTGTTCTACCGTGAGAAGACCGGCGAATGCAGAGCCTACATGTACAACCAGACAACACGAATTGTCTCTGCCCTGCGCAATGGTCAATGGATTGCCATCGGCAAAGCCTACAACGACATTGGTGATATCCAGATGCTCGAAGGCCTGGATTGGCTGCCTTGAGCAAGACCACCACGGCAGGGAGTGCGGAAGCGAATTGCAGCCGTAGGTACCTGGCGACAGAACCCCTTCGAGGCGAAGCGACATGAGGCTTCTACTTCCTGCTCTACTCTGCTGTGCCGCCATGCTGACGGGCTGCTCTTTCTTTGGGTATTACAAACATGAGAAGCCAACATGGGCACCGCCTGAAGAGGGCGCCAAGGTTCAGTTCTTGAACTCATTGGAGCGAGGAGCCCGGCTGACCGGGCCCATGATGGCTGCCTTGAAGGTAGCCATGGATGACTACCTCCCTCCCAGCGTTAGGGTTGAGGACCAGGAGTATCCGGCTGGCAAGTGCCTCGCCCAATGGAAGTACATCAACGTCACGGTTTTCCAGGCCAGCGATGATCTCTTCTTCGTTCTCTTCATTCCGGATCTCTCAAATTGCGGGCCCGGGTTTATCGAACTGGACGCGGGAGTGGAGTACGCCATTGACGGCAAGGGGCGCATTCTCGCCAAGCAGTGACCTTCCCGCCCATCTGCATTCCCGCCCATCCCATTGCATGGCCAACCCACCCCCAAGTCGGGAGGGTTGCTGAGCTTCAGGGGCAGGCCGTGAGGACTTTTTTTAGGGCTCTAATACTACTTGGTCACTTCCCTCAAAGTCCCAGCGGTTCTCCGAGGCAAATCTCCCCTCGGAGAGCACCCAGAGTGACCAAGCGGTACTTCCATTAACAAGAGGAAGCCATGCCCACAACTGCTGATGACTCAAGAACCTGCACCCTTTTTTACTCTTGGCAGTCAGACATAAAGCCGGACAGCCATGGTAGAAATCTCATCAGGGCCGCTCTACGAAATGCAGCAAGCACTGTTGAAGCGAAGCTCCCCGGACTGCGGCTGACTATCGACGAAGCAACACGTGGCGAACCTGGGAGCCCCGATATCCCGAGCACCATATTTGACAAGATAGGTTCCGCAGATATTTTTATTGCCGACGTCTCGATCATAAACAGTAGCGCTTCCGCTGACCGCAAGACGCCGAACCCAAACGTGCTGGTCGAACTCGGATACGCAGCAGGTCTTCTTGGATGGCGGCGCGTCATCATGGTTGCCAATCAGGAGCTTGGCACCATAGACAGCCTTCCATTCGACATCAGACAAAAGCGGATTACCCCATTCAGATGCCCTCTTCCGAGTGGAGACGCGACAAAGGATAAAAATTCCGTACCCAATGCCTTGGGCGCTCTGTCCAAGCACTTGGCGGACGCCATTGAAGAAATCGTCAAGCTGTCACCTGAACGTCCGGTTGTTGTTGCGACCGATCCGCAAGCGATAAAGAGAGAGCGTGATTTGAGGACTCTTCGGGATCTGTTCCAGTATCTAAATCCCGATATCATCGACAATCTTGCGGAAAATGCACCTTCGCGCGTTGATTTTGTTGTGTTTTCTTTCTGGGAAAGCTTCCATGCGCTCTGGGCAGCATCATCAACGCATTTGTATGACGAAACTGCCAACAGCCTCATGGTACAGGTCCACCAATACTGGGGCGAACTCCTGTCTCACGGAACTCACTACGATAGAGTCCCTGGAGGTTTTTATGTCTGGCATTTGCCTGGGGATTTCTTTCCATCCCAAGCCTCCGGAGAGGACTACAAGAAAGCGACCGGAGAGCTTCGCGCACTAATAAAAGCACATTTCGAACTCGTGGGTTATTTGCGCTCTAATTACGTCGAACTCGACCTAGAGTCTTTGCGAAAGGCCTCATGGATGAGTTATCAGGAGTTTCAGCGCACTTTTTTGCCAGATAAAGGACAGGGCTAGTATTGTTTGGTCACTTCCCGCGCAGCGGTGCATCTCCTCGCAGCGCAATTTTTGTTATTTAGGTCCCCACGGCCTGTGCTTGTTCAAAGTCGGGCCTCCAAAAGTCGTCATCTGGTATGGCGGAGCGAAACCACCGGACAGGGACACTGTGAAGATCTGCGCGGTGGCTTGGCCACCCCTGGCGCGCAGCACGAACGGCTTCTCCGAGTGAAGTGGAGAAGAGCTCCGGCATGCATGAATCTTGGCAGAAGGGACCAGAGCACTGCCGCTGGGCAGCTCCACGCTCTATACCTCAGGGGTTGATGGACGAGTAGACCCTATGAGTCAGCCCTGGCGCGTGGCTCCAGTGCTGGCCTCCCGCATGAGAGGAGCACCTCAAGGACGATCCTCCGGGCTGTTCTGGTAGCTTCGCGCACAACCCAGGAGGTTGAGTCCATGCGCGAGGGCGCCCCCATCTCTCCGGCCACGTCGCCGCTCCTGAACGAGGGGCTTGTGGGAGTCCGCCCATGAGCGGGCGCGAGAAGGGGCGTGTGCCGGAGGTGTCGCCCGGCACGGACGTGGGCGGCTACGGGGTGGAGGCCCAACTCGGCGAGGGAGGCTTCGGGACCGTGTTCCGCGCGCAGCGGGGAGGCGAACTCTACGCGCTGAAGATGCTGCCGATGGAAGAGGTGGGGGAGTGGGGTGTGCGGGAGCTGCTCAACCTGGCGAAGGTTCAGCACCCCCACGTGGTGCGCCTGCTGGGCCACTGCCAGTGGCCCGACAAGGCTCCCCGGTACTTCGTCATCATCATGGAGTACGTGCCGGGCCGGCGGCTGGACGTGTGGGCGAGCACGGAGAACCCCTCGGCGCGGGAGGCGGCGCGCAAGATGCTGGGCCTGGCGCGGGCCTTGGTTGCCCTCCATGCGGCGAAGGTGATTCACCGGGATGTGAAGGAAGCCAACGTCCTGGTGCGCGACTCCAATGGCGAGGTGGTGCTGGTGGATCTCGGCGTGGGGGGCGACGAGGAAGCCAGCTGGCGGACAGGGGGGCTGCTGCCTCCGGGAACGCCGGACTACCGCAGCCCGGAGGCATGGCGCTTCGAGCGGGAGAACAAGGGCGTACCGGGCGCCCACTACCGCCCCACGCCCTCGGATGATCTGTACGCGCTGGGGGTGGTGCTCTACTGGCTGCTGACGAACCGCAAGCCCTTCCACGTGGAGGGGAGAAAGAGCGTGGATGCCGTCCTGACCGAGGGCCCCAAGCCTCCCCACCTCCTCAACCCCCGAGTGCCCGTGGAGCTGAGCGAGCTGTGCCTGCGGCTGCTGGCGAAGAAGCCCGAGGAGCGCCCTGCGGATGCGCAGGAAGTGTGCACGGCGCTCACGGTGCTGCTGGAGCAGCAGGAGGCAGCCTGGGAGGCGACGCTGTGTGAAGCCTTCAGCGAGCACACCGTGACGACGCGTCTGGGTCCAGGTGGGGACGAGGTGGCGCACTACCTGAAGGCGGCGAGAGAGGCTGAGGCGCGGCCCCGCCGAGGACGTCGCCCGGTGGATCCACCCGAGGCACCTGCCGCTCTCCCTTCCGATGCTGGACCGCCTGCGTCGGTGGAGCACGTGCCAGCTCGGACCTTGAGTGCCTCCCTGCAGGTGGCGGTGGGACTGACCCTCGCTGGAGTCTTGGGAGGAGGCGTTGCCTGGTTCTGGGGATCCTCGCCGCCTACCGCCATCCTGCCGCCGCTCGCCAGCGAGACGACGCGAAGGCCGCGCGCTGAGTCCATCGAGTACGCCCTGGAAGAAGTGACCTGGGAGGTTGGCTGGAAAGTGGCGCCTCCCTGGAAGCCGCCGGAAGCTACCGGCCGCGACTTCTCCGTCACCGAGGAGGCAGCTCTCGTGGTTCCCTCCACGGTGAGCGAGAAGGGAGAGGCTTCCATGAAGAACCCGCAGCAGAAGCAGCAGAAGGGCCTCGGTCCCGTGGGCAAGGCGATCACCACGGGCAGCGCCTGCATCACTCTGGCCTGCACCGGGCCACAGGTGCGCTCCGATCCTCCCACCGAGCCATGCCCTTCCGGCGCTGTCCAGGCCATGGCCGGGTTGAACATCGACATCGGCGACAAAGAGGATGCGCTCTTTCCACCCCCCGGGACGGGTGGCGAGTTCATCTCCGTGAGGGAAGGGTGGACCCGCATGGAGGTCCTTGCGGGCTTGGGGGATATGCCAGAGGGCTCCATCCTGAAGGGGCGACTCTTCTTCGGAGGGGGGCGCGTCTACGGGCGGTTCACCGAGGCGCAGGAGTACAAGGATCGAGGGGTATACGGCCGCACCTGGCCTGTCTGCCTGGAGCTGCTGGACCACACCGGCGAGCGCGGCATGCAGATGGAGAGTGGCTCCACGGCGGACACCGCGAGGGTGTTCAACTCTGCGGAGGTGAAAGCGGTGGAGCGCTTCAAGTGAGGCGGACCCGGGCATGCAGCGCCGGGGGCACGAGGCCCTCTTGAGAGGGAAGGCGTGCTAGAGGCGACGTCCCAGGACGCTACGTCCCGCCCCCACTCAGGAGGTTCTGTTCCGTGCTCGCCTCGTCCCCCGCCGCTCTTCTGGCGCTGGCGCTTCTCGTGGGCGCCACTGCCACCGCGCAGCCCCAAGCCCTCCCCTGCGAGACAGGGACACGGCGCATCGAGCTGACGACGGAACCCACCGGAGATATGGCCGAGCTGTGCATCGGCCCAGGGTTGTCCACCACGCTCATCTTCAACGGCGCGGAGCTGCTGCCTGGCGGCGTCACCGTGGACGGGCGGGAGCGCTTCACGATGGTAGAGGTGGGCACTACCATGCTCCGGCTGGTGCCTTCGGAGCGCGTAGTGCCGGGAGATCGATTCCGGCTGACGGTGCGCTTCAAGGACGGAGCAGCTCCGGCGAGCGCGGCCTTCTGGCTGGGGGTGTACGCCGGGAAGGTGGAGCCGTGGGTGGAGGTGTACCGCGAGAGGCGCACGGTGGAGTCGTACCAGCAGGAGGTGAAGGAGAAGGACGTGCAGTTCCACCAATGTCAGAAGGACAACGAGCGGTTGCTCGCCGAGAAGGAGAACCCCGGGGGCCTTACTGGCCTGCTGGCCACCGGGCTCATGGACGACAAGGGCATCCCTCCCAAGGACCTCAGCCAGAGCATCGGGAAGCACCCCGGAAACTTCGTCAACGTGTATCAGGCCTACAGCTACCGCTCCCACCGCACGGTGGCCGTAGTGCTGTGGCTGATGGCCACCCTGGAGACGCAACCCTGGCGAGCGGTGAGAGCGGAGCTGCTGGCCTCTGGACGTCGCACGCTGCGCGTGTATCCACCCTGGCAACGCGAGCCCTTCAGGAGCGGCGTGGAGGACCGGCGCGTGGTGATCGAGGCGGACGCAACGGAGGAAGAGCTCCGGGGGAGTTTCACCCTCAAGTTGTGGGATGCGGAGGGGACCCGGAGCGTCATCGTCTCAGGGGTGACGTTCCCGTAGGCTGGAAACCTCCTCGCGCTGGAGGGCGCCCCATGGCAACCCGTCTGACCGCTGCGGTCCTGCTCTTGGCGCTGCTCAACGCATGCGCCTCTCCGCGTGTCGTGCACCTCGACACGGGCCATGGTGCGCCCCTGGAGTACCGGCCGCCCACCTCGAACAAGTCCGTGAAGGTGGACGCGGAAGCGTTCGAGGAAGCGCTGACGCAGATGGTGCTGAATGCGCCTCTCACCCTGCGCCCGCCTCAGCAAGGCTGGCTGGTGCGCGCCTCCTACCCCAGCGACGACCCGGACAACCGCTGGCAGAGCCTGATGAGCAAGAGCTTCGGCGGCATCTGCGAGCCGGGTCAGCGTAAGGAAAACTGCCTCTCCCTGCTCGATGACGTAATGGGCCTGAGCGAGTGGGACAAGCTGGGGGTAGCCTTGGGCCTGTCGATCGATCCCCTCAAAGAGAGCATCGCCAAGGCAGTGGAGAACACCCTGGCCCCCCAGCTCTTCTACACCGTCATTGCGACGGGGCTCATCACTTGGGCCGTCTTGGCGGCCAACCCCGAGCCCGTGTTCACGAAGGCGGCGGCCATCGTCTCAGCGCTGCTGCTGATCTACCTGGGAGTGGAGACGTTCCTGGAGGTGGTGGACGCGAGCCGGGAACTGAAGTGGGCCAGCGACCGAGCAACCACGTGGGAGGAGCTGGAGCACGCCAGCCAGCGCTTAGCGAACCGGGTGGGACCCGAGGTGGCCCGCGTCTTCGTCCTCGCGGTGACGGTGGTGGTGAGCCATGGAA
>NZ_DASPHO010000895.1:0-11415 GCF_035629615.1 Hyalangium sp. | reverse complement strand
GCGCTGTTGAGGATCTCGGCGAAGAAGATGAGGAGGACGCAGAAGATGAGCGTCACCTTCTCGGCGAGCCCCAGGGGGATGCCGCTGCCCACCAGGCCCACGAGCACGGCGGAGACGAGGTGGACGCGCATGTTGCGCTGATGGATGACGGTGTGGATGAGCCCCGCCCACGCGTTGCGGAACGAGGCCATGACGCCAGCGCCTCCGCGGGGGGGAAACGGGGAGGAGGGTGGGGCCGGGACGTTCATTTGAAGTCGAGGGAGGCAGGCTAGCACTCGCGGACCGATTACCGCGCTCGCGTGAGGGCGGGCGTGGACCTATGGTCCGCGCTCAGCATGGCACGCCTTTCTTCTCTCTCGTGTTCGAGCTTGATCTGTCTGTTGCTCCCAGCGCTCGCGTGGGCCTGGCCACCCTCGGAGGAGCCGCTGGACTGCGGCCTGGAGCCACCCGGGGCGGTGTATGTCCCGGGGCCAGAGCCCAGGCCCTACGAGGAGGCACTGAGGGACGCTTCCGCGCTGCCGCTCGTCCGCCGTGAGCTCCGGGACGGGACGCGCTCGGCTTCCTCCGGCCTGCCGCAGACGCGCATGCGCGGCGGGGCGCTGACTGGGAAGACGGTGTACCTGAGCCAGGGGCACGGCTTCTACCGGAGCTCGCCCTTGGAGCGCTGGGCGACGCAGCGCCCCAACACGCACGACGTCGTGGAGGATCTGGTCTCCGCGGAGACGCTCAACCAGTACCTGCTCCCCATGTTGATGAGCGCGGGGGCCCGGGTGGTGCCGCTGCGTGAGCCGGACCTCAACGGGCGGATGGTCATCGTCAACAACGGCGACCTGGAGTACTCGGAGACGGGGCCCGCGGGGCTCTTCAGCTCGGCCACGGTGCCGGGGTGGGGGCCACCTCCCTCGCCCATGGCGAACAACGTGCGGCCCTTCAACCTCGGTGGCAGCCGGCTGATGACCGCCGCTTCCAGCGCCACGGCCTCGGCCTCGTGGGTGCCGCGCATCTCCGTGGAGGGCAGCTACTACGTCTATGTCTCCTACGCCGCGGACCCGTCTCGAGTGCCGGATGCGCACTTCGTGGTGAAGCACGCGGGAGGGGAGAGCCACTTCCGCGTTGACCAGCGCCGTCACGGAGGGACGTGGGTGATGCTCGGCCGCTTCTACTTCAAGGCGGGGCAGAGCCCGGAGAAGGGGGCGGTGGTGGCGCTCAACGACTCGACTGCGTCGGGGACTGTCTCGCTGGACGCGGTGCGCATCGGCGGTGGCTCCGGCTTCATCGGGGACGCGACGATGGGACCGCTCGGCCGGCCGCGCTACGAGGAGTGCGCGCGCTACCACACGCAGTTCAACGGGGCGCCGGCCTCGGTGTTCGCTCCCTCGGGAGTTAACGCGCTGGCCAACGAGCGCAACGATGATGTGTCCGCGCGCTCGCGCTTCGCGGCGTGGGATCACGAGACGGGCGAGGACGCCGTCTACGTGGCCTGGCATACGAACGCATCGAACGCCACCATCCGGGGGACGGAGGTCTACGTCTATGGCCCCAACCCGGTGGACGGCACGCTCAACTTCACCGGGGTGACTGGGGGGGATGTGCTGGGCACCGCGCTGCGCGCCGAACTGCTCAAGGACCTCAGGGCCGCGGTGGATGCCACCTGGAGGGTCCCGATGCTGCGCTCCGCCAACTTCGGCGAGCTGAACCCGACCCACAACCCGGAGACGCCCTCCGTGCTCCTGGAGATCGCCTACCACGACGCGGCAGCGGACGCGGCGCACTTGAAGGAGCCGGAGTTCCGCCGCATCGCGGCCCGCGCCATCCTGCAGGGCATCATCAAGTACTTCGCAGGGAAGGATGGCAAGCCGGTGCACCTGTCGCCGGAGGCTCCCACCGTCGTGGCCGCGCGCAACGTGACGGATGGGGTGCAGGTGCGCTGGTTGCCTCCGGTGACGGACGAGATCGATCTGGGCGGGCACGCAGCTACTTCGTACCGGGTCTACCAGAGCGAGGATGGGCTGAGCTGGGACGAGGGCACGGAGACGGCCGACACTTCCCTCACCTTCAATCTCCCGGCGGACACCACGCGCTACTTCCGCGTTGCGGCGCTCAACGAGGGCGGCGAGTCCTTCCCCTCGGACACCGTGGGCGCAAGGGTGGGCACGGCGCCACCTGCGCTCATCGTCAACGCCTTCGATCGCCTGGATGCAACCATGGATCGTCCCGAGGATCTCTCGCGCTACAGCCTCGGCGCTCCGCTGCGCGTGCTGCTGGAGACGATGAATGACGGCTCCTCCGTGCGCCGTCATGGCGCTGCGGTGACGCGGCACGAGGTGGCCTTCGACAGCGCAACGAACGAGGCGCTCGGCGCGGGGCTCGTGAGCCTCTCCGACTACCGGCTGATCGACTGGTTCACGGGCCGAGGCGGCGTGGGAGGAGCCGCTCCAACTCGGGAGGAGCAGGATGCGCTTCGGGCCTTCGTCACCGGCGGGGGACACCTGCTCTTCTCGGGCAGCAACGTGGCCTCCCAGCTCGCGGCAGGAGACGCGGCCGATCAGGCGTTCCTCGCCGACATCCTCCGCGCGGCAGTGGGCAGTGGCTCGTCCTCGCTGTTCGTGGAGGGGCAGCCAGGCGACTGGCTGGAGTTCGCCACGGCGCTCCAGCTCGATGACGGCACACGGGGAGGGCTCGCGGTGGGCAGTCCCGACGTCCTCACCCCGGCGACGGGGGGCGCCTCCATTCTGCGCTACACCGGCACGGAGCTGTCGGCCGGCATCTCGTCGGCACCGGGAGGACAGGTGCTCTTCCTCACCATTCCGCTGGAGGGGCTCGTCAGTCCCCTGCGGCGCGAGTACGTGCTGGGCACCTTCCTGGCGCGCACGGGCTTGCTCGCCACGGCTCCCCCGGTCCCTGGAGACGACCCCGTTCCGCCAGATCCGGGGCCTGCCAACCAGTGGACCGCCGCCACGGGCCAGGACCCCCGGCCGCCGGATCCGCCGCCGCCTCCTCCCCCCACTCCGCCGTACGTGCTGGACCTGCTGCCCCAGTTCTACGAGCAGGCGGATACCGGCTGCGGCTGTGGAGCGGGAGCCGGTTCGGCTTCCCTGGCGTGGCTGCTGCTGCTCGTTACTGTTCAGCTGGGGCGTTCGCGCCGACGCACACCGCATTCAGAGCGTTGACTCGGGTCCGGCGCGTGCCTACGGTCGGCCGCCCTTTCTCGCCACGTGGGCAACAGGCCCACCTTTTGTCCTCAATACGTCAAGGAGACTCAAAGACATGGCCACGAAGATCGGCATCAACGGGTTTGGCCGCATCGGCCGCTGCATCCTGCGCGCGGTACTCGCTCGCAAGGAGAGCGACATCGAGATCGTCGCCATCAACGATCTGGACAAGCCCGCCGCCCTGGCCCACCTGTTCAAGTACGACTCCGTGCACCGCACGTGGCCGGGCGAGGTGAAGGCGCAGGACAAGGCCATCATCGTGGACGGCCACTCCATCGCCGTCACCGCCGAGAAGGACCCGACGGCGCTGCCCTGGAAGTCCCTGGGAGTGGACATCGTCCTGGAGTGCACCGGCCGCTTCACCGCGCGCGAGGGCTCCGAGAAGCACCTGGCCGCGGGCGCCCGGAAAGTCATCGTCTCCGCCCCGGCGAAGGGCCCGGATCTCACCATCGCCTACGGCATCAACCACAAAGAGTACGATCCGAAGAAGCACCACATCCTGTCCAACGCCTCGTGCACCACCAACTGCCTGGCGCCGCTGGCCAAGACGCTGCTGGACACCTTCGGCATCGAGAAGGGCCTGATGACCACGGTGCACAGCTACACCAACGACCAGCGCGTGCTGGACCTGGCGCACGAGGACATGCGCCGTGCGCGCGCCGCGGGCCTCTCGATGATCCCCACCAGCACCGGTGCGGCGAAGGCGATCGGCGAGGTGCTGCCGCAGCTGAAGGGCAAGATGCACGGCGTGTCGATCCGCGTGCCCACCCCGAACGTGTCCCTGGTGGACCTGACGGTGGTGACCAGCAAGCCGGCCACGGAGGCTGCGCTCAAGGAGGCGTTCCGGAAGAACGCCGAGGGCTCGCTCAAGGGCATCCTGCAGTACAGCGAGGAGCAGACCGTCTCCATCGACTACAACGGCAACCCGCACTCGGCGATCTTCGACGCCACCAACGCCTACGTCATGGGTGAGAACCTGGTGAAAGTGATGGCGTGGTACGACAACGAGTGGGGCTTCTCCAACCGCATGGTGGACACGGCCAAGTTCCTCGCGGCCCAGGGCTTCTAGTCCGCAGGCACTCAGGGCGTACCGAGAGGGGAACCGAGATGATCCGCTACATCGATGACCTGCAGCTGACGGGCAAGCGCGTCTTCATCCGCGTGGACTTCAACGTCCCACTGGAGGGCAGGCGCGTGACCGACGACACCCGCATCCGAGAGGCGCTGCCGACCATCCGCCGCGCGCTGGAGATGGGCGGCAAGGTCATCCTGGCCTCCCACCTCGGGCGCCCCAAGGGGCCGGACCCGAAGCTGTCGCTGGAGCCGGCCGCCACGCGGCTGGCGGACCTGCTGGGCCCCAAGCACGAGGTCATCCTCGCGGATGACAGCATCGGGGACGCGGTGAAGAAGCAGGTGAAGGAGCTGAAGGAGGGGCAGGTGGTGCTGCTGGAGAACCTGCGCTTCCACAAGGAGGAGGAGGCCAATGACGAGGGCTTCGCGCGCGAGCTGGCCTCGCTGGCGGACGTCTACATCAACGACGCCTTTGGCACTGCCCACCGCGCCCACGCCTCCACGGCGGGCATGGTCCCCTTCGTGAAGGAGAAGGCGGCCGGCCTGCTGATGAAGAAGGAGATCGAGTACCTGGGCCGCGTGCTGAAGAACCCGGAGAAGCCCTTCGTGGCGATCCTGGGCGGCGCGAAGGTGAGCGACAAGATCAAGGTCATCGAGAGCCTGCTGCCCAAGGTGGACGCGCTGCTGATCGGCGGCGCCATGGCGTACACCTTCCTGAAGGCGCAGGGCGCCGAGGTGGGCAAGAGCCGGGTGGAGGAGGACAAGCTGCCGCTGGCCTCGAAGATCCTGGAGGCGGCGCAGCGGCTGAAGACGTCCATCGTCCTGCCGGTGGACCACGTGGTGGGAAATGAGCCTTCGGCGAAGAGCAGCAAGCAGGAGACGCCGGACCGCAACATCCCGGCGGACCTGATGGGCTTGGACATCGGCCCGAAGACGCGCGCCCAGTTCACCCAGCACATCCGGAGCGCGAAGACGGTGGTGTGGAACGGCCCCATGGGCCTGTTCGAGGTGCCCCAGTTCGCCGAGGGCACGAAGGTGGTGGCGGATGCGATGGCCAACAACCGCGGGGCGGTGACGGTGATCGGCGGCGGAGACAGCGCGGCGGCGGTGCAGCAGATGGGCTACGGGGACAAGATGAGCCACGTGTCGACGGGTGGTGGGGCGTCGCTCGAGTTCCTCGAGGGCATCCAGCTGCCGGGCATCAAGGCGCTGGAGACGAAGTAGCCCCTACACGCGTTGGGAGGGAACCATGGCCGCCGAGCCTCGCCGGAAGATCATTGCTGGCAACTGGAAGATGAACAAGACCGTCTCCGAGGCGCTCGCGCTGGTGCGAGAGCTGCGGGGCATGGTGTCGGTGCTGCGCGACAAGGTGGAGATCGTCCTCGCGCCGCCCTTCGTGGCGCTGCACCCGGTGGCAAAGGCCATCGAGGACTCGAACCTGAAGCTGGCGGGGCAGAACTGCCACTGGGAGGCGTTAGGGGCCTTCACGGGGGAGGTGGCCGCGCCGATGCTGAAGGAAGTTGGCTGTGCCTACGTGATCCTGGGCCACTCCGAGCGCCGGCAGTACTTCGGCGAGACGGACGAGACGGTAAACAAGCGGGCGCAGGCGGTGCTGAAGGCGGGCTTGCTGCCGATCCTCTGCGTGGGCGAGACGCTGGCCGAGCGAGAGGCGGGGCGCACGCTAGAGGTGGTGGAGCGGCAGGTGAAGGGGGGCTTGGCGGGCTTCGGGGGGGCGGAGGTGGCGAGGTTCGTGCTGGCGTACGAGCCGGTGTGGGCGATTGGCACGGGCCGGACGGCGACGACGGCCCAGGCGCAGGAGGTCCACGCGGCGATCCGCTCGCAGCTGGTCCGGCTGTACGACGGTGGGACGGCCGAGCAGGTGCGCATCCAGTACGGCGGGAGCGTGAAGCCGGACAACGCGGCGGAATTGCTGGGTCAGAAGGATGTAGACGGGGCGCTGGTGGGTGGGGCGAGCCTGAAGGCGGGCGATTTCGCGGCGATCGTCAAGGCGGGGGCGTGAGGGGGGAAGGGTGGGGTGCGCGAAGGAGTTGTCACCCCGCTGTCAGGTTGTGTAGGGTGCGCGTCCTTTCCATCGAGCTTTTGAAAGAGAAGCCATGCTGACCTTCTTCACGATCGTGCACGTCGTGCTCTGCGTGTTCATGATCTTCATCATCCTGCTGCAGCCCGGTAAGGACGCGGGTATGGGCGCGGCCCTGGGCGGTGGCGCGGCCACGAGCGCATTCGGCGGCCGGGGTGCGGTGACGTTCCTGAGCAAATTGACGGGCGTCTTCGCGGCGCTGTTCTTCCTCACGTCGCTGGGCCTGTCGTTCGTGGGCCTGAAGACGTCGGTGGCAGCGGGCACGGCGCCCAAGCCGGCGGCGACGGCTCCGGCGACGCCGGGTGCAGCGCCTGCGGGGGAGCCGAGCGGTGCGGCGGCGCCTGCTGGGACGCCTGGGGCTCCGGCGAGCGTGGAGCAGCCGCGGGACACGGCGGCGCCTGGGACCGAGGCGGCTCCTCCGTCGAACATGGTTCCGATGCCGCCAGTTCCGGCACCGGCGCAGCCTGCGGCTCCGCAGCAGTAGGAAGAAAGAAGGGAGCGCGGCGGTTGAAAACCGTTGCGTGAGTCAGCGCGGTTCGGATAGATGGGCCGCGCAGATCGCCCAGGTGGTGGAACTGGTAGACACACCATCTTGAGGGGGTGGCGCCGAAAGGTGTGCGGGTTCGAATCCCGCCCTGGGCACTCCGAAAGAGCCTCCAAGTCCCTGAGACTTGGGGGCTTTTTTAGTTTCTGGGGCTCTGCGCCTGCCCGTAGGCCGCATGGCCCTCGATTCTGGGAGACGAACATGCCCGCTCGCCAAACCGTGCGTTGGAAGTCCGCGTGCTTGCTGCTGGCCAGTGCGCTGCTAGCAGCCTGTGTCAGCACTCCCCAACGCTCCGAACGCCGGGACCTACGCCTCGACACGGAGACGGCTGGCCGCATTCGCCACGCAACCGGCGCCGCGGCCAAGGGGGCGAGGTCTCTTGCTCCCGGGGCCAGCCGGGAGGTGGCGTCCACGCTAGCGCGGACTGTTCCGCTGCTGCTGGTGCTGCTGGAGAGTGACAACGCGGTGGGAGAGTTTGAGGAGCGGCTTGTAGAATGCGCCCGGCAGGCCGAGCGCCAGGTGAACTCTACATCGTTCGGCAACCGCGCCCCGACCCGCCAAGAGTGCGGAGAGGAGGTGGAGGTAGACGGCTGCAGCAAGCCCATCACCCGGGCCATGTTGCTGGGGCAGCAGAAGCACGTGCTCGCTCTCCAGTGTGCTCAGGAGGTGCTCGAGCAACTGTGGCCCGCGCCGGTCAGCCTTGAGCAGCGCTACCGCTATTATCCCAGTACCCGGTTCCTTGAGACCGTCAGTCGGGAGGAGGAGGCGCGCCTCATCGCCCAGGGCTGTACCCGCGAGCTGTGGCGCACCATCAAGCCCGACATCGTCCTTCATGCTGACCGCAACTGGAGGCGGTCAGCGCTCACACTGGACTTCAAGTTTCCCTGTCCCGATACCAACGACCCACGGTGGACACGCTATGGAGAGAGCAGCGCTTATGCTGGCTCCACCCAGGGAGAGATCTACAAAGCAGCGCTGGGGGGAGAGCCGTTGATCATCTCACCACGGGGGGTGACACCATGAGGGAGAACATTCCCGTCCTCCGGCTGCGGGACAAGAGCAGCACTCTGGTGGCCCGCGACGGTGTCGTCCTCTGCTTCTTCATGCGCCGCTCCCACCAAGAGGTGGCGCCCGCAGTGTGGCGGACCCTGCAGGCCTACCTTCGTGCCATCCCCCCCCAGTCACTGAACTGGTACGGCTCGGACGAGGGAGACACCCTCCCGCTTGATGACAAGGGCTGGGAGCACATCCGCTATCAACTGCTGGAGCGCCCCTGGGGCGCCGAGTGGATCGTCGAGTTGGAGGAGAATAGTAGCGAAGGAGGTGGTTACCTCTTCGAATACGACGGCAGGAAGCTTGATGCCCCGATCTTCTCCCACGATGAAGACTCCACCAGCGGAGTAGCCTTCTCGTTTCCCACGGAGTACCTCCTGGAGCACGGGCCTGCTCATCTGCGCACCCTGGCCCTCGACCTGGCGCGCGAGCTGCCCTTCAGCTTTGGCTACGCCAGCCTTGCTTTCGTCTCCCCGCGCGGGCGCTGGTACGCGGCTCGTTGGGAGCTCCTGGGTCTACTCTCTCGCTACCTGGGCATGGATCTTTATCGACTCGGTGACACGAGCCGTGTGATCGGCACCCGCGCGCGAGGAGCGTACTGGCTGACGTTCCTGGGCCAGCCGTTGCTCGGTCAACTCGGCGGCATCGAGGGACTGCGCCAGGAACTCCCCTTCCCGGAAGTGTCCTTCGAGCCATTGGAAGGCGAGCGCGTGCTGCTCACGCTGGGCGAATGGCCGGATGCGATCGACACGGCAAAGGAGACGTACGTGCCACAGTACCGTGCGCTGGCGCACCTGCTGGAGCCCTTCCTGTATGAGGAGCGCACCGGGTGGTTCTCCCTGGACAAGGACAATCTGCGCCGCTGGCTACGGCGGCTCTGCCAGTGAGCGTATCCGTCCGACGCGCACCCCTGGCCGCCGAGATCGTGACTGCGCTACGCGGCGCGGATGGCACGAGAAACGAGAGCAGTGGGCGGAGCGGATTCGGCAGTGGCAGCGCAGTCAGACGGACGCCGCCAGCCTCTCTCGCCAGAGGAGTGCAAAAAGGATTTCCAGTTGGAGTGAGTCTTGTTGCTCGAGCATCAAGTGCTGGGGAACGCGGCGCCAGGCTGCGCCGGGTTCGTGAGGAACTCGAAGCGCACGCCCTCCCCAGCGCTCCACTCCAGCTCCGTGTCCACCACCAACGTCACGGCGCTCTCGTCGATCTCGGCGACGCGGACCGGAGGGTTCGATCCGACGACGCACCATCCTGTATCCCAAGCGGGTTGTTGGCGTTGAATGCGACGATGTTGTTGCGCAGCCCGAAGCGCACGTGCGGCGCAGCTGAACTGGCATCCCAAATGGCCCGGAGCTGGGTCCTCGCCACCCTCCCTGAACTCAGCGGATGTTGGAGATCGCGTTCTTCGCGGTCTCGTGCCGCAGCTTCATGACGTTGGAGGTCAGCTGGTCCCGGCCCCTGGAGAGCTGGTACTGCAGGCGCAGCATGGAGCGCATCTCCTGCTGCGCGTGCTGGAGGATCTCCGCCCCGCTCGGCGAGGCTCCCCCCAGCGGAGTCGTGGGCGCGCTGCCCGAGGCCGCCAGGCGCGCCTGGAATGCACTCGGACCAGCCTGCGGTATTCCGGTGGCTCCCGCGGGAGCCTGACTGCCCGCGCCATTCACGGGCAAAAACACCCTCATGATCATCTCCCGGAGATCGATTTCTCCGGGATTATCGACAGGAGGGGTCTCAGTGTTTTCTAGATAATGGGAGAGCAATCGTTCGGTTATCTCTAAGGATTCCGAGGGACGTGCGCTCCTTCACTTCACGATCGCCGTCGGGTCCATCCACATGACCTCCCAGTGGTGACCGTCGAGATCGTAGAAGCTCCAGCCGTACATGAAGCCATGGTCCTTCGGGTCCGCCGCATGCGTTCCGCCTGCCGCGAGGGCGGTCTTGACCAGCTCGTCTACCTCGGCCCGGCTGTCGGCCGAGAGCGCGAAGATGCCTTCGCTGAACGTGCGGGTGTCGCAGATCTGCTTCTTGGTGAAGTCCTTGAAGTACGACTCGACGAGGAGCATCACGTACGCCTCCTCGCTGACAATCATGCAGGTGGCCTTGTCGTCGGTGAACTGCGGGTTGAACGAGAAGCCAAGCTTGGTGAAGAACTCGACCGAGCGCTTCAGGTCCCGGATGGGCAGGTTGACGAAGATCTTACGGGAACGGTTCGCAGCCATGTGTGCCTCCATAAAGGGTTCTGACGAATAGACGCCCCGTGGCGGGAGAACTCATCGGTCCCCAGAGAAAAATCTCTACGGGGCCAGCTCCGCAGGAAGCCCGAAGCGCGGGAATAGAGTCTCGGTATCAAGGAACGAGTTCATCGCGGCGATGCGGTCGCCCGAGAGCTCGAGGACGATGAGCGCCCACGGCCGGTGGCTCCCCCCGGGTCCCCCTGGCCGGTACTGCCCGAATGCGGGCGAGCCGCAGGCCGAGGTCGGCACCAGCCGGGACCCGCGGCAGGGCGAGCCGGGCCCCCGCAGCCAGGCGCGGATCGGCTCGTGACCGCGAAGCCACAGCGAGTAGGGCGGCATCGAGAGGGTCGCGTCCTGGTGGAGCAGGTGGGTGAGCGCGTCCAGGTCGTACCGCTCGAATGCATCGACATAGCGGTTCAGCAGCGTGGACTGAGCGTCGGAGAGCGGCGCGCGCGGATGGTCGAGGTCGTGGGTGGCGAGCGTCGCCCGAGCCCGCTGAAGGGCGCTGTTGACCGCGGCGACCGAGGTGTCGAGGCTGTCCGCGACCTCGGCGGCGGACCAGCCGAGGACCTCGGTCAAGAGCAGCGCCGCGCGTTGCCGGGGAGGGAGGTGCTGGAGCGCCGCCACGAACGCGAGGCGGATGCTCTGGCGCAGCACCACGAGCTCGGACGGATCGGCATCCGCGGGCAGGGCGTGCGTGTCGGGAATGGGCTCGATCCAGCGAGAGTCCGGCAGCATGGTGAGCGAGTCGTCGACCGAGCCGACGGGACCCAGCTCCATCGGGCGCGCGCGGCGCGAGCGGTCCGTCAGCGCGTCGAGGCACACGCGCGTGGCGATGCGGTACAGCCAGGTGCGCAGGGACGCGCGCTCCTCGAACCGGTCCATGCTGCGCCACGCACGCACCATTGTCTCCTGGACAGCATCGTCGGCTTCGGCGGCCGAGCCCAGCATGCGGTAGCAGTGACCGGTCAGCGCGACGCGATGCTCTTCGAGCCTGTGCGCGACCGCTTCTTCGCCTTCGGCCCGGTCGAGCTGTGACGGTGCACTCATTGCCCGTGGTGTACCAGGTGGGATAACGCAGGCAACGGGCCCCAAACACGCGCGGGTCGACGCGTGCGCCGGCGACTTGCGAAGATGTCCTCGTTTGGAATCGACCGCTCGTCGCGACGAGCAACACCAGCGAGGGCCCGATGCAGCACGCGCGCAGGT
>NZ_DASPHO010000894.1:0-18349 GCF_035629615.1 Hyalangium sp. | reverse complement strand
GCCGTCGAACCAGGATGCGCGGGTGAAGAACCTGTTCTTCGTGGGGGCCTCTACTCAGCCGGGAACGGGGCTGCCCACGGTGCTGATCTCCGCGCGGCTGGCGGTGGAGCGGATGCGCGAGTGGGCAGAGCAGACGGGGCTGGCGCAAGCGCTGGGCGCCCGGCCAACGCCGGCGGGGACAGAGGTGGCGGCATGAAGTCGCACGAGGAAGCGCACCGGGTGGTCCAGGGCTACCGGCAAGCGAAGCGGGTGACGCGCCACCACGCCAAGAGCTTCTTCTTCGCCTCGTACCTCCTCTTCGGGGCGCGGCGGAGAGCAGCCTTCGCGCTGTACGCCTTCTGCCGGCGGCTGGATGACCTGGTGGACGAGGGCGGGCAGGGCCTGGCGCCGGTGGATCTGAAGGTGCGGCTAGAGCAGGCGCGGCAGAGGGTGGCCGAGGTGTACCTGCCCATGCCGGAGCTTGCGGCTCCAGACCTCGGCTCTCCGGCCGAGCGGCTGATGAGCACGGAGGCCCCGTCGCCGTGGGATCCGGATGAGTTCGCCGCGCTCAAGCACACCGTCCACCGCTTTCGCATTCCTGAGCAGCCCTTCCAGGATCTCATCTCCGGCATGGAGATGGACCTGACGAAGGACCGCTACGCCACCTATGAGGAGCTGGATCTCTACTGCTACCGGGTGGCGGGCGTGGTGGGGCTGATGTTGACGCCGGTGCTGGGGTGCTCGGATGTGCGGGCGGCCTCGCACGCGGCGGACCTGGGCCGGGCCATGCAGCTCACCAACATCCTGCGGGACGTGCGCGAGGACCTGGAGCGCGGCCGGGTATACCTGCCCGCGGACGAGCTGAAGGCCTTTGGGTTGAGCGAGGACGACCTGCGCCGGGGCCAGGTGGACGGCCGCTGGCGGGACTTCATGCGCTTCCAGATCTCTCGGGCGCGGGCTCTGTATGCGCGCGCGGGCGCGGGGGTGCACTTCCTCTCCGGCTTCGGCAGCCAGCGGATGGTGCGGCTGATGGGAGGCATCTACGGAGACATCCTGCGTGTCATCGAGGCGCGCGACTTCGACGTGTTCAGCGCGCGGGCCTGGGTTCCCGGCCGACGCAAGCTGGCGCTGGCGGTGGCGGCCATGGGCAGGCCGGCGGGCGTGCTCAAGGAGGCGCGGCGATGAGGCGCTCGCGGGTAGCGGTCATCGGCGGCGGCATTGGCGGACTGACAGCCGCGGGCCTGCTGGCGAAGGAGGGCCACGAGGTGACCCTCTTCGAGCGGGGGAGCACGCTGGGCGGCAAGGCGCAGTCCATCACGGTGGACGGCGTGACGCTGGACACGGGCCCCACGCTGTTGACGCTGCCCTCGCTGGTGCGCGGCACCTTCGAGCGGCTGGGTGCGCTGGATCTGCTGCCGCCCTTCACGGAGCTGGAGCCGCAGTGCCTGTACCGCTTCTCGGACGGGTGCGGCTTCACGGCGTACAGGGACGTTGAGCGCACGGCGGACAGCGCGGCCGAGCTTCGCCGCAGCGAGCGCCGGGGGGTGCTCTCCTTCTACGCGGAGGCGGAGGCCATCTACAAAGCGGCTGGCGAGCCCTACCTGGAGGCGCCCTTCCAGGGGATGGCGGGCTTCCTGGCGCGGGTGGCGCGGCGAGGAGTGGGGGCAGTGCTGGCGGGCATGCGGCTCACCACGCTGCACGAGCTGGCCGAGCGTCACTTCAAGACGGACCACCTGCGGCAGTTCGCGGGGCGCTTCGCAACGTACACAGGGGCCTCGCCGTACAAGGCGAGCGCAGCCTTCGCGCTCATCCCGCACATCGAGCGGGCATACGGCACGCACCATGTGCGGGGTGGCATCGGCGCGCTGGTGGAGGCGCTGGGGCAGGCGGTGCGGCGGCTGGGAGT
The DNA here is from genome assembly GCF_035629615.1 of Hyalangium sp. Lineage (GTDB taxonomy): Bacteria > Myxococcota > Myxococcia > Myxococcales > Myxococcaceae > Hyalangium. Next base: position 16,464 of record NZ_DASPHO010000894.1, on the reverse strand, counting down.
GACGGTGCGGCTGAGCACGCACGCGCGCTATGAGCGCGAGGCGCGGGGGGACTACCGCGTGGGGCCGACGGAGGGGTCGGAGGCCTTCGACAGTGTGGTGGTGAATGCGGATCCGCTGGGGGCGCTGCGGCGCGAGGCGGAGCCGCTGGCGCTATCTGGCTACGTGCTCTTGCTGGAGGTGGAGGGGCGGCCGCCGGTACCACACCACACGGTGCTCTTCAGCCATGACTACCGCCGCGAGTTCGACGAGCTGTTCGCTGGGCGGCTGGCGAGCGATCCGACAGTGTACGTGTGCAACCCCTCGGCGACGGACGACTCGGTGGCGCCGCCTGGGCGCACGGGACTGTTCGTGATGGTGAACGCGCCCCCTCTGCCCATGGGGGAGGCAGAGTCCGAGCTTGCGGTCGCGGCGTGGGAGCTCAACGCCGCACGGGCCCAGGCGCAGCTCTTCGAGCGGCTGTCCGCGCACTTCCCGCAGCTGAAGGGGCGGGTACGGGTGCTGGGGCAGCGGACGCCGGTGGATCTGGCGGCGCAGGGAGCGCCCGGGGGGTCCATCTACGGCTTCCTGCCGCACGGCAAGTTCGGCCCGTTCCGTCGGCCACGGATCCGCGGGAGCACGCCGGGCCTGTTCTTCGCAGGAGGCGGGACGCACCCGGGCGGTGGGGTGCCGCTGGTGATGCTCTCGGGGAGCTTCGCGGCGGAGATGGCATCCGCGCACCTGAAGGGAGTGGCGGCATGAGCGCGCTGCCGGGGCTGCCGCTTCTGCCCTCCGAGCCGGGGGCGTATCGCTGGTACTACGCGGACGTCACCTCGGGCGAGCACAGCGCCGTGTTCATCTTCATGGTGGGCTCGCTCTTCTCGCCTCGCTATTCGGTGGCGGCGCGGCGCGGGGGGCTGCCGCGGGAGCACTGCTCGGTGAACTTCGCGCTGTACCACCGGGGCGTGCGGCGGCGCTGGGTGCTCAGCGAGTACCCGGTGATGGAGCAGGAGTCTCCGAGCCGGCTGCGCATCGGCCACTCCACGCTGAGCTACGAGGGCAAGAAGGTGCGGATGGAGGTGGACGAGCGCACGGCGCCGTGGGGCTGCCGCGTGAGGGCCCGCCTGGTGCTGGAGCCGCTGACGCCCTCAGGCGACGAGGTGCAGCTGGTGCCAGGGCTGCCGCACTGGTGGCAGCCGATGGCGCCGCGGGCGCGAGCCTGGCTGGAGGTGGACACGGAGGGAGTGAGGGCAGAGGGGCTGGGCTACCACGACACGAACCATGGCGAGGAGCCGCTGGGGGGACGGCTGAGCGGGTGGCACTGGTCCCGCACGCACGGCGAGCAGGAGACGGCGGTGGACTACCTGCTGCCGGGCGGGGCCGCGCCGGTGAGAGTGACGGCGGGGCCCTGGGGCGTGCGGTGCGAGCGGGGGAGCCGTGGCGAAGCCGTGCCCACGGAGCGCACGGGCTGGGGGCTCCGCGTGCCGAGGCACTTGCGGGCGGGGAACACGGTGGTGGGTGTGCCCCGACTGTTGGAGTCCTCTCCTTTCTATGCGCGGGTGGAGGCACGCCAGGAGGGACTGGACACGCTGGGCGAGGTGGCGGACTTCCGCCGCTTCCACTCGCCGCTCATCCGCTGGATGGCGCACTTCCGCACGCGAGTGGAGGGACGGACATGAGCCCACTGGTGCTGCTGGGGTTGGGCTGGGCCGCGGTGGCGACAGGCTTCAGTGCGGTGGCGCTGGGGCGGCTGCTGCGTCCTCGGCGCGTGCCGGTGGCAGGCACGCGGGTGCCGGTGCTGCTGCTGAGGCCGATGGACGCGCCGACGGCGCTCGAGCTGGAGAACCTGTCTCGGCCCGTGGACTACGCAGGCGAGCTGGAGCAGGTGGTGGTGTCTCCGTACCGCCCTTGGCTGGGGCCAGGAGTGCGGTGGCTGCCAAGCGATCCGCCCGTGCCGAACCGGAAGGTGGGGCACCTGCTGTACGCGCTGGCGGTGCTGCCCACCCAGGGGCGGGTGGTATTGGTGGTGGACGCGGACGTGGCGGTGACGGGCGCGCTGGTGGAGTCGCTGGCCGCTCCGGTGGTCGCGGGCGCGGCGCTGAGCACCGCGGCGCCTACGCCAGTGGGTGTCCGCGGTGTGGTGGGGTGGGCCGTCGCGGGGGTGTTGCGGCATGGCCACCACAGCTTCCGGGCTCTGCATGAGATGAGTACGGGGGCAAAGGCCGTGTGCGGCAAGGCGCTGGGGTTGTCGCCGGCGGCGGTGGAGGAGCTGCAGGGGCTGGCGGATCACATCGGCGAGGATCTCGAGCTGGCGAAGCGGCTGCACGCGCGAGGGCTGGAGGTGGCGTTAGCGGAGGAGCCGGCGCTGATGCCCATGGAGCGGATGCACTCCTGGCGCCCCGCGCTGGAGCGCTTCACGCGCTGGATGCAGGTGCTCTCGAGCCACCGGCCGGGGCTGTACCCGACGGTACCGCTCCTCTTTACCCCGACGCTCCCGTTGGGGGTGTTGGCCCTGGTGCTGGGCTCGTGGGAGCTGGCCATGGCGACAGGAGTTCTTGGAGGCGTGCGTACCCTCCTGTCGTGGCGTCTCACCGTGCTCACAAGGTCCTCACGCCCGTCGGCATTCCTCGGGGTGACGGTGGCGTGGCTGTTGGGAGAGGCGCTGCTGCTGGCGGCCTTCCTGCGCTCCTTGTGGCAGGCGGGGACGGTGACCTGGCGGGGGCGCACCTACGCGCTGGAGTCAGGAGGGCGGATGACGCCCGTGTGGCCCAAGCTCAGTGGAGGTCCGGGATGACGTACGCACGCTTCCTCGGGTTGTTCGTGGTGCTGCCCATCGTCTTCCTGGCGGTGCGGTACCGGAAGACGCTCACGGCCCGGAGCCTGGCGCCGCTGGGGCTGCTGCTCCTCGTCGTCTACGTGGCGACGACGCCGTGGGACAACCTGGCGGTGAAGTGGGGGCTGTGGGGCTTCGATCCGGAGCGCATCTGGGGCATCAAGCTCGGGTACCTGCCGCTGGAGGAGTACCTCTTCTTCGGGCTGCAGACGCTGCTGGTGGGGCTGTGGGCACGGGCGCGGCTGTCACGGGTGGTCTCGCCATGAGTGAGCTGATGGAGTCGCGCTGGGCCTATCTCGTCCACCTGATGGTGTGGGCGCTGCCGCTCATCCTCCTGCAGCTCATCGCCCTGGTGCGCCACTACAAGGAGCGCACCGGCGCGGTGCTGCGGGCGGTGCTGCCGCCGGCCTTCCTCGTCGGTGGCTATCTCTCGGTGGCCGATCACCTGGCCATCTCGACGGGCATCTGGAACTTCGGAGCGGGCAAGCACCTGGGGGTGTACGTGGGAGCCGTGCCCTTGGAGGAGGTGCTCTTCTTCGTGCTGACGAGCGTCCTCGTCTCGCTGGGGCTGGCGCTGTTCACGGCGCTGCTGGGCCGGAAGGAGGCCCGGGCGCCGTGATTCGCGCCGCCAAAGGAGGGCCACTCGGCTGGCTGCTGGATCGGTACGTGGGCTGGAAGTTCCGGTCCTCCTTCCGCGGCCTGTGGGTGCGCGGCGCGCTGCCCGCCGGGGAAGGCGCGCGGCTCGTCTACGTGAACCACTCGAGCTGGTGGGACGGCTTCGTGCTGCACCAGCTCGGGCAGGTTGCGGGGTGGGACGCGTACTGCCTGATGGAGGAGAAGAACCTGCGGCGCTACCGCTTCCTGGCCCGCCTTGGCGCCTTCAGCATCCGGCCGGGGGAGCCGGCCTCCGCCATGGAGTCCCTTCGCTACGCGCGCGAGCTGATGCGCCTGCCCGGGGCGGCGGTGTGTCTCTTCCCGGAGGGAGAGCTGCGGCCCTTCGGGGTGCTGCCGCTGAGGCTTCAGCGGGGTGTGGAGCTGCTGGCACGGACAGGAAGGGTGGAGTGTGTGCCCGTGGCCCTGCGCTACGCCTTCTTCGAGCACGAGCGGCCGGACGTGCTGGTGGAGGTGGGCACGGCGCACTCGCCCGGGCCCCTGGCGCTGTTCCAGGAGCGTCTGGAGGAGGTGGCGCGGCGGGTGGCGGCGGCCACGAGCCTGGAGGGCTTCACGCAGCGGGTGGCGGGTGGCAGCGGGGTGGCGGAGCGCTGGGATGCGGTGAGGGGAGGGCGGGCATGAGCTTGCGCATCCGCACCATCGCCCGGCTCACCGGCATCCGCGAGGCCACCCTGCGCGCGTGGGAGCGCCGCTACGGCTTCCCGCGCCCCACCCGGAGCGAGCACAACAACTACCGCTCCTACTCGCGCGAGGAGGTGGAGAGCATCCGCCGAGTGGCGAAGCTGATCGACGAAGGCCTCTTGGTGAGCGAGGCCATCGCCCAGGTGAAGGCTACCCCCGTGCAGGCGCTGCCCACGGGGGAGCGGCTCTCCGAGCGCTTCTGGTCCGCGGTGATGGTGATGGACGCCGCCGCCGTGCAGCGCGTGCTGGACGAGGCGCAGGCCTCCATGGAGGTGGAGGTGTACTGCAGCGGCTTCCTCCTGCCCCTGCTGCGCGAGATCGGGCTGCGGCTGGACATCGCCCGCGAGCACATGGCCTCGGCGCTGATCCGCCAGCGGCTGCGGGCGCTGCTGGACACGGCGGAGCCGCGGGCCCACGGGCCGCGCGTGGTGCTGGCCTGTCCGGCCAAGGAGCACCACGAGGGTGGGCTGCTGGCCCTGGGAGTGCACCTCAAGCGTCGCGGCTGGCGGGTGACGATGCTTGGGGCGGACACGCCTGCCGAGGCGCTTCGCAGCGCGTGTGTTCAGCTCTCACCTGAGCTGGTAGCACTCTCCTTCGTGCGTCGCCGGGAGCCCCAGGAGCTGGCGGCGGTCCTGTCCGCGGTTGTGCAGGCCTGCGCTCCGGTGCGTGTGGTGGTGGGGGGCGCGGGAGCCCGTGAGCATCTGAAGACCCTCTTTTCGCTGGGCGCGCAGTATGCTGAGTCCGCCGACGAGTTCCTTGCCCTGTGGCAGCAGGGACGCGGCGTCCCGACTCGGACCTGAGCCCCATGAATGCCTGACCGCACCTACCGCATTCATATTGCCGCGGAGCTCTCCGGAGTCCGCGCGGAGCTGATCCGCGCGTGGGAGCGCCGCTATGGCTTCCCGCACCCTCAGCGCACGCCCTCGGGTTATCGCGTGTACACCCAGCAGGACGTGGCGCTGCTCAAGCGGCTGAAGCAGCTCACCGAAGAGGGCGTGGCCATCCGCGAGGCCGTGAAGATGCTGCCTCAGCTCCAGCAGAAGGGGGCCGAGACAGGTGAGGCGCAGGGGACGGAGCTGAGCGCCCCGAGCCTGCAATTCTGGCGCGAGGCGGTGCTCGCCGCGGCCGAGGACCATGCGCAGGCGCGGGTGTCGGCCGTGCTGGACGAGGTGCTGAGCGCGCTGCCCCCGCTCAAGGCCTTCAATGAGGTGCTCGCGCCGGTACAGCGGGAGGTGGGAGAGCGCTGGCACACGGGGCAGCTGACGGTGGTGCAGGAGCACCTGGTCTCCCAGGTGGTGCGGGCGCGCGTGGTGAGCCTGCTCCACGCCGCGCCCGAGAACGAGGGGGCTCGGCACGCGGTGCTCGCGTGCTTCCCGGAGGAGCAGCACGAGATAGGCCTGCTAGGCGTGGCGCTGCGGCTGCGGCATGCGGGCCTGCGAGTGACACTGCTGGGACAGCGGGTGCCGGCGGCGGACCTGGGGCGGATGGTGACTGAGCTGCGGCCGGACCTCGTGGGCCTGTCCGCCGTGACGGACCTGGGCGTGGATGCCTTCGCGGACACGCTGGCGCAACTGCTCGAGGCTCTCCCCCGGGGCGTCTCTGTCTGGGCCGGAGGCGCCGCGGCCCTCGCTCACCATGAGGTGTGCGAGCGGGCCGGTGTCCACGTTTTCCATTCCAGCGACTCTTGGAATGCGCTGACGCGCTGACGCGCTGACGCCGGGCGAGCCGGTTTGTTTGTGTTCAAAATTTTTGAACACAAACAAGATGGCCCTGGGAATCCAATGCAATGCGTTGAAACCAATCTTCTCGGGGAGAGAGGTTCTTCTTCTTAATCCCTTGTATTCGGATTTGTTGTTTTGTACTTTTCGCGCGCTGCAAACACATCCCCCGTGCAGCACAAGGAGCAACTCCCCCATGAAGAACATGCGCAACACGCTGTTTCTTGGTTCTGCCCTTGCCCTCGCCGCTTGCGGCGGTGACCTGAACAACCCCGAGGAGCTGCAGGCCGCGGAGCTGGGCCAGACCGAGGCGCCGCTGATCATGGCGCAGGCCGGCAAGCGCATCCCGGGCCAGTACATCGTGGTGTACAAGGATGGAGCTGACACGAAGTCTCTGATGTCCGCCAAGGGCATCAAGGCCAAGCACACCTACTCGGTGATTCCGGGCTTTGCCGCCGCGCTGAGCGATGAGCAGGTCTCCCAGCTGCGCAAGGATCCGAACGTCGCGTACGTCGAGGAGGATGGCATCGTCACGGTGGACACCACCCAGACGGGCGCCACGTGGGGCTTGGACCGCATCGACCAGCGCGCTCTGCCCCTGAATGGGACGTACATCTACACGACCACCGCGACGAACGTGACGGCGTACATCATCGACACCGGCCTGCAGGCCAACCACTCCCAGTTCAGCGGGCGCGCGTCCAACGTGTTCGACGCGTTCGGCGGCAGCGGCGCGGACTGCCACGGCCACGGCACGCACGTGGGTGGCACGGTGGGCGGCACCACCTACGGCGTAGCCAAGGGCGTGAAGCTGCGCGGCGTACGCGTGCTGGACTGCGCGGGCTCCGGCTCCAACTCGGGTGTGATCGCCGGCATGGACTGGGTGCGCACCAACGCCATCCGGCCGGCGGTGGCCAACATGAGCCTCGGTGGCGGCGCGTCCACGGCGGTGAACACGTCGGCCAACAACCTGGCCAACTCGGGCGTGTTCCTCGCGGTGGCCGCCGGCAACAACAGCGGCGCCAACGCCTGCAACTACTCGCCGGCCGGTGCGGCGTCCGCAACGACGGTGGGCTCCTCCGCCAGCAACGACACCCGCTCCTCGTTCTCCAACATCGGCACCTGCGTGGACATCTACGCTCCGGGCTCGAGCATCACCTCGGCGCGGCTCAACGGCACCTCCACCGTCATGAGCGGCACCTCGATGGCCTCGCCGCACGTGGCCGGCGTGGGTGCGCTCTACAAGGGCGCCTACGGTGAGGCGGCTTCCTCCACGGTGGACGCGTGGATCAAGACCAACGGCACCAGCCTGTCGTTCGGCAAGCTGCTCTACAAGAGCTCGCTGTAGTCCCAGGTGACGTGAGCTGCAGTGTGCGGGGGTCGTGGCTTCGTGCCGCGGCCCCCGTTGCTCTTCGCGGAGAGGGCGCACCCTGCGAGGCGGGCGTGCCTCGGACTCAGGGCGTCACGTTGTCGGGGAGGCTGAGCATCTCCCGGGCTTCGACGGCGACACCCGGGGGGGTGCTGGGATCGGCCAGGAGTGCCTCGAGCTGCTTGCGGGCCGCCTCCTTCTCGCCACGCCGCCACGTCAGCCGCGCCTTGTGGAGGAGCAGCTGGCCTCGGGTCTCGGCATCGGGCCCGAGCGATAGGGCCTTGGCGAGCAGCCGCTCAGCCTCCTCGGGCTGCTCCGTGGACACGGCGAGCTCATGCCACGCGGGCACGAAGGCCGGCGCCTTCCGGGTCAGCTCCTCCAGCAGCCGCCGAACCTCCGCCATGTCCCTCAGCCGCATCACCTCGAGGAACTCCCTCAGCGTCCCCTTGGGGACGCGGCCGTCGTGCTCCCGCCGGAGACTGTCGAGCATCCGCTTGCTGTCGGAGACGCCCTGCGGCGCCAGCGTGTCCAACTGCTCGTACGCCTCGAGGGCTTGGGCGTCATCCTTCATATAGAGGTAGGTGACGCCCACGTCATAGAGGGGCAGCGGCCAGGTGGGGGCGATCTCCCGCGCCTGCTGGAAGGCCCGCAGGGCCTCCTCGAACTGGCCCACCTCTCCATGCTTGCGGCCCTGGGCGTGGAGCTGCATGGCGCGCTCGGGGAGGGGGGGCTCCGGTGGCGGAGCGTCTCCGGCGGGCTGCGCAGCCGAGGGTGGGCTCAGGGCCGTGCCCGAATCCATGGCCGAGGAGGACGGCGCGGACTTGCCGCAGGTGCAGCCTTCGAGGCAGGCCAGGGCGACCGAGAGGACGAGGAAGCGACGCATGCGTAGGTGACCTCACACCCGCTCGGGCTCCACCGGGACCGCGGTGGAAGTTCCGAGGGGCACGTCACTATAATCGACGGCCGCCATGACCGACTTCATCGAAGTCCACGAGGGTGCCCTGGAGCCCCAGCTCTGCCGGGACATCATCCAGCGCTTCAACAAGAGCCCTCAGGTGCAGCGCGGCCGCACCGGCCATGGCGTGGACGTAGCCAAGAAGGACAGCTACGACCTGACGCTCAACCTCGTCCCGGAGTGGGAGCCCACGCTCCGGCTCCTCCTGGACAAGTCGTTCCCGCCGCTCAGGAGCTACCTGCGCAAGTACCTCTACACGCTGATCGGCGCCGTCTCCCCCTCCATCAAGGACCCGAAGACGGGGAAGCTGGTGACGCTGACGGAGCAGAACTTCGCCCAGCTGGGCGATCCGATCCTGGATGGGCTCGTCGGCAACTTCTACCGCTACGGCTTCCTCAACGTGCAGAAGTACGTGAAGGGCTCGGGGGGCTATCCGCACTGGCACTCGGAGATCTACCCGAAGGACGCCGACGGCGAGCAGCTGCACCGGGTGCTGGCCTTCCAGTTCTACCTGAACGACGTGGCCGAGGGCGGCGAGACGGAGTTCTACTACCAGCAGCGCAAGGTGGAGTCGAAGGAGGGCCGGATGGTCATCTTCCCCGCCGGCTTCACGCACACCCACCGTGGCAATGTGCCGCGCTCGAACGACAAGTATATCATCACCTCGTGGGTCCTCTTCCACCGGTCCGAGCATATCTACCGCAACACGCCCCCGCCTCCCGCCTGAAGGCCACCTATGCGACGAGGATGGAGCGGAGTGCTCGTGCTCCTGGCGCTGGGCTGGGCCAGCTGTGCTCCCGCACCCAAGAGGCCGTTGGCGGTGGGGACAGTGCCCTGGGTGGGCACGGAGCCGTTCTTCCTGGCGCGCGAGCTGGGGCTGTTCTCCGGCCCCATCCACCTCGTGGAGTACCTCAACAGCGAGCATGAGATCCGGGCCTTCCAGAATGGAGTCATCGACGCAGCAGCGGTGACGGTGGATGAAGTGCTGAACCTGGATCGCCGGGGGCAGCAGGCGCAGGTCGTCTTCGTTCTGGATGGCTCGCACGGCGCGGACTGCCTGATGGCGCGGCCCGAGGTGACGAGCGTGGCGGAGCTCCGAGGCCGGAAGGTGGCCTCCGAGGACGTGACGCTGTCGACGTACATGCTCGCACGAGCGCTGGAGCAGGCCGGGCTGAAGCTCGAGGATGTCCAGCGGGAATACCGTGCGCGGGATGCCTTCGCGGAGGCACTGCGGACGGGCGAGGTGGACGCGGTGGTGGCCTTCGAGCCCTTCTGTCAAAAGCTGGCCGCCCAGGGCGCGAGGCGGCTCTTCGACAGCTCGCAGATTCCAGGGGAGATCATCGATGTCCTGGTGGTGCGCAGGAGCTACCTGCAGGCGAACCCGGAGCAGGTGGACGCGCTGATCCGGGGCTGGCTTGCCGCGCTCGCCGTCCTGCGAGAGCGCCCCGCCGAGGCCGCGCGCCGGATGGGGCCGCGGGTGGGACTGGAGGAGGGAGCGTTTCTCGAGGCCCTGAAGGGTGTTCGCCATCCGGACCTCCAGGAGCAGCGCCTCCAGCTCACGGGCGAGCGGCCGCGACTGTATGAGACCATCGAGCGGCTGGGCAGCGTCATGGTCCGGGAGCAGGCCCTCCCGGCGTTGCCGGACTCCCGCCACCTCATCGACACCGCACCGTTGCTCCGGGTGGCACCATGAGCGCACCCTCCTCGCGCCTGGCCTGGCTCCGGGAGCTCACCGTCCCGCTGCTGCTGCTGGGGGTCTACACCGTCTGCTTCGGTCTCTACTCCCTGCATCGCGAGACGAGCGAGGGAGTGAGGCACATCCAGACGGCCGCGCGCCGGCGGGTCGCCGTGGAGATGACGCAGCTCCAGGCAAACCTGGACTACCTGCTGCGCGCGGGGAACCTGCCGGCAGTGCGCGAGTCCCTGTCGGGCCTGGGCTACAACCCGCAGCTCGAGGTGGGGCTGCTCGTCGACGAGCAGCAGGCCGTGCTGGCCTCCACCCGGCTGGCGCTGATCGGCAAGCCCTTGCGCGAGGCCTGGCCGGAGGGAGAGCTCCCGGAGAACGTCGGCAGGAGACAGCAGGCCCTGGAGCAGCTGAAGGGCGTCGTCGAGCTCTCCACCGACGGGCGGCGCATCATCGGCCACTACCCGGTGCAGCTGAGCTTTGGCCCCTCTCCGCGGCGCATGGGCTACCTCTTCTTCCAGCACGATCTGACGGAGCTCGAGAGAGCCGGGCGCTATTCCGCGGAGCGCTCGGTGCTGCGCTCGACGTTGATGCTGCTGGCAATCGCAGGGTGCATGGGGCTCGGCGTCCACTTCCTGCTCGGGCGCCGCATCCAGCGGCTGGTGGCGACCACGGAGGGCATGGCCGAGCAGATCGGCCACAGCCGCCGGCAGCTCCGAGAGAACGAGGAGCGCTTCCAGATGCTGGTGGAGCGCACGCCGGACGCCATCTTCATCCACCGGGAGGGGAGCATCGTCTTCCTCAACCCCGCCGCGGCCACGCTGGTGGGGCACGAGCGCGCGGAGGCGCTGCAGGGCCGGAGGCTGACGGAGCTCGTGCAGCCGGGAGAGGAGGGCGCGCTCACGGGGCCGGAGGTTGCGCAGGGGATGCGAGAGGTCCACTGGGTGCACCGCTCGGGGGGGCTGGTGCTGGGGGAGGTGGTGACGTTCTCGCTGGTGTTCGAGGGTCAGCCGGCCTGGGTCTCCATCGTGCGTGACATCACCGAGCGCAAACACCTGCGGGAGAAGCTGCAGACGGCCGACCGCATGGCCTCCATCGGCTCGCTGGCGGCGGGTGTGGCGCATGAGATCAACAACCCGCTGTCCTTCATGCTCAGCAACGTGCGGTTCATCCGTGACGAGCTGCGGGTGCTGGCGGGGGAGGGGGACGCGCAGGCGAAGGAGCGGCTGAAGGAGGTCCAGGAGGCGCTGGAGGAGGCGCTCACGGGCGCGGACCGGGTCAGTGACATCGTCCGGGATCTGCGGACGTTCGCGCGAGGGGATGACGGCCAGCGGGTGCCGGTGAACCTCCACGCGGTGCTGGATCTGTGCGGGAACATCGCCCGGAGCCAGCTCCGCCACCGCGCGCAGCTGGTGAAGGAGTACGGCGAGCTGCCGCTGGTGAACGCCAGCGAGTCCCGGCTCGGGCAGCTCTTCCTGAACCTCATCATCAACGCCGCGCAGGCCATCCCCGAGGGGGGAGACGTGAAGGCTCACGAGGTGAAGCTCACCACGTGGCGAGAGGGGGAGGACCAGGTGGTGGTGGAGGTGAAGGACACAGGGGTGGGCATACCGGCGGAGAACCTGCACCGGCTGTTCGATCCGTTCTTCACCACGAAGCCTGTGGGGGTGGGGACGGGGCTGGGGCTGTCCATCTCTCACGGCATCGTGAAGGCGATGGGCGGGCGCATCACGGTGCAGAGCGAGCCTGGAAAGGGGACCGCCTTCCGGGTGTTCCTGCCGATTGGAGAGCCTGTGGCGGCGCCCGTCAGCCCGGGTCCGGCGTAGGGGAGCGCTGATGTCCCGTCACGACACGATCGATCGCCTTTCGCCCGCGCGACGGCCGGAGGGACGGCCGGTGATGTACCAGCGCTGGAGGACGCTGCTGTTCCTGCACTGGGAGGTGCCGGCAGAGGAGCTCGCGCGGCTGCTGCCACCGGGGCTGACGCTGGACACGTACGAGGGCCGGGCGTTCATCGGCCTGGTGCCCTTCACGATGAGAGGAGTGCGGCCCGCGGGGCTGCCTGCCTTCCCTCCGCTCTCGAACTTCCACGAGACGAACGTGCGCACGTACGTGCACCGCGAGGGCAAGGACCCAGGGGTGTGGTTCTTCAGCCTGGATGCGGCCAACCGCATCGCCGTGAAGCTGGCGCGGGCGTGGTTCAGGCTGCCGTACCACTTCGCGCGGATGGAGCTGACGCGCGAGGGCCCTTGGGTCTCCTACCGCTCGGAGCGGCAGTGGCCCGCGCCCGTGCCTGCGAGCTGCGCGGTGCGGTGTGCGCCGAGGGGTGAGGCCTCCACCTCGGCGCCGGGGACGCTGCAGCACTTCCTGGTGGAGCGCTACTTCCTCTACACGCTGCACGGCGGAGGGCTGTGGAGCGGGCAGGTGCACCACGCGCCATACCCGGTGCGCAGCGCGGAGGTGGAGGGGCTGGAAGAGTCTCTGCTGGCGGCCGCGAAGATCTCCCGGCCACCGGCGGCGCCCCTGGTGCACTTCTCGGACGGCGTGGATGTGGACGTGTTCCGGCTCAAGCGCGTGTGAGGGGCCATCCCGGCGACCGGTCCACCAGACTCACGGGCACGCGCCGCAGTCCGCGTTGCAGCTGTTGGTGGTTGTCCCCATGCCGCACTTCTCGGTGAACTGGCACACCCCGTCCCCGCAGCTGAAGATGTCCACCGGGCGCACGCGCGTCGTCATCGGCTTGTACGTCACGCCGTTGTAGGAGCAGCTCGTGTAGTACGTCCCCGTCGAGTCCAGCGTGCAGTACTCCTGGCACGAGCCCACATGGGTCATCGGCTCGCAGTCGGTGGTCTGGCCCGACACGGACAGCGCGCAGGCCCGCGGGCTGCTCTCACTGGCGCTCAGGGAGTTGCGATCGCTGCCCGAGAAGATGCCCTCGTCCTTGAAGGTGTTGCCGAAGAAGCAGCCCTCCGTCTCCGAGTACGAGGCCAGCTCCGCGGACGTGTACGGGATCTCCACGCCCTGCGCGCTCCGGCCCAGCACGGAGACGTGGACATTGAGGCCGAACTTGTTGGCGTGGGCCGCCAGGCACGCAGTGACGACCTGCTGCTCGGCCTCCGTGGGCTGCAGCCCCTGGCCCCAGCCCGGCGCCAGCCCGAGCAGGCCGTGCCACGTGTACACCTGGCCCGTCACCGGGCTCGTATAGACGCGCGACTCCCCCTGGGGCAGCGCGCACATCACCGTGTACTTCATCACCAGGGCGCGCAGGGACGAATCCGCATGGAACCAGTCCAGGAAGGTGATCGTCAGCAGGCCGTTGGTGGACAGGCCGTTGGTGGACAGGCCGTTGGTGGACAGGCCCATGGTGGCCATCTGCTCGCTCGTCGCCGCCGTCCCCTCATGGGTGCCCAGAGCCTCCTGCTCGAAGGCCATGCCCTCCTCAGCCACTCCGCATCCGGTCGCGCTGCCCAACCACACCAGCACCGTGAACAACGCCACCACTCCAGGATTGCCGTGAGTCTGGAACGCGTCGCCACGACGAACAGAGAAGGACGTCTGATTCATGGCACCACCCCCGCGGAGGCGACCGTGGAACACGGCCGCATTGGGTCCGCTGCTTTGGCGGTCTCGAATAATACCGCCAATAAGAGATTAGCAGTAAAGCCTCGCACGCGCACTTCAATCCCAATCAAAACAACCGCTCCTGTTTCAGACAGGAATAGACGGTTCGAGCATGTTTCGTATGGATGTGAGGCATTGCGTCTCAAACCCTGTGCAAGGGCGAGACACACGCACCGTCACATTGTTTCAAGTGGAGACAGGCGGGCCCAGCACCTGTAGCGCGTTCGGCGTGAGGTGTAGTCCTCCCGGAACGCGCACAACCCAACTGGAAAGGTCCGTCACGGGACCTCCCAGGACTTCAAGCACCGAGTCCTCACCGCGCACTTCCACGGCGCCCACGTGGACGCAGAGCTGGACGTGGGCGCCCACTTCGGCGGCGAGGGCCTCGGTGTCGCGGCGCAGGTGGCGGAGCGCCTCGTGCAACCGCTGGGACTGCTCGGGCGCCAGGGGGCCAGGAGCCTCCAGCAGCCGGATGGCCAGCAGCGCCGTGCCCGCCTGCAGCGCCAGCATGAAGCCGGTGGCGCGCAGCTGCTGCTCGAGGCAGTCGAGCACCTCGGCCAGCGCGGCGTGCACCACCTCGTCGTCCTGGTCAGACTCGGCCAGCTCTACCTCCGCGTGCACGGCCAGCGCCTGGCGCGTGGTGCCTGCGGGCAGCACGTCACCGGGTGCTGCCACCGCCTCGCGCAGCGCGGTGAGGAAGGTCTCGGTGCTCTGGAAGCGTCGCTCCGCCTCCTTCTCCAGGCAGCGCAGCACCACCGCATCCACCACGGCTGGCACGGGCGCGGTGGCACTCGCGCGCGGCGGCGGGGCCTCCAGGTGCAGCCGCTCCAGCTCCAGCCGATCCTTGGAGTGGAAGGGGTACTGTCCCGTCAACAGCTGGAACAGGAGTACGCCCAGCGCGTACACATCCGTGGCCGGGGTGATGGTGCTCCCACGAAGCTGCTCGGGCGCCATGGCGAAGGCGGTGCCCAGCCGCTGCCCTGCCAGGGTCAGGCCCTCCTGGCCGGCCTGGGGCTGGATGACCTTGGCGATGCCGAAGTCGAGCAGCTTCACCCGTGGCCGCTCGCCGTCGTCCATCACCATCACATTGCTGGCCTTCAGATCCCGGTGGACGATGCCCGCCTTGTGGGCCGCCTCCAGGGCTGCGCAGACGGGCTCCAGATAGGCGAGCGCTCGCTCGGCCGACATCCTGCCCCGCTCGTGGATGAGCTGGCTGAGCGTCCGGCCCTCCAGCAGCTCCATCACGAAGTAGGGGCTGCCATCCGGCATCATCCCGAAGTCGTAGACGTCCACCACGTTCGGGTGGTGGATCTGGTTGACGATGCGGGCCTCGCGCACGAAGCGCTGGAGCATCTCGCCCTGGTCCGCCAGGTGCGAGTGCAGCACCTTCACCGCCGCGCGCCGCCCGAGGATGCGGTGCTCGGCCTCGTACACGCTGCCGTGACCGCCCGAGGCAATCAGCCGCTTGAAGATGTACTCGCCCGCGAGCGCATACTGGGCGCTCTCGCCTTCCTTGGGCGGAGTGGCGGCCGTGTCCCAGGGGACCTGGGGCTTGCCGCCCTGGATTCGGTAGGTGTCCTCGTGGTCCCCCATTGGGGACAAGCTAACTACCTGTGCCGTTGCATGCGAGAATTTGGCCGCTCGGGAGAACGGCTCTCCCGGCGCAGCCGGAATGTCCGGGATCGAGCAGCGGGTGGTCCCTCTGGCGGAAGGGCTGTCCGGTGGGAGATGCTGCCAGGTGCAACAGACGCGGTAGGTTGGACGGCAGGCTGGCAAGGCTGCTGGGATTCCCCGGAGGCGTCCCGGGGGGGATGAATGCCCATGACAATGCTGGATGAAGTGACAACCCATGCGGGCATGCCGCTCATGTCCTCGGCCTCACCCGGGGCGTGTCTGATCTTGATCAGCACGGCGCTGCCGGCCTCCATCGGCAAGGCCTTCGCGCTGGCGCCGGGCGAGCACGTGCTGGGACGCG
This sequence comes from Hyalangium sp., assembly GCF_035629615.1. Taxonomy (GTDB): domain Bacteria; phylum Myxococcota; class Myxococcia; order Myxococcales; family Myxococcaceae; genus Hyalangium. The sequence goes on along the minus strand of NZ_DASPHO010000894.1, from coordinate 979 downwards.
GCTCCGAGGCGAGCATCCGCATCGACGATCATGGGGTGTCCCGTCGGCACGCCCGGGTCGTCCGCACTCCCGAGGGCGGGTGCCACGTCACGGATCTCAAGTCGACGAACGGCACGTACCTCAACGGGGTGTCCATCACCTCGGCGGAGCTGCGCGAGGGAGACCGGCTGCAGATTGGCACGGGCACCGTCTTCCGCTTCTCCACGCGCGCGCAGCTCGAGCCGCGCGAGGAGCAGCTGCGGCAGGCGCTGTCGGCCGCGCGGGTGGGCATCTGGGACTGGAACGCCTCCACCGGGGTGGTCACCTGGTCCGAGCACGTGGATCGGATGCTCGGGCTGCCCGTGGGCAAGCTGTCGGGCCGCACCATGGATCTCCAGGAGGTGGTGCATCCGGCGGACCTGGCGCGGGTGAAGGAGGCGCTGGCCGCGGCGCTGGAGCAGCGCACCCACGTGGAGCTGGAGTACCGCATCGAGCCCGCGGGCAGCGGCTTCCGGTGGATCTCCTGCAAGGGAGATGTGCTGAGCGACATGGCCGGCGCGCCCGCGCGGATCACCGGCACGGTGATGGACATCACCGCGCGCAAGCAGGCCGAGCAGGAGCTGCGGCGCCACGCCCTCATCTTCGAGAGCTTCTATGACGGGGTCGTCATCACGGACCTGTCCGGGCGCATCGTCGACCTGAACCCGAGCGCGGAGCGGATGTTCGCCCGCGCCAAGTCCGAGGCGCTGGGGCAGACGCTCTTCTCGGTGCTGCACCCCGGCCAGACGGATGCCCTCACCGCGAAGATCTTCTCCACGCTGGAGCAGACGGGCCGCTGGACGGGAGAGATGGAGTTCCAGCGCCGGGACGGGACGGGGTGCACCTGTGAGTCCGTGGCGGTGCCGCTGCGGGACGCGGAGGGGCGCGCCATCGCCTGCATCCTGGTCCACCGCGACATCACCGAGCGCAAGAACCTGCAGGCGCGCCTCGTGATGGCGGA
>NZ_DASPHO010000893.1:0-29316 GCF_035629615.1 Hyalangium sp. | reverse complement strand
TCGCGCTGGCTGCAGGGCTCGACAAGGACGCCGAGGCCGTAGAGGGCCTGTTCGCCTGTGGCTTCTCCGCGGTGGAGATTGGCACCGTCACCCCGCGTCCCCAGCCGGGCAACCCGCCCCCACGACTCTTCCGGATCCCCGAGCATCGCGCCCTCATCAACCGCATGGGCTTCAACAACCATGGGGCGGCCGTGGCCGCTGAGCATCTGCGCGCGCGTTCCTGGCACCCTGCCCCGCTGGGCGTGAACCTGGGCAAGAACAAGGACACGCCGCTGGAGCAGGCCGTGGAGGACTATGTGGCCTGTGTGGAGGTGCTGGCGCCGCTGGGGGACTACGTCGTCGTCAACGCCAGCTCGCCCAACACCCCAGGCCTGCGCAAGCTCCAGGAGCCCGAGCAGCTCACGGCACTGCTGCGCGCGGTGAAGGAGCGCCTCCAGCAAGTAGCGCCTGGCAAGCCGCTGTTCCTCAAGATTGCGCCGGATCTCACGCCCGAGGCCGTGGACGAGGTGGTGGACGTGGCGCTCGAGTGCGGTCTCTCTGGGCTGATCGCCACGAACACCACGGTGGCCCGCCCCTTCGAGCATCCTCTCGCCCAGGAAGCCGGCGGGCTGTCAGGGGCTCCGGTGCGCGAGCCGGCCAACGCTGTCATCCGCCGGGCGTGGAAGCGCAGTGGCGGGGCGCTGCCCATCATCGGTGTGGGTGGAGTCTTCACCGCCCAGGACGTCTACGAGAAGCTGCGCGCCGGCGCCTCCGTGGTCCAGGCGTATACGGGCTTCATCTATGAGGGCCCAGGCATGGTGCGCCGGGTGGTCCAGGAGCTGGGCGCCCTGCTCGCTCGGGACGGCTTCCGCTCTGTCCGCGAAGCCGTGGGCGTGGAGCACCGTGCTCCGACGCTCATTGCCCCCTCCGAGCCAGGCGCTCCGATCCCAGGCTGAGCCAAGACACTCTTGCCCATGAGCTCACCCAGGCGATCCCTCCTCGGGCGCCTTCGCCTTGTACCAATCCTCGTGGGGGCTCCACTCATGGCAGCGGAGGCACTGGGTGTGGCGCCACTGCGCGCCACACTCGGGGCAGATGCCTCCGGTGTCGAAGGTGTTCCACGCGCAGCCACAGCGGCAGGACCAGAGGTCCGTCTTGCGCGGCCGCCAGCTACACTTCGGGCAGCGGATGCGTCCGCCCCCCACCGTGTCTTCCAGGCGCTCCTGCTGCTGCACGCCCCCACCCTTTTCGGGCTCCTCGGCGCCGTGCTTTGCTTCCCGCCGTGTGAACGGCTCAGAGTGAGAACAGAACACCCCTCCATTCTGCCACGCCTTCGTGCGCCGCGGGCGCCCCCACGTCACTCCTTGGGCCAATCGGGAGCGGCGATCTCCATCGGACCGTTCAACCAGGCCGCGTAGGCGGCCTCGTCTGCCACGGCGTAGGAGCGCCCGAAGGCTTGCTGGAAGTATGTGCCCCAATCTGGCTGCCGTCCGTCCTCATCCTTGAAGCCGTACTCCTTGGCGAGCGCCCAGGAGCTGAAGACCCGTCCGGATTTCGCAGCGACGTTCGGGTCTGCCGCCAGGGCCGCGACAGCCCGGCCCACATAGAACGGCGTCTCCGAGGCGATGAAGTGCGGATCCTTGGCCGCTCCCTCCTGCCAGTTCGCCTCCGTGACTCCAAAGTTCTCGAGCATCGCCTCCGAACGGAGAAAGCCCGGTGTCACCGCAAGCGCCGTAATCGCATGGCGCCGGAGATCCCACGCCATGTCGAACGCCAGGCGGATGACCGACATCTTGACGAGATCGTAGAAGAGATTGCCGCGATATCCGAAGGTGTCCCCATCGGTGATCTCGACGATCAGCCCTCGGCCGTGCTCGAGCATGAGCGGCACGGCATAGCGGCTCGTCAGGATGTGCGAGTAGATGCCGCGCTCGAGCATGAGCCGGCCCTTCGCCGGCGCGAGCTTCCAGAAAGGGAGGCTGAACTCCGTGAGCTCGTCCCCCCCCCAGATGTCGTTGATGAGCACGTCCAGCCGGCCCTGCTCGCGCTTCACGCGCGCGCACAGCTCCGCTACCTCGCCCTCGACGGTATGGTCGGTCCGCACCGCGATCCCACGGCCGCCTCGCGCGTCGACCCGCTCCGCTGTCTCCTCGATGGTCTCAGGGCGTGTGCCGGTGGCCGGCCGTCCCCGCACGCTGCGGCCGGTGCAGTACACCGTGGCCCCTGCCTCTCCCAGCATCATCGCGATGCCGCGGCCGGCCCCACGTGTGGCACCCGCGACGAGCGCGATGCGTCCCTCCAGTGGCTTCATGGCTGTCCTCCAAGACCGTGTGTGATGCGCGATCTCCGCGCGGATGGTTCAAGCACCGTAGCTGCCTATTCCTGACATCCTGTGTCAGGATTGCGCGCCTATTGTTCTGGACACCATGCGCGCGGATCGACTCGTCCACTTGCTGAAGCTCCTGCAGACCCGGCCACGCTGGACAGCTGGCGAGCTCGCACGGCGTCTGGAGGTCTCGGAGCGCACCATCTATCGCGATCTCGACGCGCTCTCGACCTCCGGCGTGCCCGTGTTCGCGACGCGCGGGCCTGCTGGCGGCGTGTCTCTCGTCGACGGGTGGCGCACTCAGCTCACCGGCTTCACGCGCGAGGAGGTCCATGCGCTGGCCGCTGTCGGAGCACCTGGCGCGCTCGAGGATCTCGGCTTGTCAGCCCCCTTGCGCAGCGGGCTCGTGAAGCTCGCAGCCGCGCTCCCGGCCCTCCAGCAATCCGTCATCGAGTACGCACGCCAGCGGATTCACGCAGACCCGTCATCCTGGTTCTCGGAGCGCGAGCCCGTGCCACACCTCGCCGTGCTGCGCGATGCCGTCTGGCAGAATCACCGCGTCCGGCTCGCGTACCGTGACTTCGACGGGCGCGCCTCCAAGCGCATCGTGGAGCCGTACGGGCTCGTCATCAAGGCCGACCGCTGGTACCTCGTCGCAGGGACTGACCGCGGGCCGAGCGTCTTTCGCGGAGCACGCATCGATGAGGCACGCCTCCTACCGTCGACCTTCGAGCGGCCCGAGCGCTTCGATCTGGCGGCGTTCTGGAAGGAGTGGTGCGCGCAGTTCGCTGAGCGCCGCGCCCGGTACGAAGTCTCACTCCGGGTCGCCCCGGAAGGCGAGGAGGCGCTCCAGCACGTCCGGCCTCCGGCCGATCATGCACGCCTCGCCGAGGCCCACCGGGCACCCGACGGGACGAAGACTGTCACCGTCGACTTCGAGCGAGAGAGCATCGCCCTCTCGCAGCTCTGTCTCATCGGACGCTCCGTCGAGGTGCTCGCCCCCGAGGCTCTTCGCTCCCGGCTGCGCGCGATCTCCGCCGACCTCCAGTCCCTCTACGGCCCGACATGAACACCTCAGAAGCTCCAAGCGCCGGCTCCCGAAGTCGGCGAGCCGGCCCTCAGAGACTCACTCAGAGGATGTCCCCCGGACGCTCTCCCTCGGCCGTGGTGCCCGCGGGCGTCGGCTGCTTCCAGGAGACCTGGGTGCTGGGACCGACCCCTGGCACGGAAGACTGAGTGGAATCCGCGTCGAAGACATCGGCCGCCACGCTCGCCTTGCTCGAGGCCTCGGCGGTTGTCCCCTCCGTCAGGAAGCGCTGGTGCCAGTTCTCCAGGCACCAGAGCGCGAAGACCTCCTCGGTGCGGTTCCCAGCCGCGCGGTGCTCATCGAGCAGCCGCTCCACGGTCTTGGCCGGGAACAGCGACCGGCAGGCGCTCCGGGAGGCCAGCAGCTCATCACGCACCTGTGCGTGGAGCTGATTCCGCAACCACGAGCCCGTCGGCACCGGGAAGCCCCGCTTCGGCCGGTGGAGAATCTCCTTGGGGAGCTTGGACTTCATGCCCTGCCGCAGCAGGTACTTGCCCACCCACCCCTTCAGCTTGAGGTGATCCGGCACGGACCAGCACAGCTCCAGCAGCTCGTGATCGAGGAACGGCGTGCGCAGCTCGATTGACGCGGCCATGGACATCTTGTCGGCCTTGATCAGCAGATCGTCCGGCAGCCAGCTCTTCACATCGGAGTAGAGCATCCGCGACAGCGGGCTCAGCCCCCGGGTCCGCGCATGCAGGTACTCGAGCCGATCGGCCCCACTCGGGCCCGATACCTTGCTGAGCATCTCCGCCAGCAGCGCCTCGTCGGAGAACGCCCGGGAGACCCCCAGGTAGCGCGTCTCGAAGGGACGGGCCACCCACTGCAGGTACTTCCGGAGCTTTGCGTCACTGACGAACCGGGACAGCCCCCCTGCGACCTGGCTCGCGAGCGGGAGCCGGTGGATCTGCTCCATCACGAGCTGCTTGGCGTAGATGGGGTAGCCGGCGAGCAGCTCGTCCGCGCCCTCGCCGGAGAGCACCACCACTACGCCCTCCTGGCGGGCCTTCTCCGACAGGTAGTAGAGCGGGATGCAGGCCGCATCCGCGAGCGGCTCGTCCAGGTGCCAGGCCAGCCTCGGCATGAACTCACCGAAGGCCTCGGGCGTGAGCAGCACCTCGTGGTGCTCGGTCTGCAGAGCCGTCGCCGCCATCTTCGCGTAGGTGAGCTCGCTGTCCGGATCCCCCAGGTAGCCCACCGAGAAGCTCTTCAGCGGCCCGGTGACATTGCGGCGCATCGCCCACGTCACCGCCGTCGAGTCCAGTCCGCCTGAGAGGAACACCCCCACGGGCACGTCGGACATGAGCCGGATCCGCACCGACTCCTCGAAGAGATGGAGGAAGCGCTCCATCAGCTCACCCTCGCTGACCCGCTTCTCGGGCGGCTGGGAGAGCGGCACGTCCCAGAAAGGCCACACCGTGACTTCGCCGTTCTGGAAGCGAAGGCTGTGGCCAGGCTGGAGCCGCTGCACGCCCTTGAACAGGGTGGCCGGCCCTGGCACGTAGCGCAGCGCCAGGTAAGCCGGGAGCTGGGTGCGATCGAGCTCACGCTGGACGCCGGGAGAGGCGAAGAGCGCTTTGACCTCGGAAGCGAACACCAGGTCGCGCCCCGCGCGCGCATAGTACAGCGGCTTCTTCCCAAGCCTGTCCCGGCTCAGGAAGGCCACCTGGCGCCGCGCGTCCCAGATGGCGAAGGCGAACATGCCGCGCAGCTTCTCCGGCAGCCGCTCGCCCCACTCCTCCCACCCGTGGACCAGCACCTCCGTGTCCGATCGGGTCTTGAAGACGTGGCCCTTGGCCTCCAGCTCCGCCTTCAACGGAAGGTAGTTGTAGATCTCTCCGTTGAACGTCACCTGGACTTCAGGAGTGCAGCCCGCCAGCGGCTGGGCGCCTCCCGCCAGATCGATGATGGACAACCGCAGGTGCCCGAGCGCCGCCCTGCCGCCCTCCCAGAACCCGCTGCCATCCGGCCCACGGTGCGTCATCCGCTCGCACATGGCCCGCACCCAGCGCCCGTCGCTGCGCCCCTGCGCATCCGCAGCGATCCTTCCAGCAATCCCACACATGAAATGAGCTCCCCCTGTGGCCGCGGAATCTAAGAATGGGATCGAGCCTTGCCCACTGGCCCCATGAGCCAGAGCGGCGAGCAGACAACCGGTACTGAACGGAACCCGCGCAGTCACCGCACCCCAGGCCCAGAGGCCGGGCAGTCACCGCGCGAAAAAATGAGGGCGCCCGCCGGCCCCTTGGAGTTTGACCGGCGAGCGCCCCGGGCTTCGGCCCATCTGGTGCCGAACCCTAGAAGTTCAGTCCTAGCTCTACCTCTGCCTGCACGAAGCTCAAGTTCAGCGCCGCCTCGCGCCCCTCAGCCTGGACTTGGATACTACGGTATTCCCGCGATTCCATTTCATCAAGATTTCCCCGTCACTATTCTATGACGGTGAACGAAGGACGCGTTGGTACAGCGCGTCATGCTGCTCCACCAGGCGCTGCAGGGAGAGCTCCCGCCGCACGAAGCCCCGCGCGGTCGCCCCCATGTCCCGAGCCTTCTCGGGGTGCTCGAGCACCCAGCGGAAGGCCTGGGCCAGCTCGGCCGGGCGCTCGGGCTGCACCACCCGCCCGCGCTCGCCATCCACGATGAGATCCGTGTTGCCGCCCACCGCCGTCACCACCATGGGCACCCCCGCGGCCATGCCCTCCATCACCGCGTTGGACATGCCCTCGGCCGTGGAGCAGAGCACGCCCAGGTTCGCCCGGGTGTAGATAGCCGGCACGTCCTGCCGGCGCCCCAGGAAGTGGGCCCGATCCGTCACCCCCAGCTCCGCCGCCTTGCGCTCCAGCTCCGGGCGCAGCGGACCATCCCCCACGAACCAGGCGTGCAGCGTCAGCCCCTCGCTCCGCAGCAGGGCGAGCGCCTGCAGCACATCCTCCTGCCGCTTCACGGGGTGGTTCATGTTGGCCACGTGCACCACCGCGGGCGCCCCGCCCGTGTCTGGCAGTGGACTCTGGAGGCCGGCTCGGGCCCGATCATCGAAGCGCGGCAGATCCAGGCCGTTGTGGATGACGCTCACTCGCGAGGCGGGCAGCCCCTCCTCCTCCACCACCATGCGGCGGATGGCCTCCGCGTTGGCCACCACGTGGTCGGCCATGTTGGTGAGCTCCGCGAGTGCCGCGCAGCGCACCGGGCCCAGCCAGTGGGCCAGATCCAGCCGGCCGACGATGACCTTCACCCCGGCCAGCCTCGCCGCGGGAACCACCAGCATCGTCGAGTAGAAGTCGTGCACATGCACCAGCTGCACCTGGTGGCGCCGGAACCAGCGCGCCATGCGGACGATCTGCCAGCCCGTGTTGGGCCGCATCAGCGAGCCCGTGAGCGGGAACTCCTCCGGGATGTAGCCGAGCTGCCGGAGCGTGGCTGACAGCGGCCCCGCATCCTCCAGCACGGACACCTGGAGCTGGTACCTCGCCGGCAACCCTCTCAACAGCTCCAGCACCTGAACTTCCGTCCCCCCAATATGAAACGACCGGGTGAACTGCACCAGGCGGATGGGCTCCTCGCCCACCGCCTCCGCCTCACGCCGCATGCCCTGACCCCTCCCAGGCCGTCGACGAGCCCTTGCCCGCCGCCGGCGCCCGTTGCACCACCACCGCCGCTGTCTCCGCGCGGGCCTGCGCAATCCGGTGCGCGCTCGCTGCCATGCCGAACAGCACGTACAGGTGCGCAGACAGGACGTAGCCCGAGAAGAGATCGCACACGAGATAACCCGCCATGGACGCCGCCAGCGCCCGCCCCAGCCACCCCATCTGGCTGTCCTTCGAGCTCGCGAAGGCGCCGCCCGTGGCGCCTCCGGCGAACACGAGGAAGAGCAGCAGGCCGACGAAGCCCAGCTCGCCAATCACATCCAGGAAGATGTTGTGCGCCACGAAGGCATGCGTGGCCTCCGGGGGTGCGTAGAAGGGCCACGCGTAGCGGAAGGCCCCCACGCCCACGCCGAGCAGCGGCCGATCCAGGCTGATGCGCGAGGCCACCTGCCACGCGTGGACGCGGCCCATGGCCGAGGCGTCCTCGTGGAAGGAGGTCACCGTCTCGTTGCGCTGCCAGAAGCTCTGAGGCGCGAACACCACCAGCCCCACCACCAGCACCGCGCCCAGCACAATGGCCTGCATGCGCCGCTTCTCGCGAATGGCCCACACTCCCATCGCCACGGCCAGGCCGATGAAGCCACCGCGCGAGTGGCTCAGCACGATGGCCGCCACCGCCAGCCCCGCCGCCGCCCCACACGCCACGCGCAGCACCCAGCCCGACTCCTTGCGCGCCAGGAAGGCCACCGCCAGCGGCACCACCAGCCCCAGGTTCATGGCCATGTGGTTCGGGTCCGCGAACACGCCCACCCACCGGGCCCGGTAGCCCTCCACCAGATCCACTCCCGTCTGATACCAGTTGATGACGCCAATGGACGTCACGATCGACGCGAGCACCATCGCCCCGCAGAGGATCGCCAGCCGCCGGCCCGTGGTGATGACGTTGATGATCGTCAGATAGATGGCGGTGAGCTTGAGCAGCTCGAGGCCCGTGGAGCGCGTCACGTCCGGGTTCACCGACCAGGACACCGACGCGAAGGCCAGCCCCGAGAAGGCCAGCAGCGCCAGGCCGCGCACGCCGTCGAAGTAGAGCGGCTCGGCCCGCCCCAGCCGCCGCAGCGCCATCAGTCCCGCCGCCACTCCCGAGGTCACCAGCGCGAGCCGCAGGGGATCGAGCACCGGGATCCACTCACCGGGCACGGTGTACATGACCACCGCAAAAGCGGTCAGCGCGTAGAACGCCAGGACGTCTCGCTGCTGCCCCTGCTCTCCTACACCCATACCTTCCTCCTGGCTGCTTCGGCGTTGGAACGAACGCGTGCGCTCAGGGCCATAAGCAGGTGACATGCCAGTCACCCTGTCGGGCAAAGTCCCGTGGATCCAAAGCCTTGCGGCGGACACCTGGGCCTCGCGGAGGGGGATGCTGAAAGAATTACGGTATCGGAGCACCCTCCATGGGAAGGATGACAGCAAGGGTGGGATCCACGCGGCCCTCCTGGAGGTAGGGCGCGCCCAGCTCCCCAAGCACCCGCTCGAGGGTGATGTCCACCAGGCGACGCAGCTCTGGCCGGGCCTCAGGGGCCACCGCAGGCTCCAGTGCGGTGCGTGCCCTCTCGGCGGCGCTGGCGCGCAGGCGGGGGGCCTGGGCCGTCCCTTCGAAGAGCCGCTCGCCCAACTCCACCGTGCGCCCCAGCGGCACAGGGCGCGGATCCGCCCGGCCGTCCAGCACCGCCATGGCAACAGTGGCGGTGAAGAGCCGCTCCACCCCCAGCACGGAGAGCGCGACGCCGAAGCGGGCCAGCACCTCGCGCGCCGCCGCCTCCGTGCCCCCCAGCAGCCCGCGGAACAGCTCCACCTGCGCCTCCGCCCGGGCGAGCAGCGCCTCGCTGGCGGCGATCTCCCTCAACGAGCGGAACGGCACGGGCTCCGCGCCCTGCACGCGCAGCGCACGGCGGGGGCGCTTGAGGCGCAGCGCCTCGACGGCCGCCGCCTCCTCGGGAAAGAGGAGCATCGTGTCGTCCATCCGGGCCAGCGGCGCCTTCACCAGCCGGTCCGCGCGGAACTTCAGCGTCAGGGTGAGAGAGAAGCCCACCTGGAAGATGCGCTGGAGCGGTGTGTCCCGCACCACCTCCGCGGCGCGGGCAAGCTCGCCGCCCGTGAGGTGCTCCAGCCCCAGGGAGAGGTAGTCGCGCACCACCTCCCCCACCCGGCGCACGGCCTCCAGATCTCCCGGATCTGCCAGCTCCGCGACCAGGGCGGCGTTGGCGACCCCGCGCAGCTCGTCCTCGAGGTTCTCGCGCTCCACCTCCGTCAGCTCGCGGAACACGGCCTCCAGGGCGTCCACGTGGCCCTGCACAGGAGCGAGCGCCGGCTGCGCACTCCGGGCCGGCGCAGGCCCGAGGTCCACGCGGCTGAAGAGCTGCATCGCCTCCTCGAGCGTCGGGAAGCCCAGATCCTGCAGCCGCGCCGCCCGGAAGCGGTGGGCCGTCTCCTCCAGCTCGCTGGACACCTCCCAGCGGGTGGCCTCCATCAACCGCACCGACTCGAAGGGGTTCTCCGCGATCAGATCCCTGAGGATCGCCCGCAGCGCAGCCTGCTCCACGCCCTCCACCTTCAGCTCGATCAGGTAGCGGCCCTCGGGTGTCTCCATCGTCACCCCCTCGGGGTTGACGTCCGGGTTCTCCTCCAGATCGTGCATCTGGGTGAACTCGCGCAGCATGAACTCGAGCAGCTCGAGATCCATGCCGTGGAGCTTTCGGAGGAACTCCTCGGGCTCGTCCCCGCGCGCGGCGCGCAGCCAGGTGAGCAGCACGTGGGAATCGATCCGGTCCCGCTGCCAGCCCGCCAGGTCCACGAAGGCCTGGAACTGCTTGGGCGAGGCGAGCTGGACGAGCTCGGTGGCGTCCGCCAGCCCTACCTCCTGGATCGTTGTGTAGAGCTCCTCCGCGGGCAGCGAGCGCACCAGGGCGCGTGCCTCAGGGGCCTCGACCAGGGCCTCCATCCGCCTCCGCGCTGGAAGCTGGGACAGCTGCCGGCGCAGCTGCTGGTGAGCCAGCTGCGCGTCTTGGCCATTTCCCCTGCCATTTCCCTTGACGTTCTCGGACACGGCGCGTGCCTACCACAGCCCCCCCCCGGCAGGGAGGAGATCGCGGCAGGTACTGACCGTTACTGGAGGATGATCTCGCACTCGTAGTTCACGTCGAACGATTTGAGCTTCGGCGTGAGCTGGCTCTGGCGATCCTCGGACCGGAGGACGAACTCCACGCGGAGGAAGCGGCCCTTGGGCACGCCCGCGGCGCGGAGATCCGCCGGTGAGGAGTTGAACGGCCCCTTGCGCAGCCGCGGGTCGGTCAGCTCGGCCTGGTCGTTGCTGACCGTGACGAAGGCCTGGATGGATGTCCTCGGCGGGACGACGGCATCCCACACCAGGTAGCGCCAGATCGTCTCCGTGCCGCACTCGGGCGCGGTGAAGGTCTGACGGTAGGAGCCCAGCGGCGCGGTGAAGTTGCGCAGCTGGTAGCCGGTGAAGTCCGAGTACGTGTACAGGCCGTTGCCCTGCTGCGCCGTGCGCAGGATCTCGCCGGTCTCGCGGTGGACGCGCAGGGCGTTGCCAGAGCGGTTGTTCACCCACGCGTGGCCGTCCGTGTCGAGCCCCACGCCGATGGCCTCTCTTGTCCGGGAGTCCGTGGCGTCGATGAAGTCCACCATCCCCACGCCCGGATAGTTGAAGCGCTTGAGGGTACCGTCGTTGCCGTTGAAGGCGATGAGCTGGGAGGACGAGGCATTGCTGGTGTTGAGGTCCGAGCTCATCCAGATGAAGCCTTGTTCATCCGCCGCGATGCCTCGGGGGCGCCGGATCTTCGTGTTGATCTGGCTCACCGCGTTGGTGAAGTCGAACTCCGTCCAGGCGCCCAGCGTGGAGCCCGTTCCTGGCGGGTGAGCGTACCGGAAGGCCTTGGCGCCCGCGCTCCACCCGGCGACCCACACACGATCCTGGCCGTCCACGGCGATGCCGTAGTTGCCCGAGGTCATCGGCGGGATGATGTCTCCGCGGATGAGCGCCCCCGCGTTCGTGTCGATGAGCGCCAGCCGCGCCGGCGACAGACCGGAGGACACCATCCACAGCCGCTGCTGGCTGTCGATGGCCGCGCCATAGGGGCCGAATGGGATGGTGACCTTCAGCTGCCCGGCAGCGTTCACCGGCACCTGCTGCCCCGTGACGGGATCGAGCTTGATGGCGGCGTTCTCGTTGTGCACACCCACCCAGACGTCGCCCGCAGTGCCCTCGAGCCCCGCGGAGATGGCCATGGCGCGGGCCTTGATGGTGCCGTTGCCCGGCGGCCCCACCGGCGTGCTGAAGAGCATGCACTCGTCGTACTGATTCGGGTCCGCCCAGTCCGTCGGGAAGATCATCTCGCCGTCCGCCGGGTTGAGGCTGATGGCGCCGTCGTTGTTCTTGTCCTCGCTCGTGTCGATGGCGCCGTTGCCGTTGCGATCGACACAGAACGCCTTGCTGTTGGCGATCTTCGTCACCGAGCCCTGGGTGCTCTGGGCGCGGTTGGCCACCCACACATCCCCGAAGAGATCCACCGCGGTGCGGCTGGGGTTGTTACCAACATTGCCGCGCAGGCCGTTGGGGTAGCCGACAGTGCCATCCGGCTTCGTGCGTCCGTCGATGGGGATGGCCGCGTGGTAGCGCCCCACCTCCTTGCCGGTGCGCGTGTCGTACTTGGACACCGTGTTCTGGTCGTTGTTGGCGATCCACGCGAAGGCCAGCTCCGTCCTGCCACCACCCAGGACGATGTCGCCATCGGGATCCACCTGCACGTTGTCACCGCCGGTGAGCGGGCCCGTGCCGGCATCCACCGGGAACCCACCATCCGGGCGCCCACTGAGCGTGGTCCCCGCATCCGGATTGTAGATGACACCCCCATCATCGCCCGTGTTCCCGCCGCCATCCTGGCCCCCATCCGTGATCGGATCGCCGTCCCAGGGCGGCTTCACATCCGGCGGATCTCCGCACTTGCAGCCACTGATGACGGCCGCGGTGAAGGCGATGACGATCATGTACCGACGCATACCCATGCCTCCCGCACTCGAGAACCCGTGCGAATCAACCCCGATTAGAGCCAGGAAATAGTGGAAAGGCAGATTGGGTCAACTCAAACCCGGGTCGCCTTCCCGAATACACCGAGCAGAGCCTCCCACACTTCCTCCACTCCGAGCTTCTCCGTGGACGAAAAAGGAAGGAGCGCCTCAGGTGGGAGAGAGAGCTCCTTCACGAGCGCCTGCATGCGGGGCTTGCGGCGGGCCTTGGGGATCCGATCGATCTTCGTCGCGACGACGAGGATGCGCTTGCCCCTGTCCTGCAGGTAGTCGAGCGTCAGGTGGTCATCCGGCGTGGGGCCCACCTCCGCGTCGATGATGCTCACCACGGCCTCCAGGTGGTGCCGCTTCTCCAGGTAGGTGGTGATCATCGTCTCCCACTGGGAGCGCTCGGCCTTGCTGGCCTTGGCAAAGCCATAGCCCGGCAGGTCCGCCAGCCGCACCTGGTGACGCACGCCCTTTCGCTCCAGCTCCACATCGAAGAAGTTGAGCGTGCGCGTGCGCCCCGGCGTGTTGGAGACGCGCACCAGCTTCTTGCGCCCCGTCAGGGCGTTGATCATGGAGGACTTGCCTACATTGGAGCGGCCCACAAAGGCCACCTCGGCAGCATGCCCGGTAGGGTAGCCCTTGGGCTCCACGGCGGTGACGACAAAGCGGGCGTCAATGAGCTTGATCACGCGGCTACTTCTTCGCCTTCTCGGGCGCAGGGACCTCCGCTCGAGCGGACTTCTTCGCGCGCTCGGCGGACCAGTGGTCGATGGCCTTGAGAGACTCCACGAAGTTGAACGGCCGGAGCGAGGGCGAGGAGGCGTCGTGGCAGGTCCGGCACTGCTTGTCGGAGGGGTCTACCAGCCCCACCAGCCGGGCCAGCTCCGGATCCTTCATCACGAAGCCGGGCGCGTAGTACTGGCCCCCGCCGTGGCACGTCTCGCAGGAGACATTGGCCACGCCCTGCGCCTCGTCCGGGGCATGACAGGACAGGCACCGCGCATCCTTCTTCTGGGTCTCGGAGAGCGAGTCCGTGGCACGGGCATGCTTGGACTGCTGCCAGGCGGTGTAGGCCGCGGGGTGACAGCCCTTGCAGCTCTCCGGACCGACGAAGTCTGCGGCCCCCGCCGCGGCGGATACGACAAGGAACAGGGGCAAAAGCCAGAAACCGGAGGTGCGCATCGAGATCGCACCTAGCAGAGCACCCCAGGCCGGGCAAGGCATCTTGAATGCGAGGGAGCAGGCAGCGTTCTATATGAGGAACCTTGAGCCCTACCCCGGGGATCCGTTAGTCAGGCAGTTCGCTCGACAGCTCAGGAGAACCGTGATGCGTCCCTTCGCCATCCTTGCCATGCTCGTCGCCGCCTTCCCCGCCGCCGCCAAGCCGTGGCAAGGCATTGAGCCCGGGGTCTCCAAGAAGGAGGAGGTGACCCAGAAGTTCGGTGAGCCCTCCCGGGTCGTCAACCAGGCGGACAAGGAGGTCATCGCCTACTTCGGCAAGGAGGCCATCAAGGGCACCACCCAGGCCCAGTTCAAGGTGGACGCCGCCACGAAGGTCGTCGAGCGCATCGACGTGTTCCCTGGTCCCGTCATCGACAAGGAGACCATCGAGAACAGCTACGGGACGGCGTGCCCGAACGGCCCGCCGCCTGCCAACCCCTGCTACATCAAGAAGATGACCGAGGAGTTCCGCACCTACTACCTCTACCCCAAGCTGGGCCTGGCCATCTTCTTCAACGAAGACGGCAAGTCGGTGCACTCGTTCATCTTCACCACGCTGAAGGCGGCGAAGTAGGCCGGCCTTGCGCCTCTATGGCCTGACCGGCGGGATCGCCTCTGGCAAGAGCACCGTGAGCACGATGCTCCGGGAGCTGGGGGCGCAGGTGCTGGACGCGGATGTCATCGCCCGTGAGGTGGTGGAGCCCGGCACCCCTGGGCTGGCCGCCGTGGCCGCGCGCTTCCCCGGCGTGCTGGGTCCGGATGGCCGGCTGGATCGAGCGAAGCTGGGGGCTCGCGTCTTCGCGGACCCCACCGAACGCGCCGCCCTCAACGCCCTGGTCCACCCCCTCGTCCGTCAGGCGTTCCTCGAGAAGGTCCAGGCCCTGGCCGCACAGGGGGTGGAGCGCGTCGTCTATGACGTGCCGCTGCTCATCGAGGCGGGCCTGCAGGCCGGCATGGACGGGGTGGTGCTGGTCTGGGTGCCCCGCCCGCTCCAGAAGGCCCGGCTGATGACCCGGGACGGGCTGGACGAGGCGGCGGCGGAGGCCCGGCTGGCGGCCCAGCTTCCTCTGGACAGCAAGCGCCCCCACGCCACCTGGATCGTGGACAACTCGGGAGAGCTGGCTTCCACGCGAGCCCAGGTGGAGCAGGTGTGGCGGGCCATGCTCGCGCGCGGCTGAGCCCCGGGTATGCTGCGCCGCCCATGAGCGACACGCGGAAGAAAGCAGAGGGCGCCGGCCCGGGGACGTACTTCGTCACCGGCTACCCGGGGTTCATCGGCAAGCGGCTGGTGGAGCACATCGCCCGCGAGGATCCCCAGGGCCACATCTACGCCCTGGTGCAGCCCAAGATGCTCAAGGACGCGCAGAAGCACGCGGCCCGGGTGCAGGGCGCCACGCTGGAGCTGCTCACCGGGGACGTGGTGGACATGCACCTGGGCCTGTCCGGCGAGGAGTACCAGGGCCTGTGCGAGAAGGTGACGGATGTCTACCACCTGGCGGCCATCTCCAACCTGAGCGCCCCCAAGGAGACGGCCTGGCGGGTGAACGTGGACGGCACGCGCAACGTGCTGGAGCTGGCGCGCGACTGCACCCGGCTGCGGCGCTTGAGCTACTTCTCCACGTGCTACGTGTCCGGCGATCGGCTGGGCGTCATCGCCGAGGACGAGCTGGATCGGGGGCAGAGCTTCCGCAACCCATATGAGGAGTCCAAGTTCCAGGCAGAGAAGCTCGTCCAGCGCGCCTCCGCCACCCTGCCCGTCACCATCTTCCGCCCGTGCTCGGTGGTGGGCGACTCGCGCACGGGAGAGATCGACCGCTTCGAGGGCCCCTACTACCTGGGCATCCTGCTGGTGACGTCCCCCATGGTGGTGCCGCTGCCCCTGCCCGGCAACGGCGTGGCGCCCCTCAACGTCGTGCCCGTGGACTACCTGGTGTCCGCGGTGTGGCACCTCTCGCGCGATCCGCGCGGCGCGGGGCGCACCTTCCACCTGGTGGATCCCAACCCCATGAGCGCCCGCCGCGTGTACGAGCAGATCGCGGAGAAGGCCAACCGGAAGCTGCCGCGCTTCACCCTGCCCTCCCGGGCGGCGGACGTCATGCTGCGCCTGCCCGTGCTGGAGAAGCTGGCCCGGCCCCAGCGCGCTGCCATCAGCTACGTCAACCACCTGGCCATCTACAACTGCCACAACACCCTGGAGCTGCTGGACGGGACGGGCATCCGCTGCCCTCCCCTGGGCTCCTACCTGGATCAGCTCGTCGCCTACGTCCGCGAGCAGTACCGCAAGCGCCGCGAGAGCCTCGAGGTGGACGATCCCCTCGATCACGGTCCCGGGCCCGGCAGTGAAGAGAACCCGCCCTCCCACCCTACCTCCCGCCAGCCATGAACCGTCCGCTCTCCCTCCTCTTCGTCCTCGTGTCGGCGCTCCACGGCGCCGGGTGCATCGTCCAAGGCAGCGACGACAGCCCGTGCGATCCCAACCCCTGCACCGAGCCCAACCGCAGCGTCTGTGTCGAGGAGGGGGGAGACTCACGCTGCCTGTGTGAGGCGGGCTTCATCGCGCGCCCCAGCGGCGCCTGCGAGCCCCTGGGCCCCAGCAACTGCGCCGAGCACGCCGGAGACGCCGCCGAGCCAGATGACTGCCAGGCCCGCGCCCAGCCGATCTCCAGCAGCAGCCCCTCCCTCCAGCAGTCGATCGATCCCATCGGCGACTACGACTTCTTCCAGTTCAGCACCTTCGCCCGCGAGCTCTACTCCGTCAGCGTGCAGGCCCAGGGCTCGCTGCTGCCCCGCGTGGACGTGTTCGATCAGGGCGGCGTGTGGGTCACCGCCGCCGAGGCGCCTGGCCGCGTCGATCTCTTCTTCAAGGCGCGCGTCTCCTCGCCCCACTTCGCCCGCGTCAGCCACTCACCCGTGGATCCCTCCGTGGCCACCGGCGGCTACACTCTCTCCTTCAAGTCCCTGGGCCGGGAGGACCATGGAGACTTCCCCGAGGAGGCCACCTCCATCTCGCCCGATCCCGCCAGCACCACCAACCCCAGCAGCTTCACCGGCCGCTTCGATTACCCCCGCGACCAGGACTGGTTCCGCTTCGAGGGCGACGTGGGCCGCAACTACCGCATCTTCTTCGACTCCAGTACAGGCCGCGTCGTCCCCGCCGTGGCCGTCTTCGCGGGCGGCAACCTCCGCCAGCCCCTCTTCACCTCCCTGAACGCCACCATCTCCTTCTCCCTGCCGGCGGATGACACCGTCTTCATCGTCCTGGATCCGCCTCAGGCCAGTGGTGGCAGCACCTATGCCTTCAACTTCCTCGTGAACTGACCGGGCGAGCAGGCTGGGCGTCCTCTCCTGAATTTCTATCTAATCGCCGCTAGCAGCTTTTCATGGCTTGACGGGCTCTCTCAAAAGTGTTGGGGGGGCCCTTTTCAACTTTTCAGTCTACCGGTTACCATGCGCCCGCATCCGAACTCCGAGCAGTCAACATTGTCTGCCGTGGTTCGTGTCGGGGAGCACAGCGCTTGCTGGAAACCGTTGACAGCCAGGCCCTGAGGCCTCTGCCGGACAACCCCGCTGCTTCTTTTTTGCTTCGACCGCGCGACATCTCCCTGCGCGTGTCGTTCCCCTTGCAGAGCTCTCATCGCTCGGCCTGTCCCTCTTAAAAGGAGCACTCTCGGCCGCGGCGAGTGCTCCCCGTGCAGTTGCTGTTCGCAGTTCCCCCACGAGCAGTCCCAGAAGGAAGACGCATGCGCCTGAAGGAAAAGCTGTTGACCAGTCTGATGCTGGTGCCCCTGGCGGGTACCAGCGCATGGGCGAAGGAGCGCGGCAACTATGACGCGTTCCTCGCAAGCCATGAGGCCAGGAGCCTGCCCGCCACCGAGGCGCAGCTCCAGGCTCGCGGGGCCCGGGTCGAGCACATGGAAGAGCGGCTCGGCCTGCCGACGGTCCTGTGGAGCGCCCAGCTCACCCAGGAGCGCTCCAGCACCCTGGCCACGATGCGCCCGGAGCAGGCGGCACGGACGCACCTGCAGAAGTTCGCCGATCTCTACCGCCTGACCAGCGAGGACATCTCCACCGCCAGCCTCCAGTCCGTCCACAAGACGGACTTCGGCCCCGTGGTGGCGCGCTTCGGCCAGAAGGTGGATGGCATCGAGGTGTTCCGCAGCGGCCTCAACGTGGTGATGGACCGCAACAACAACCTGGTCGCCATCACCGGCTACATGGCCCCGCATGAGGCCGTGGCCGCGCGTGTGCGCACGGCGAGCACGGACTTCCAGATGAGCGCCGCGGAGGCTGTCACGCGCGCCTTCAAGGACATGACGGGCACCACCCTCAGCGCTCGCTCGCTGGCGGTCATCGGGACCCAGGGCGACTACTCGCAGCTCTCCTTCGAGCCGGGTGTCAGCGCCGTCATCCCCCACGCCATGGGCAACCCCGCCCGGGCCAAGAAGATCTACTACACCCTGCCGGACGGCCTGCAGCCCGCGTACTACGTGGAGCTCAACGTCGGCACCAAGAGCACCAACGACTCGGAGTACTACTCCTTCGTCGTGTCCGCCGCGGATGGCTCGCTGCTGTTCCGCAACAACCTGACCGCCGAGGAGGCGTACACCTACCGCGTGTGGGCGGACCCCACCTCGTACATCCCGTTCGACGGTCCGCAGGGCAATGACGCGACGCCGCACCCCACGGGCAACCCGGACCGTTATCAGGCGCCGTTCATCCCGGCGAACATGATCACCCTCCAGAACGCGCCGTTCAGCCGCAACGATCCCTGGCTGCCGCCCAACGCCGCGCAGACCACGGGCAACAACGTGGACGCGTACGCGGACCTCGGCGGGGCCGACGGCTACCAGCCGGAGGCGGACCTACGCCCGGGCACCACCGCACCGGGGGTCTTCGACTACACGTATGACGTGACCCGGTCGCCGAGCTTCAGCGCGGATCAGCGCAAGGCAGCCACCGCGCACCTCTTCTACGTGAACAACTTCCTGCACGACTTCTACTACGACTCTGGCTTCGACGAGGCTGCAGGCAACGCGCAGACCTCCAACTTCGGCCGCGGCGGCCTCGACAACGACAGCATCAAGGCGGAGGCCCAGGACTTCGGCGGGCGCAACAACGCCAACATGTCCACCCCGTCCGACGGCGCGCGGCCCCGCATGCAGATGTACGTCTTCGACGGCGTGCCCGCGCTCACCGTCCAGACCCCGGCCAGCCTCGCCGGCGTCCAGGATGCGGGCAGCGCCGGGTTCGGTCCCCTGACCTTCGATGTCACCGCGGACGTGAAGATCCCCAACCCGGCGGGCACCTCGGAAGGCTGCGCTGCGTTTGAGGCGGGTGCGTTCACCGGAAAGATCGCGGTCCTCGACCGCGGCACCTGCAACTTCACCATCAAGGCGATCAACGCCCAGACCGCTGGCGCCGTCGCGGTGATCATCGCCAACAACGCGCCCAACCAGCCGGCCCCGGGCCTGGGCGGCGCCGATCCGGCCGTCACCGTCCCGACGATGTCCATCACCCAGGAGACCGCCAACGCCTGGAGGACCGCTGCGTCCGCCAACACCACCATCACGGTGAAGCTGACGAAGACTCCGGATCTGGACCGCGACGGCACCATCGACAACGCCATCGTGGCGCACGAGTGGGGCCACTACATCAGCAACCGCCTCGTCGGTAACGCCAACGGCCTGATCAACAACCAGGGCCGCTCCATGGGCGAGGGCTGGGCGGACTTCCACGCGATGCTGATGACGGTCCGCGACGAGGATCGCAACCGCCCGGGCAACAGCCAGTTCCAGGGCGTGTACGCCATGGCCGGTTATACGCAGAGCGGTGGTGCCAACAACGGCTACTACTTCGGTATCCGCCGCGTCCCGCTGTCCACGAACATGGGGAAGAACGCCCTCACCTTCCGGCACTTCGCCAACGGCAACCCGCTGCCCACCAACCACCCCATCCTCGGCACCGCCTCGGGCGCTGGCAACTCCCAGGTCCACAACGGCGGCGAGGTGTGGTCGACGATGCTGTGGGAGTGCTACGCCTCCCTGCTCAACGCCTACCCGTTCCAGGAGGCGCAGGACCGCATGAAGCAGTACCTGCTGGCCGCGTACAAGGCGACCCCGATCGCGCCGACGCTGCTGGAGGCGCGTGACGCGGTGCTGGCCGCGGCGGCCGCCTCGGATCCGGCGGACTACGCCCGGTTCGTGCAGGCCTTCGCCAAGCGCGGCGCGGGCTTCGGCGCCAAGGCCGCGGATCGCAACGCCGTGGATCACGTGGGCGTCGTGGAGAGCTTCGCTTCCGGCAACAACCTCGAGGTCGTCAGCATCCGGCTGGATGACTCCTCCACCGCGTGTGACGCGGACGGCGTGCTGGATGTGGGTGAGACGGGCCGGCTCGCCGTGACGGTGCGCAACACCGGCGGCAGCCCCCTGTCGGCCTTCTCGGGCACGATCACTGCCAGCGGCGCCACCGCGGCGATCCAGTTCCCCGCGGGCAACACGCTCAGCTTCCCTGCGCTGCAGCGCTCCGGCACTGCCACGGCCTTCGTGCAGGTCCGGCTGGCCTCGGTCACCGGCGCCACGCCCCGCGCGGGCCTGAGCATCGCCTTCAACGAGCCCTCGCTGCCCGCCTCGGCCGCGACGGCCACCTTCGACAGCCGCGTCCACTATGACGAGGTGCTGAACACCTCGGCTGGGGACACCTTCGAAGGTGAGCTCTCCGCGTGGACGTACACCAACTTCGGCCGCCTGCCGGGCTTCGCGCCGGCCACCGAGAAGCCCGCGACGGGGCCCCTCAACCGCTTCCTCCACGTGCAGAACCACGGCGTCGCCTCCGACACGCTGGTCACCTCGCCATGGATCCAGGTGAACCCGACGGGCAACTTCATCATGACGTTCAGGTACCGTCATTCCCTCGAGGGGACTGCGGGTGGCGCGGGCCTGGCCGCTCCGTTCTGGGACGGCGCCGTCCTGGAGTGGACCGACAACGGGGTGGATTGGTACGACACCTTCCTCGATCTCGGCAGGAACCCGGGCTACGCCGCCTTCCTCCAGCCGAGCGACAACCCGCTGTCGGAGCGCGCGGCCTACGTGGGCACGAACGCGCTCTTCCCGGGCTGGTCGACGGCCACTGTCAACCTCGGCACGATCTTCGCCGGGCAGGGCGTGCGTGTCCGCTTCCGGATCGGCACGGACAGCGAGGCCTCCGCGTACGGCTTCGACGTAGACGACGTGCAGTTCACCAACATCGCGAACACGCCGTTCGGCACCCTGGCGGCCGAGACCAGCGACGGGAGCACGTGCAACCGCCGCCCGGTGGCGGACGCCGGCCAGCCGGCGCGCACGGTGAACGAGCGCGATGCCGCGGGGAACCTCCAGGAGGTGACCCTCAACGGCACCGCGAGCTTCGATCCGGACGGACAGGCGATCACCTACGTGTGGTCGCAGATCTCCGGCCCGGCCGTCACGCTCACCAACCCCACCTCCGCCACGCCTACGTTCACCCCGGACGTGTCGGAGACCACCACCTACCTGTTCCAGCTCGTCGTCCATGACGGCACGGACAGCAGCATCCCGAAGACGGCGCAGGTCACCGTCCTCAACAGCAACCGCGCGCCCGTGGCCGTGCCCACCGGCCCTGGCACGGTGCCGGAGCGCAGCACGGACTCCATCTCCCTGGATGGCACGGGCTCTACGGACGCGGACGGCGAGACGCTCACCTACGCGTGGACCCAGACGGCCGGCTCGCCGGTGACGCTGAGCGATGACACCAGCGCCACGCCGAGCTTCGCCACCCCCGAGGTGACCGCGGACACCGCGTTCACCTTCCAGCTCGTGGTGAACGACGGCATCACGAACAGCGCGCCGGCCACCGTCACGGTGACGGTGACCAACGTGGACCGCGAGCCCACCGCCAACGCGGGTCCGGACCAGACGGTGGAGGGCCGCACGGCCATCAACCTCTCCGGCTCCGGCAGCGATCCGGACGGTGACGCCGTCAGCTACTCGTGGGCCCAGGCCGACGAGGACACCGTCGAGGTCGAGCTGTTCGATGCGAACACGGCGACTCCGCTCTTCACCTCTCCGGACGTGAAGCAGGAGACGGTGCTGCACTTCATCCTCACCGTCTCCGCCAACGGGGCGAGCGCCACGGATCTGGTGTCCATCATCGTGCGCGCGGACAAGGCCCCGGCCGTCAACGCCGGTCTGGATCAGGTCGCGGATGGACGTGCGACGGTCACCCTCTATGGCTCCGCCAGCGATCCCGAGGGCGATGCGATCACCTACGCGTGGACCCAGGATGCAGCCGACACGGACCGCGTCGAGATCTCGAATGCGGACACGGCCACCGCGTCCTTCACCTCTCCGGACCTGTTCGTGGAGAAGGTGCTCACGTTCCACCTCACCGTCACCGCCAACGGGCTGACCTCCTCGGACTCCGTGAGCGTCACGGTGCGTCCGGATGGGGCTCCTGTCTCCAACGCGGGTGCGGATCGGACCGTGAATGCCCGCGAGTCCGTCACGCTCCAGGGCTTCGGCAGCGATCCGGATGGTGACGCCGTCACCTACGCCTGGACCCAGGAGAGCGGCACCGAGGTCACGCTGACGGGCGCGGACACTGCGACGCCGTCCTTCAACGCTCCGAACGTGAAGCAGGAGACCGTGCTGGTCTTCCGGCTCACGATCACCGCCAACGGGCAGAGCTCCTCGGACACGGTCTCCATCACCGTGAAGAAGTTCAACCGCCGCCCGGTGGGCAACGGCCCCGCGGCCTTCGAGGAGAAGGAAGGCACCGCCATCATGCTGGATGCGAGCGCGAGCTCGGATCCGGATGAGGACGCGCTGACCTACCGCTGGGTGCAGACGGGTGGCCCGCAGGTGCAGCTCACCGGTCAGGACTCCTCCAAGCTCCAGTTCACCGCTCCGGAGGTCTCCGCGGACACCATGCTGTCGTTCACCCTGGTCGTCACCGATGCGGACGGTGCTGAGTCGGACGTCGTCCCCGTCTCCGTCAAGGTGCTCAACCAGAACAAGGCGCCCGCGGCCCAGGCCCGCAAGCTGTCCGGCAGTGTCTCTGGGGAGACCGTCGCTCTTGACGCGTCCCTCTCCACGGATCCGGACGGCGAGAAGCTGACCTACAAGTGGGAGCAGACGGATGGCCCCTCGGTGATGCTGTCCTCCGACAATGAGCCGAGCGTCACGTTCCAGGCGCCGGACACGAAGTCCAACGTCACCCTCACCTTCAAGGTCACCGTCACCGACGCGCACGGTGCCTCGGCCTCTCAAGAGGTGCAGGTGGAGGTGACCCCGGCCGAGGAGGAGGGCGGCTGCAGCAGCACGGGCACCAGCTCGGGAGGGGCGATGCTGATCGCGCTCCTGGCAGGCCTGATGTTCTCCCGCCGCCGCATCACGCTCCGCGCCTAGTCTCGGCGGAACCGTGTAGCTGAACGAGGGGCGGCCTCCGGGCCGCCCCTCTTCTTTTTGGACGTCAGAAGGGCCAGCGCGACTTGCGGAGCAGTGCCGTGGCCTCGGCGTTCTTCGGCTCCAGCTTCAGCACGGCCTCGAGCTGGCGCTTGGCCAGGTTCCCGGCCTTGCCCTCCAGGTAGACCTGGGCCAGGAAGAGCCGGTAGGCGACCGAGTCCGGCGCCATGTCCACGGCGCGCTGGGCGTGGATGCGGATCTCGTTCCAGTCCAGCCCCAGTGTCTTCGCCGTCTTGGCCGCCCGGAAGGCCGCGTCCGCGTTCTGCGGATCCAGCGAGGAAGCCTTCTTGTAGCTGTCCAGGGCCTTGGGGAGATCCTGCTGCTTCTCCAGGTCGATCCCCCGCTGCAGCTCCGTCTTGGCCCGCTGCTCGTCATGCCGCTTGCGGACATCTGCCAGCATGGCGGCGGCTTCGCGGTTCTTGGGATCCAGGCTCACCACCTGGTTGAGCGCCGCGTAGGCCTGCTCGAAGTCTCCCTTCGCGATGGCCGCCTTGCTGCGCACCATGAGCTCGGTGAGGCGGTGGGTGCGAGCCAGGTAGGGGTGACGGGAGAGCCGCTCCTGACGCTCGGCCCGGCGCTCCTCATCGCCCGCCAGAGGCTCCTGCGGAACGGACTCGGACGCAGCGGGAGCCGACGCCGCCCCGCCTCGGAGGCGAGGGTTGGAGCGGAGGTAGGCCTCGCGCTTGTCCGGCGTGGACAGGACGGTGTGCGCCTCCAGGACGCGCCGGAAGATGCGCTCGATGCGCGCCCGGAAGGTGCCCATGTTCAACCCGGCATAGCGATCCGGGTGGTAGCGCAGCGCGAAGTCGACGAACGCCTGCTTCACCTCGTCGATGGACGCCCCAGGCTTCAGCTCCAGCAAGGCGAAGTAGTCCTTGCCCTCCTGCGCCTTCTCCAGGTCGATGATCTCTTTCTGACGTGCGGGCTCGAGGTCCACCAGCTCAGGCATGGGGATTCCCTCACGCAGGGGTGAGGACGCGCTCGAGAATGCGAAGCCCCTCGTCCAGCTCCTCGCGGGTGACGATGTACGCTGGCGCGAAGCGGACGGTCTTCTCTCCCGCTGCGTTCACCAGCAGCCCCTGCTCCCGGCATTTGGCGATCACCGGAGCGGCCTCCTGGTTCAGCTCGATGCCCATGAGCAGGCCGCGGCCGCGCACGTCCTTGATGATCGTCGGCAGCCGGGCCTGGAGCTCACGGCCCCGGGCGATGAAGTACTCGCCCTTCTCCTGGATCTCGCGGAGCATCTGCGGGTCGCGGGTGAGGCGGATCACCACGTTGGCTGCGGCGGCGGCCACCAGGTTGCCTCCGAAGGTGGAGCCGTGGGTCCCGCTGGGGAGGCTCTTGCCGGCCGCCTCGGAGCAGAGCATGGCGCCGATGGGCAGGCCGTTGCCGAGCGCCTTCGCCAGGCTGATCGCGTCTGGCTGGATGCCCTCGTGCTGGAAGCCGAAGGACTTGCCGGTGCGGCCGATCCCCGTCTGCACCTCGTCCACGAGCAGCAGCAGCCCGCGCTCGTCACACAGCTCTCGCAGGGCCTTGAGGAAGCCCGGGGGTGCCAGGCGCACGCCCCCCTCGCCCTGGATGGGCTCCACCAGGATGGCGGCGGTGCTGGGGCCCACCGCCTTGCGCACGGCCTCCAGGTCCCCGTAGGGCACGTGGAGGAAGCCGGCCGGCAGCGGCTCGAAGCCCTTCTGGTACTTGATCTGCCCGGTGGCGGTGACGGTGGCCAGGGTGCGGCCGTGGAACGAGTTCTCGAAGCAGATGATCTCGAAGCGCTCGGGGGTGCCGCGATCCTTCATCACCTTGCGTGCCAGCTTGATGAGGGCCTCGTTGGCCTCCGCGCCCGAGTTGCAGAAGAAGGCGCGCGGCAGGCCCGTGAGCGCGGTGAGCTGTGCGGCCAGCTCGATGGACGGCTCCGAGTAGAAGACGTTGGAGACGTGCCAGAGCGTGTCCACCTGGGCCTTCACGGCGGCAACCACCTCGGGGTGGCAGTGGCCCAGCGCGCACGTGGCGATGCCGCCGAGCAGATCCAGGTACTCCTTGCCGTCCGCGTCCCACAAGCGCGTGCCCTTGCCACGCACGAGGACGATGGGCTGCTGCTTGTAGTTCTGCAGCAGGTGGGCCTTGGCCCGCTCCATCCAGAGCTCGTTCTGGGTGCGAGGGGCGGCAGGGGTCGGCTCGGCCTTGGCGGAGCTGGTGGGCGTGGTGGGCGTCGGCACGGCGGGTTCCTCTCGTGGGCGGCGCGAGGCCGCAGGGCCGCCTCCCTTCGAGGCCGCCCAGGGTGAAGGCTACAGGATGTAGCGGGAGAGATCCTCGTCCTGGATGATGGAGCCGAGGCGCTCGCGGACGTAGGCGCCGTCGATGGCCAGCGTCTTGGGCCCCATCTCGCTGGCGCCGAAGGACACCTCGTCCAGCAGGCGCTCGAGGACGGTGTGGAGCCGCCGCGCGCCGATGTTCTGGGTACGCTCGTTGGCCACCTGGGCAATGCGGGCGATCTCCGCCACCGCATCCTCCGTGAAGCTCAGCTCCACGCCCTCGGTGGCCAGCAGCGCGGTGTACTGGCGGGTGAGCGAGTTCTTCGGCTCGCGGAGGATCCGGACCAGATCCTGCCCGCTCAGCGGCTCCAGCTCCACGCGGATGGGGAAGCGCCCCTGGAGCTCGGGGATGAGATCGCTGGGCTTGGAGACGTGGAAGGCGCCCGCGGCGATGAAGAGCACGTGGTCCGTCTTCACCTGGCCATACTTGGTGTTGACGGTGGAGCCCTCGACGATGGGGAGGATGTCGCGCTGAACGCCCTCTCGGGACACGTCCGGGCCCTGGCCCTTGCCGCCCTCGCGGCTGGCGATCTTGTCGATCTCGTCGATGAAGATGATGCCGCTGGACTCAGCACGGATGAGCGCGTCCCGCGTCACCCGATCGGTGTCCACCAGCTTGCCTGCCTCTTCCTGCTGGAGGATCTGCAGGGCCTCGGGCACGCGCACCCTGCGGCGCTTGGTGCGGTTCATGCCTGGCATGTTCTTGAAGAGATCCTGCAGGTTGACGCCCACCTCCTCCATGCCGTGCCCGGTGAAGTTGCGCAGGAACGTGGGGTTGCTGTCAGACGTCTCCACCTCCACATACTGATCGTCCAGCGTCCCGGCGCGCAGCTGGGCGCGGAGCTTGTCGCGCTCGGAGTCACCCAGCCGGGAGGGAGACGGAGTCGCGGGTGCCTGGAAGCCGAATGGCGGCGGCGAGGTGCTCGTCCGGGGCGCGTTGCCGTGGAGCAGCTCCACCAGGCGGTCCTCGGCCAGCTCCAGAGCGCGGGGCTTGACCTTCTCGGTCTCCTCCTCGCGCACCAGCGAGATGGCCGCCTCCACGAGATCGCGCACCATGGACTCGACGTCGCGGCCCACGTAGCCGACCTCGGTGAACTTGGAGGCCTCCACCTTGACGAAGGGGGCCTGGGCCAGCTTCGCCAGCCGCCGGGCGATCTCCGTCTTCCCCACTCCGGTGGGGCCGATCATGATGATGTTCTTCGGGTGGATCTCCTCGCGCAGCTCGTCAGAGACGCGCTGGCGGCGCCAGCGGTTGCGCAGGGCAATGGCCACGGCGCGCTTGGCGGCGTTCTGCCCGACGATGTAGCGGTCCAGCTCACTGACCACCTCGCGGGGCGTGAAGGCAGGCATCTTTGAGGAATCGGCCACGGGCAGCGCTCCTAGAGCTCTTCGAAGGAAACGTTGGAGTTGGTGTAGATGCAGATGTCCGCGG
Source organism: Hyalangium sp. (assembly GCF_035629615.1). GTDB lineage: Bacteria > Myxococcota > Myxococcia > Myxococcales > Myxococcaceae > Hyalangium. The sequence goes on along the minus strand of NZ_DASPHO010000893.1, from coordinate 2,808 downwards.
CGATGGCCATGGCGTGGGTGGCGACCTCGCGAGCGGACAGCTCGGTGTGGGCCATCAGGGCGCGCGCGGCGGCCAGGGCGTAGTGGCCCCCGCTGCCCACGGCGGCGATGCCGTGATCCGGCTCGATGACGTCGCCCGCGCCGGAGAGGATGAAGGTCTTGTCCCGATCCGCGACGACGAGCAGGGCCTCCAGGCGGCGCAGGAAGCGGTCGGTACGCCAGTCCTTCCCGAGCTCGACGCAGGCCCGGGCGAGGTTCTTCTGGTGCTCCTTGAGCTTGGCCTCGAAGCGCTCGAAGAGGGTGAAGGCGTCGGCGGTGCTGCCCGCGAAGCCGGCGATCACGTTGCCCTCGCCGATGCGGCGCACCTTCTTCGCCGTGTTCTTCATGATCGTCTTGTCGAGGCTGACCTGGCCGTCGCCTGCAATGACGACCTTTCCGTCGCGACGCACACAGAGGATGGTGGTGCCGTGGAACATGGTCCGGGGGGTTTAACAAGCTGGGGAGCGAGTTTCCAAGGGAGACCGCCTGGCTGTCCGCTTCCGGGCCATCGGGGCAGGCTAGACCCAGTGCGCCAACTCCACCTCGAAGCGCCGGGCCTTCAGTGCCAGCAAGAGCCGGTACAGGCGCGGAGAGATGAGCAGCTGCTCCTCTGGCCGTAGAACTCCCCGCCTGACCCCGATGAGCTGCCGCGTGCGCATCCAGTCGCTTCCGTCATTCCCCGCGCGCTTCAGCCACAGCTCCGAGAGACGGTTGAGCCCCGCCACATGTTTCAGAGGGCACCGGTGGCGTCCCTGCTCATCCAGATTGAAGGGGGTCTCCCCCACACGGGTAGGGAGGACAATATCCACAGGCTTCGAGGTGACGACCAGCTGATGCCACTCCTCGACCACCTTGCCCGTTTTGTGCCTCACGCGCCGGTATTCCGCTCCAGTGATGAGGTGTTTCTGGAGAACCTCCACCAGGCGGCCCATTCCACCTCCCCCACCCGTTCTGCTTCGACCCAGAAGACGGACCAGCCCACCTCAGCCAGTGATTCCTCAGTCCAGTCCCCCCACTCCATCACCCCTGCGGGCAGGAAGACTTGCTGCGCTTCCCTCTCCCCGTCCAGCACACGGCGGACCAGCACGCTCGTCCCTGGCGGGATGCCCCTTCCGGTTTCCTCCTTTGGTTCCTCATGCCCCTGGACGGCTCGCCCGTCAGAAGCACAGCCCGCCAAGAAGAGAGCCCAGGCCAGGAGATAGATGCGCATACTCATCATCGGCTCACCCTATGGACGCATGAAGAGACTGGGTACAGCGTGTCATAACTACCCTCAGAGGGGTCTCGCGGAGACGCCCAAGTGGGTGGCCACCACGCGCTCCCACCCGGCGATGCGGAAGTTCGTTGGCGTGTTGACGAGCCGGATCCGCCCCCGCGCGTCCTGCCGCACGAGCGTGGCCGAGCCGCCCCCGTCGAGCTGGATGCCCGTGTGGGCGCCCTGCTTCACGAGGAGCTGCGCGGCCTCCTCCAGCGTGAGGCCCTCGCTGTAGGCGAGCTGCTTGCCATCCACCGTGAGCAGCAGCAGGGAGCGGCCCGTCCCGTCCACGGCAGCGAGCATGCGCGCGTACGGGATGCGGCTGAAGCCATCCTCCTCGAGGGCCACCGAGGCCCCGTCCCGCACGACGTAGCCCAGCCCTGAGATGGCGTGCCACACCTCACCTGAGGGACGCTCGAAGCTGACGCGGCGATCTCGCGACAGGTACAGGGTGACCATGCGCTCATTCGAGTTGCCGTAGACACGCCCCGCGGACGCCGCCGTGCCGACGACATGCACCGGCTGCCCGACGTGAGGCTCGTAGTCGAGCGGATGGGTGTTGTGGAACGGATAGAAGTAGTTCGCGTTGATCGCGACTTGGACGCCATGCCGCGCCGCGAACCCACTTGTCTTGTCGGCGAACACGTCCCCCGCGCCCGAGGGCTGGGCCGGTGTCACCACGAAGTCGATGCCAGGAGCCTCCAGGTCGATCCGGACGAGGTGCGCCACCACCGGGCGTGGCTGCTGGAGCACCAGCCGCTCGTACCGCACGCCCGTGAACCACTCCTCGCGGACAGGCTCCGGCTGGCTCCGGTGCGTGAACCAGAACCAGTAGCCACCCACCGTGCCACCGGCGAGCCCTGGGAGCACCAACGCGAAGCCCCCCAGGATGCGGAGCCATGCGCGCACCCGCCACCTGAGCAGCGCCCCCACGCCCACGGCGAGGACCAGTCCGGACACGATCAAGAGCGGAGCGCCCAGCAGCGGCTTCATGACAGCACCTGTGGGGTCTGGCTCTGGGGTGGACTCCACCCATCCGGGGCTCCCCTCGACCCCGGCAAGTGACTCCTGCCTTCTCTCGGCGTGTCCCAGCGCGGCATGACGCTCACCCCGCAACACGTTACAGTGCTGTCGTGGCGCCGCGAGCTCTGGGCCGCCAAGGAGAGAGATCCGTGTCTCAACAGGACCGGCGGAGACATGCACGCTACCTCCTGCATCTGCCCGTCAAACTCCACCGGGCAGGTCAGGAGCTGAGCGCCGACGTCATCAACGCCTCGGCGGGAGGCTGCCTGCTGCAAGTGGCAGAGGCGCTCGCGCCAGGCGAGGTGCTCGAGGCCAGCCTTCCCCAGCTGAAGCTGCCGAGCACCCGGCTCGTCGTGGTGCGCTGCTCGTCGACGCCCTCGGGATACATGGTGGCGACGTACTTCGAGGCGACCCTGGCGGACGATGCGGCCATCCGTCAGCTCTCGGACGGTCAGCTGGCCTTCGACACGCCGCCGGTGGTGCACTGACGCG
>NZ_DASPHO010000892.1:0-6567 GCF_035629615.1 Hyalangium sp. | reverse complement strand
CGAACTTCCGTGTCCCGCGCTTCGTCGGGGCCGTGGCGCGCTTCTTCCTGGCGGATGCGCTGGTGAAGTCAGGGGGGGACCGGCAGCGGGCCGTGCAGCTCGCGAAGGAGGTGAGCAGCCTGGTGAATCCGCAGGCGCCAGCCGCCGCCCGGCTCTTGAAGGACGTGGAGGCCTGGCTCGCGAAGCATTCGAAGTGAGTGTTGCGACAAATCCGGGGTGGGTTCGTTCAGAAAGATAGAGGGGGCAGAAATCGGCCCTCCATCCCCCCCACCGCGAGCCCCTATGAGCACCCACCGCATCCTCTCGTCCCTTCTTGCCACGACGCTCCTCGGCCTGGGCTCCCAGGCCCATGCCTCGACTCCCTCGGAGACTCCTCCGCCTCCGTTGCGCATCCTCCTGACCAATGACGATGGTGTTGCTGGCTCGGGACTGCGCATCCTGCGGGACACGCTGTGCGCCGCAGGCCACCAGGTGACCGTCGTCGCGCCCTCGGGCGATCGGAGTGGGATCAGCGCCGCGCTCACCTTGAACCAGGCCTTCCGCGTGACGCGGACGGAGTTCCTGTGCGGTGAGACCCCCAGCGCGACGTGGGCGGTCGGCGGCACGCCCTCGGACGCGGTCCTCTTCGGCCTGCAGATCCTGGGGGCGCAGCGCCCTGATCTGGTGATCTCGGGGATGAACTCCGGCCAGAACGTCGGGCGCGCGGTGAACCACTCGGGGACGGTGGGCGCGACTGTGACGGCCGCGGAGGAGGGTGTGCCTTCCCTCGCCGTGAGCATCGGCATCAACGCGCAGGATGCGGGGACGGGCTTCTCCCAGACGGCGGCGGCGGCTCCTCATGCCGCGGCGTACGTGAACGAGCTGATCGGCAAGCTGCGTGAGACCGCGAGGCCTGACGAGAAGCTGCTCCCTGACCGCGTGGCCCTGAACCTCAACTATCCGGTCGTGCTGGGAGAGGATGGGCTCTTCGCTCCGGCCCTGGTGCAGGGGCCGCGTGTGACGGCGGTGGGGCATGGAGAGGTGGTGCGCCCGCAGTACATCCAGATCTCCACTGCGCCCGACGTGTACTTCGCCTCGGGCCCCATCTGCGGCCTCTCGGTCACGTGCGATCCGGAGACGGAGCGGCACGCGGACACCACCGCGCTGGCGGAGGGAGCGATCTCGGTGTCTCCCCTGGCCGTGGACGGGTCTGCGAGCCCGTGGCTCCGGGCGCAGCTCCACTGGCGGCTGAACCGCTAGCAGGGGGAGCCCGGATTGAGCCCGGGCCTCAGTGGCGTTCACGACTCGCCAGGAGTGGAGGCTACTCTGAGGGCCTATGCCGTGGGCTGCGGCTCGTGTTGGGAACGGAGCTGGGACAGCAGCGCTTGTGCGGATTCGTAGTCACTCAGGCTGGAGCCTTCGGTGAACCTTCCGCAGGCCTCCTCGAGGAGCACGCCAGCCTTCTCTGTCTCGCCCACACGCACCATGAGGCGGGCCAGGCTCAAGGCCGCGCGCAGCTCATGAAGCGTCGCGCCGGAATCCTTCGCCAGCGCGAGCGCCCGCTCCAGTGAGGCCCGGGCCGCTGCTCCTTCCCCCTGCAGCAGGAGGAACTCACCCCTCAGCCGCAGCATCTCCGGGAGGTCGCGGCTGGCCGTGCTCGTCTCCGTCATCCGGAGCCCCTCCTCCACCGTGGCGAGGCCCTCGACGCCCAGGCCTCCGAGCAGCTGTGCCTCGAGGAGGCAGAGCAGGCACGTGGGATAGACCAGCATGGCTCCCATGGCCTGGAGCAGGCCCAGTCCCTGACGGATGGACGCGATCCCCGCCTGCACCTCCCCCAGCCTCGCCGCGGCCCAGCCGGCGTTGCACAGGCCGATCGCCAGCGTGAACGGGAACCCATGCTCGGTGGAGATGGCAATCAACCGGCTGGAGAGATCTCGTACGGCTTCGGGCGCTCTCGCCTCGCACTCGATCGATGCGCAGAACGAGAGGGTCGTCGCGATGGCATACGGGTGCCGTGTCCCCTCTGCCAGCGCGAGCGCTCTGGCGGAGTCCTCGCGGGCCCGCCGGGCCTTGCCCATCATCATCTCCGCATACGCCAGATACTGCTGCCCGAGGAGCACCTGCTCGGCGACGTAGCTCTGACTGCCTCCGCGGATCTGGGCCTGAGGCCCCTGGAAGAACTCCTGGGTGATGAGGGCCTTGGCCAGGTTGCAGTACTCATAGGCCTCGGCATACGTCCCCTTCCAGAAGTGCCAGGTGGCGAGCGCTCCATGGACCACCACCAGGGTTGTTGGATCGTCGCTCTTCTCGAGGAGCTGAAGGAAGCGCGCCGCCAGTGAGTCGGTGCTCTCACGATCGCCCCGGACCAGCGCGACGACCCAGATTCCCCAGAGCACGGACAAGGGCGGAGTGCCGAACTGCTCGCACAGCTCCTGGGCTCGCGCGTAGACCTCTTCGACTTCCTTCGCGGCGTAGCCCTTCGCGGACACGAGCGCCTGGCCGAGCTCCACCCGGAGGGTGATCTCCCGCTCGTCCCGCTGGCGCGAGGCCGGCATGCGCAAGAGCTGACCAAGCGCCTGGGTGTAGTGGTTGATCGACTCGGCGATGGCGGACTTGGCCCCAGCGCGCTGGCCCGCAAGCTGCCACGCGTCCACGGCTCGCGCCCACATGGCCGCCTGGGTGGCGTGGTGCGCCAGCACCTCTGGCCGCTCCTCGACGAGCTCGGGGAACTGCTCGTTCAGCACATGGACGATGTGGGCGTGGTAGCGCTGCCGGGTGCTGCGCAGCAGCGACTGGTAGGCCGCATCCTGGATGAGCGCGTGCTTGAAGGCATACGTCGTGTCCGGCGGCGGGCGCTGTCGGTAGATCAGCCGAGCCTGCTCGAGCTGCTCGAGTCCTCGCTCCAGCTCGTCCGCTGGCAGCGAAGAGACTGCGTGGAGCATGGCGACGCTGAACTCCCGGCCCAGGGTGGCCGCCAGCTGCGCCAGCGTCTTCAAGCGGGGCGAGAGCTGATCGAGCCGCGCCAGGAGCAGCTCGTGCAAGGTGGCCGGGATGGTGGACAGCCACTTCCCGGAGGTGGCGCCGCGCGCAGCTCCTGGGTCCACCACCATCCGGGTCATCTCCTCGACGAAGAGGGGGATGCCGTCCGTCCTGGCGACGATCTGCCGGACCGTCGCGTCCGGGAGGGGACTGCCATGAGCGGCCTCTCTCACCAGGGTGGCCGTGCTCTCGGGCAGGAGGGGTGTGAGCTCCAGCTCGTGGAAGCCTGGGCACTTCGTCCAGCCGTGGGAGAACCCGGGCCGGGCGGTGAGCAGCAGGTGGATCCGAGCGCCGGAGAGATGCCGGCGCAGGAGGGAGTCGAGGAACTGCAGAGTGGAAGGGTCGGCCCAGTGCAGATCCTCCACCACGAGGATGAGGGGGCGCTCCACGGCCAGCTGCTGGAGGAGGGCCAGGAGGGCATGCCGGCGCTGCTCCCGCTGGCGATCCGGGAGGAGCAGGAGGAAGGGAGAGTCCTCGGGCAGAGGGAGGGAGAGCAGGGAGGCGAGGGCAGGGACGTGCTCCGCTGGAAGGCCGAGTGCCCCCAGCCGCTGCTCCAGCTTGAGCTGCTTCTGCTGGGGGGAGGTGTCGGTGGAGAACTCCAGGAAGCGCTGCAGCCAGTCGATGAAGGGATAGAAGATGCTGCCCTCGAACTGGGACCAGCACTGGAACAGGGCCCAGGTGCTGGCTCCAGGAGCTTCCCGCCCATGCAGCTCCTGGACGAGGCGGGACTTGCCGATGCCGGGCTCACCTCGGAGCAGGACGCAGTTGCCATTCCCGTCCTCGACGGCCTTCCGGAGCTCGAGGAGGCGTTGCAGCTCGAGCTCCCTCCCCACCAGAGGCGTCAGCGCACCGCCGACGAGCGTCCGGTCGAAGCGGCTCACACCGCTGCGCTCGCGCACCACCTGGTGGAGGTTGACGGGCAACGTCCCCGAGAGCGTCTCGAAAGACCGTGAGCCCAGCGGCTGGAGCTCGAAGCAGCCCTGCACGAGCGCGTGCGTTCCGCCGCTGAGCAGCACCGTCTCCGGCGCGGCCTGGCTCGCCAACCAGGAAGCCAGCCGTGGGGCTTCGCCCTGCATGGCCGGAGTCGCTCCATGGAAGTCCGGAGTGGTGTCCTCCAGGGCCACCCAGTCCGCGTGGATGCCCGTCCTCACGGACACCGTGGGGAACCGCGGGCCCGCCAGCTCTCGCGGGAGCTCCTCCATGAGGTGCAGCGCCGCCTGGACCGCGTGCTCCGAGTCCTCCTCGCGGGTCTGTGGGTAGCCGAAACACGCGAGCACCTCGGCTCCCACGGCGGTGGTGATGGAGCCGCCGTGCTGGCGGATGAGCCGGGTACAGGCCCGGTGGAACGCGGCCTCCAGCTCACCGAACTCCTCCGGATCCAGGGGCTCCACCGAGCTGGGCGTCAGCGTGAGCCGGCAGGCCAGGAGCGTCACCCGCCGCCGCCCGGCGATGGAGCCCGAGCGCTGGGGCCGCAGGGCCAGCTTCTCCCGCAGCGCGTTGACCTGATGGAGCAGCTCCGCTCCGGAGGCAGGACGCTGCGCCGGATCCTTGGACAGGGCGGAGGCCACCAGCAGCGCCACCTCCTCGGGGAGATCAGGCCGGCGCTCGAGGAGCGAGGGCATCGGCTCGGCCGAGGTGATGCGCTCTCGCAGCGCCGGGATGCTGAACCGGGCGAAAGGGTGCTCACCGGTGAGCATCTCGAAGAGGAGGAGCCCGGCGCCCCAGACGTCCGCCCGTGCATCCGGGAGCGCCTGGCTCCACTGCTCCGGGGACATATAAGGAGGCGTCCCGGAGCCGCTGGACTCGCGGGCCGTGGCGGGGCCGACCAGGAGCTGGGCCAGACCGAAGTCGAGCAGCTTGGCCTTGCCGGTGGTGCAGATGAAGACGTTGCCCGGCTTGAGATCCAGGTGGACCAGCTGCCGGGCGTGCGCATGCGCCAGGCCCGCCGCCACGTCGCTCAGGATGTCGAGGGCCCGCAGCAGGCCGAGCTTCACCCGCCGCATGAGCGCGTGCAGCGTCTCTCCCTCCAGGTGCTCCATGACGAGGAAGGGGATCTTCAGCGGCGCGCCCTCCTCCTGTTGCTCGGGATGGGCCGTCCAGAGCGACACGTCATGGACGCGGACGATGTTCTCGTGATCGAGCCGGGCGATGGCCCGGCCCTCGCCCTGGAGGAGGGTGAGCCGTTGAGGCTCGGTGAGCTCCAGGTTGAAGAGCAGGAACTTCAGGGCGACGGTGCGCCGCAGCTCGTGGTCCAGGGCCCGGAAGACCTGGCCCATTCCGCCGCTGCCGATCTGCTCGAGGATCTCGTACCGGCGTCCGTCCAGGCCGCCCAGCCGATCTCCCGGGAGGGGGACCGGGAGCGGTGACTCCTCCCGCACCAGCTCCTTCAGGAACGAGTCCTGGAAGTCGGACTCCTCGGAGGGAGCGGACTGCTTCCCGCCCTGGGAGGGTTCGTCGCCCTGGCCTCCTCTTCCGATGGTTCCGCTCATCTCATTCCTCGCGATGGCTAGGCTCCCGTTGGCGCTTCACAGTCCGGCCGGGTGATCAGCACATACACGAGCGCGAGCGGCCGGTAGGTCGCCAGCTCCTTGGCGTACAGCGGGCCCACGTAGAGCCCGCACGGGAGCTGCTTCGCGACGTGCGGCTGCGGGCCCCCGCCGAGGTCGACCAGGCGAACCTCCACGCTGTTACCGTCCGGCAAGAGCAGCGGCAGGACGTGTTTCCTGCTGAGCACCCCTTCGCCTCCAAGTTGATGGAGATCGCTCAGCTCCAACGTGACGCCTGGAGGCAGGCTGAGGTTCGTCGGCGTGGCGACGGGGCCCACGGTCTCGGCGACGTCATCCATGATGAGCAGCAGGGTGGGCAGCTGCCCGCCCGCCGCCTGCGCTCCCAGCCGAGAAGGGAGGGGCACCAGCCCGAGCCACGAGTCCCACATCCCCACGACGTCCTTCATCCAATCGGAGGGAGTGTACTGCCCCTCTCTCATCTTCTGGATCATCTGGGACCAGCGGCCGACCTGGTCCATCAGCACGGCCGTCGAGGCGTTCATCAGATCGTTCAGGTTGTTCACGGCGGACTCCTAGCTGCTCGGGAAGTACAGGCTGCTCACCAGGTCGTGCATCCAGAGCCCCACGATTGCGGGCGCCATGAAGGAGAGGATCTGCCCGCTGCCCGCCGGGCCCTCCAGGGGCGTGCGCCGCTCCAGGATGTCCGAGAAGCGGATGACCTTCTGCGTGTCGATGCTGAAGAAGCCTGGGGGCGTGTTCACGCGATCGACGTTCAGGAAGCCACTGTCCACATCGACGCCGTTGCGCGCCTCCCGGACGAAGAGCGTGCTGCCCTCGCACGTGTAGAGGGAGAAGCCGAGGCGGATCCGCTGCGGGTTCTCGCTCACCTCGTAGGAGATGTTCAGGAAGTTCCGAAAGGAGGAGACGGAGAAGGTGTTCCAGTTCCACTCGACGTGCTCGAAGAGGTGCCCGTGCCACGTCTCGCCGGGGGGCTCCTTGGTCAGGACCTTGTCGAACTGGGAGCCATCCTCGGAGAGCTCCA
>NZ_DASPHO010000891.1:0-8466 GCF_035629615.1 Hyalangium sp. | reverse complement strand
CGTGGGCGTCCGGCCACCCCTGAGCGGAGTGCGCTGGCTGAAGCTCTTCCTGGGGTTGCTGGCGGGGACCTTCGTGGTGTGGTTCGTGGGCGGCGAGCTTTGGAGGGAGTACCGCCGCTATCGCGGCCTCCACGACCCGGTCCCGGTCGATACCCTCTATGAAGGGGAGCGGAAGCGGCACCTCGCCATGCTCCTCCAGCAGGCCAAGGACCACATCCGCGCAAACCGGTGGCCCGAAGCCAGAGCGCAACTGTTGCAGCTGCAGACAGAGGCACCTGATCATCCCAACCTGGCGGACTACCTGGCTCATGTGCAGAAGGAGGTCCCCAACCACGAGCACCTGAAGGCGGCCCAGGCTGCGCTGACGGAGAAGAAGCTAGCGGTAGCCAAGTCCGAGCTGGACAAGGTCAGCGCGGATACGTTGATGCATGAACAGGTGAATGAGCTGAAGCGCGACCTGCCGCGCGCCGTCGACAGCCGGTTGCGCGAAGCGTCGGCCCTGTTCGAGACCGGCAAGATCTCTCTGGCCTCGGCCATGGTCGCGGACGTGCTCGCCGCCTTCCCGGAGCACCAGGAAGCCCAGCTCCTCGCCTCGAGGCTGCGGCACGGGTGGACCATCGAGGAGGCGCCGCCCCCCGATTCCACGGTGAACTGGAAGCGGGCCGTCGGCGCCTTCATGGAGGGGGACCTGAGTCGCGCCCTGGTGCTTGCCAAGGCCTGTGCGCCCAAGATGGCCCAGTGCAAGTCCGGCCTCAAGGATCTCCAGGAGTTCAACAGGCTCTACTCGAAGCTGGACCATCTCGACGCCCAGGAGCTCGCGCGGCTGCTCGCGCTGGAGAAGCAGATCTCAGGACCGGGAGGCCCGAGCGTGTTCGCCCGCCGCGTGAACTCGAGCTTGCCCCGCATCTTCTACAAGAACGCCGTGGCGGCGAGGGCGGCGGGCCAGTGGCAACGAGCCGTGGAGCTCTCGCGCCGGACGCTCGACGCGAACCCCACCCATGTGGGTGCCTCAGGTCTCCTCAACGGACTGAAGACTCAAGCGAGAGAGCGCTTCCTTGTGGCATACGCGATCAAGGATGCCAAACCCAAGCAGGCCCTCCTGGAGTTCCGTCAAGCCATGGCCATGACGCTGCCGGATGACGAGATCCACCAGAAGGCCCAGGCCTGGATCGAGAAGCTCCAGAAGAAGTGAGCTCCCTCAAGAGGGGACACGGAGGAGAGACGGGGTGAACGGACCGATCGTCGTGGCAGGAGCAGGCAGCATCGGCTGCTTCGTTGGAGGATTGCTGGCAGCGGCGGGCCGTGATGTGCGCTTCCTCGCTCGGCCGCGCATGGTCGCGGAGCTGCAGGCACATGGCCTCACCTTGACCGATCTCGAGGGCGGCGACCGTCGCGTGCCGGCGACGAGCCTCTCCGTGACGGACGAGCACGCCACGCTGGCGGAGGCCGGTCTGATTCTGGTGACCGTCAAGAGCAGCGCGACGGCTGAGATGGCGGAGAGCATCTCCCGCCATGCGAAGGCCGGGGCCGTGGTCGTCAGTCTGCAGAACGGGATCGGCAACGCTGACCGGTTACGCGCTCTCGCGAGAGGGCAGCGGGTGGTCGCGGGCATGGTGCCCTTCAACGTGGTGCACCGCGGAGAGGGACGCTTCCACCGGGGAACCGACGGGAGCCTCACGGTGGAGGCAGGCGTGCCGGGCCTGGTCACCGAGCTGTTGGTCCCCGGTCTGGTGGTGGCAGAGCATCCCGACATGGCCGGGCTCGCCTGGGGCAAGTTGCTGATGAACCTCAACAACGCGCTGAACGCCTTGTCCGGTCTCCCGCTTCGCCAGCAGCTGGCGGACCGGCGCTGGCGTCTCGTGCTGGCCGCCAGCCAGCGTGAGGCGCTGGAGCTCCTGGCCGCCGCCGGGATCGTTCCCGCTCGGGTGGGGAAGGTGCGGCCGTGGCTGTTGCCCAGGGTCGTGGCATTGCCGGACCTGCTGTTCCACATCCTGGCTGGAGCGATGGTGAAGATCGATCCGGAGGCCCGCTCCTCGATGTGGGAGGATCTGGAAAAGCGGCGGCCCACCGAGGTCGACCACCTTCAAGGCGCCCTGGTGGAGCTGGCGCGCTCCCTGGGCCGAGATGCGCCGGTCAACCGGAAGGTGATGGAGGCGGTGAAGCGCGCGGAAGCCGCCGGGGCGGGCTCACCAGGCATCACGGCGGAGTCTCTCGGCGCCTGAGCATGTCCCAGGCGAGTTGCAGGGTTCACCTTGGCAGGCGCGCATGTCCCAGAGGCTTCGGAAATATGACGAAATATTTCGAGTCAGGGGCTCACGCGGCCTGACGGCTCGGAGCAGCTGGGGTGCGGTCCTGCTGGTAGCGGCGCAGCACCCACTGGCCTGCGGGCCGGAGCCGCGCCTCCTCCGCCATCTGGCCCACCGCCTTGGGCATGGGCACGTCCGGCCGGGCCGCGTAGGGCGAGCCCTCGGCCAGCACGAGCCCCGCGAGCAGCGACGCCGCGGCAATGTCCGCGATCGTCAGCGACGAGCCCACGAGGTAGCGCGAGGGATCGCCGCCGATCTCGCGCTCCAGCCGGTCCAGCCCCTCCAGCACCTTGACCCGGGACTCCTCCAGCTGTGGAGGATGGAGGTGGTACTGGCGCACGAGGATTCGCTTGATCAGCGGAACCATCAGGCGCCCGAGCCAGCGCTGGGGGGCCGGATACTCCCCGAACATCATCCGCCCCAGGTCGGCGCCGCCGTTGATGATGTGGCCGTAGGCCCAGCGGCGCACGTGGATGCCGATCCCGTCAAAGTACTCCTCCAGCTCCAAGGCCCTGTCACGCTCGGGGCCGGGCGGGGGCAGCAGCGCAGGCGAGGGATAGGTGCGCTCCAGGTGCAGGGCGATCTCGGTGGAGTCGCCCAGCGCCACGCTGCCGTCCACCAGCACCGGCAAGGTGCCGCGGCCCTTCGCCAGGCGCTTCGCCACACCCCGGTGCAGGCCGGGCATCAGGTTCTTGAGCGTGTATGGCAGGCCCTTGACGTCGAGCACCCAGCGAGCCTTCTCGCAGTAGTGGGAGATAGGGAACTGGTAGAGCGTTCGTTCGGTCTGCGCCATGCGGCCAGCATCCCATGTCTCGGCTTACAGGCGTCAGCTGTCGTCGCCCGCGCAGCGTCCGCAGTCCGCCTCACAACTGTTGGAGCGGTTGCCTCGGCCGCATGACTCGGTGAACTGGCAGACGCGGTCTCCGCACTTGTAGATGTCCCGCCGGGAGATCCGGGTCGTCAGCGGCTTGTAGGTGACGCCGTTCGCGCTGCACGCCACGTAGAATCCTCCCGGGCCCACCCGCTGGCACAGCTGGTCGCAGCGCCCGGCATAGATGAGGGGCGGGCACGCGTTCGCTCCGCTGGTCAGCGCACAGGCCCGGACAGAGCTCTCCTTGGAGTGCAGCCGAGGCCCATCCACGCCGAAGAAGACGCCCTCGCCGTTGAAGAGGTTGCCGAAGAAGCAGGCCTCCCTGCGGGAATAGTGCGCGAGCTCCTCATACGTGAAGGGGATGTACTGCCCTGTCGCGGTCTGGCCCAGCACGGAGATGGACACGGACACGCCGTACTTGTTGACGTGGGCCGCCAGGCACGCGGTGATGAGCTGCTGCTCCGCGAGGTTTGCCGGCTGTCCGCTGGCCCAGCCCGGCGCCAGCCCCAGTCCGCCGGGCCAGGTGTAGCTGACCTGTGTCTGGGGATTCGTGTACGTGCGGACCTGGCCAGCGGGGACGGCACAGCGCACGAGGTACCGCATCATCGTGTCGTGTTGGGCCGGGTTCTGCCCGAACCAGGAGGTGAAGGCATTCCCGGATAGGCCGTTGGCGGACAAGCCGTTGGCGGACAAGCCGTTGGCGGACAGGCCGTTGGCGGACAGTCCATTGGCGGACAGGCCGTTGTCGGACTCCAGATCCTGGGGCTGGGAGGTCCACTCAGAAGCCTCGGGAGCCTCGGAGGAGGGCTCCATCGGACCGCAAGCGATGGAGCTTGCCACCAGGAGCACGAGCGGGAGCGTCACCGCGAGGCGGGACGGAACGGGAGAGGGCAGACAGGCGTGGGGGGCATCGTCAACTCGCACGGGCTTCATGGGGGACCCCTTTTGATCGAGTTTCCACACGACGGTGCCGCGAGTCCGGCAATCCAGGAAATACGACCTGAGGGCATCCCGAGCCATTCGATGGCTCGTGAATGAAAGGAGCGTGAGGTAGCGGACGGTGGAGCGTGCAGGTGTTCGCTGTTGGAAGGCTAGCGGACGTCGAGGGGCTTGCCGGAGACGAAGCGCACGAGGTGCTCGGTGGTGGGATCCTTGTCAGTGCCCAGGCGCTGGATGAGCTCGAAGTGGCCTCGGCCTGGGACCGTGAGGAAGCTCACGGGCAGCTTGCGGGCCTTCAGGGCGGCTACGAAGTCGCGCGACTGCTGGCGCATGTCCTTGTAGTCCTCGCCGGCGAGCAGCACGAGGAGCGGGGGCCGTACGGCGCGCAGGTGAGAGAGAGGCGAGGCCGCCAGCCGCGCCGCCTTGTCCTGGCCGAACGGCGGGAAGATGAAGGACTCGAAGCCCCCCTCGGGCGTGTCATCGATGGGGCGGGTGAGATCGAAGACGCCGGAGAGGGCGATGACGCCGGCCAGCTCCTCGGGCGCGTGGCCCACGGCCTTCAAGTAGCTGGGATCGAACAGAAGCAGCGTGACGAGGTGCCCGCCCGCCGAGTGTCCGCTGAGGAAGACGCGGTCCCTGCGTCCCCCGAAGCGCTCCACGTTCTCGAGCACCCAGCCCGCCGCGCGCGCCGCATCCTGGACATGGCCGGGGTGGCGCACCGTGGGCGTGAGCCGGTAGTTCACCACCACGGTGACGATCCCCCGGCGAGCGAGGGCCTGGCCCACGTGCGTGTAGGCCGACTTGTCCCCCCTCTGCCAGACGCCGCCGTGGAAGAAGAGGAGCACGGGCAGTCCCTGCTGGCCCTCGGGCTGGAAGATGTCGAGCGTGTGCTTGACCGGGTCGGCGCCTTCGCCCTCCACGTAGTCCACCTCCGTCTGGGAGATGCGCGGCTCTGGAGTGGGGGTGGGGCTGGCGGCGAGGGCAAGACTGAGCAGCGAGGAGAGGAGCACCATGCGCGCCTCTACGAGAGGAGGGGGCGCACCGGATTCACGGGGCGGGGTGAACCCGGTATAGGGAGGGATCATGAGATCCTCGCGCCGCCACACTCCTGCCCGGCTTGCTGCTGGGGTGCTCCTGTTCATGCCGCTGCTCATGGCGGTCGCTGCCGAGGTGCCGCCGCGTCTGGAGGAGGCGGTGCCGGACACCTTCGAGGGCGTGGAGCGCGTGGTGGCCGTGGGAGATGTGCATGGGGACGTGGAGGCGCTGATGGAGGTGCTGCGGCTGGCCGGCCTCATCGACGAGGAGGGGCGGTGGAGCGGCGGGAAGGCGCACCTGGTGCAGACGGGAGACATCGCGGATCGGGCTCCGCGGACCCGGGACTGCTACGAGCTGCTCATGCGGCTGGAGCGGGAGGCGCTCGCCGCGGGCGGCCGCGTCCACGTGCTGCTGGGCAACCACGAGGTCATGAACATGCGCGGGGATCTGCGGTACGTCACCCCAGAGGAGCTGGCCTCGTACGCGGACCAGAGCCCGACACCGGATGCGCCGGGTGCACGCCCAGGGCTCGCGGGCCACCGCGTGGCCTTTGGTCCCGAGGGCCGCTATGGCCAGTGGCTGCGAAGCCGCCCCGGGGTGCTGCGCATCGACGGGACGCTCTTCATGCACGGAGGGCTCCAGCCGGACGTGTCAGCGCGGACGCTCGCGGAGCTCAACCGCTGGGTGCGACAGGATCTCTTCGCTGGCAGCTCCTCGGGAGGGGGGACAGACCCGCGGGGCCCGCTGTGGTTCCGAGGCTACGCGCTGGAGCCCGAGGCGCAGTGGAACGGGGGGCTCACCGAGGTGCTGCAGCGCTTCGGCGCGAAGCGGATGGTGATGGGGCACACCACCACGAGCGACGGGCGCATTGGCGTGCGGTTCGGCGGGCGGGCGCTGTTCATCGACACGGGGCTGAGCAAGGGCTACGGCAGGCACCTCGCGGCGCTGGAGATCCGAGGGGATCGACTCACCGCGATCTACCCCGAGGGGCGCGTGGAGCTGCTGGCGTCGGCGGTGAAGAGCACCCCCGCCAGGACGCCGGAGAAGAAGGCTCCGGAGAAGAAGGCCGCCCAGGGCCGCTGAGGAGGGTCAGTGGTAGGTTCCGGTGGAGTGCTTCCAGAAGACGGTGGTGAGCTCGGAGGATGGTCATGGATCCACGAAGCGCGCGGTTGTCGCCCCAGACGCCAGCAGGGGAACTCAAGGTCTACGCCGAGCTGGCCTCCTGGTGGCCCCTGTGGTCGCCGCCCGAGGAGTACGTCGAAGAGGCGGCGGATCTGCTCGAGGTGCTGAGGACGGCGGCCGAAGGATCGGCACGCACGCTGCTCGAGCTTGGCTCTGGCGGTGGCAGCCTGGCGTTCCACCTGAAGGCGCACTTCGCGTTGACGCTGACCGACCGAGCGCCGGGAATGGTGGCGGTCAACCGCGCGCTCAATCCGGAGTGCGAGCACCTCGTGGGGGACATGACGACCTTGCGGCTCGGGCGCACGTTCGACCGGGTGCTGGTGTACGACGCGATCATGTACGCGGCGGATCGCGCCGCCGCGCGAGCAACGGTGGAGACGGCGGTGGCGCACTGCCGGCCGGGCGGAGCGGTGGTGCTGGTGCCTGACTGCGTGAGTGAGACGTTCGAGCCAAGCACGGAGTGCGGGGGCCATGATGGAGCGGATGGGCGCGGCCTGCGCTACTTGGAGTGGTGCTGGGACGCAGACCCAAGCGACGAGCGCTACGAGGTCGCATATGCGTTCCTGCTGCGCGAGGCGGACGGGACGATCACGGCGGAGCAGGAGATCCACCGCGAGGGCCTGTTCCGGCGCGACGACTGGTTGACCTGGCTGCGGGAGACGGGCTGCGCCGCGCGCTCCGTGCGCGACCAGTGGGGGCGTGAAGTGTTCATCGGCGTGCGAACTCCCTCTCCGTGAGTCCCGCCTGATGCACGGATCGGTGTGTCCTTCGAGAGCGGGA
Source organism: Hyalangium sp. (assembly GCF_035629615.1). GTDB lineage: Bacteria > Myxococcota > Myxococcia > Myxococcales > Myxococcaceae > Hyalangium. Next base: position 1,353 of record NZ_DASPHO010000891.1, on the reverse strand, counting down.
GGGTGAGCGACACGCGGTCAGGCGCCCCGACAACGAATCCCCGCTGCACCATTGTGTTGACATCCATGCGCCAGCCGCCAATAGAGGGGAGAGCAAGGAGTGACCCATGGGACAGCGGTTGGGTGTGAATGTGGATCACGTCGCGACGCTGCGGCAGGCGCGACGCACCACGTATCCAGATCCGGTGACGGCGGCGGCCTTGGCCGAGCTCGCTGGCGCGCAGCAGATCACCATCCACCTGCGTGAGGATCGTCGGCACATCCAGGATCGCGATCTGCGCATTCTCCGGGACACGTGCCAGACGCTGCTCAACCTGGAGATGGCCGCCACCGCGGAGATGGTGAAGATCGCCTATGAGTACAAGCCGGACGTGGTGACGCTGGTGCCCGAGCGGCGCGAGGAGCTCACCACCGAGGGCGGGCTCGATGTGGGCGGGCAGCGCGAGCAGGTGGCGAAGATCATCAAGAACCTCAAGGACGGGGAGATCACCGTCTCGCTGTTCATCGATCCTGATCTGGACCAGGTGCGCGCGGCGCACAAGGTGGACGCGGACCGGATCGAGCTCCACACCGGGCGCTACTGCGAGGCGCGCAACGAGCGAGAGCGGGGCCGGGAGCTGAGCCGCATCGTCGACGCCGCGAAGTCCGCCGCGAAGCTGGGCATGAGCGTGGCCGCCGGCCACGGGCTCAACTACGACAACGTGCAGCCCATTGCCCGCATCCGGGAGATCGACGAGCTGAACATCGGCCACGCGATCGTCGGCCGAGCGGTGCTGGTAGGCTTCGAGCGCGCGGTGCGTGAGATGCTGGAGCTGATGCGCAACCCGGGGTAGGGCATGGCGATTGTCGGCCTGGGCATGGACATCTGCTCGGTGGAGCGAATCCAACGCATCCTCCAGGGCCCGCGCGCTCAGCGCTTCCTCGAGCGCGTGTACACGGATGCCGAGCGCGCTCTGTGTGGCGAGCGAGCCGATGCCGCCAGCGCCTACGCCGCGCGCTTCGCCGCCAAGGAGGCACTGGTGAAGGCGCTGGGAGCTCCGCCCGGCATCCGCTGGCGGGACATGGAGGTGGTGCGCGGCTCCGGCATGCCGCGCTTTGCCCTGTCCGGTGTGGCTCGCGACGTGATGGAGCAGCGGCGAGTGGATGCGCTGCTGACGATGACCCATGACGCAGGAGTGGCCGCGGCCACCGTCATCCTGCAGGAGCGGCCTTGAGATGCAGAGCGTCCTGACCGCCGCGCAGATGCGAGAGGCCGAGCAGGCCGCCGCGTCCCAGTACGGGATGCCCTCGGCGCTGCTCATGGAGAACGCGGGCCGGGCGCTCGCGGATGCGGCGCGGAGTGTGGCGGGGCCGC
>NZ_DASPHO010000890.1:0-12250 GCF_035629615.1 Hyalangium sp. | reverse complement strand
CTGCCTCGCGGTGTGGCCGGAGCCACCGTGGCTCCTGAGACACCATGTGGGCCCCAAGACGCGCGGGGGACGCCGTCGGGCCGTGGGCAGGCGACCACACTTTCCCTCGTGCGCGGCGCCGGGCCCCCGGCACGCGACGTGTAAGTTGATGCCGTCCTTCGGAGGAAACATGGGTCCGCAGTCTGTCGTGACGCCGAGTCCGCTCCGCCCCGCCCGTGCGCGGTGGCTGGTGGCGCTCCTGCTGGTGGGCACCACCCTCGCCGCCTGCAAGGAAGATCCGTCGGGGACGCCCCCGCCCACGCCTGTTCCAGGCACTCCCTCGCCCACCCCAGGCCAGAGCCAGGGCCAGGAGCCGCAGGCGAGCGTGGAGCCCCTCAAGCCCGAGTCCTACACGCCCGTCATCAAGGAGCTGGGCCCCGAGGGCGTCGTCCCGGAGAAGCTCATCTTCGAGTTCCCCCGCAGCGTCTCGTACCCCGAGAACGACGGGAAGAAGACCGTGATCCGGTTCTCGCCCGAAGTGGGGGGCAACCTGGAGCTCTACCGCACCAGCTCCGCGATCTCCTTCACCCCTGGCAACGGGTTCGAGCTCGGGACGACGTACACCGTCACCCTCGAGTCCGTGGAGACGCCGGCCGGCGTGGTGAAGGCTCCCGCCGAGGGGGCCTGGAGCTACAGCTTCACTACCCCGAAGCTCTCCTTCCTCCGCATGGCCCCGGCGCAGATCGACACCGTAAAGGGCCTGGTCACCGCGGAGCTCATGTTCTCTGGCCCGGTGGACGCCAACACGCTGCGCCGGTACGCCAGCTTCCAGGTGGAGGGCAAGCCCCTCTCCGCCGTGAAGCTGAGCACCCACGCCACCCAGCGCCACATCATCAATGCACAGCTCACCTCCGACCAGCTCCGGCCCGGCGCCGTCGTGCGCTTCGCCCTCAAGCCCGGGTTGGCGTCTACCTCCAGGAGCGGCGGCACGGCGCCCGCGGCCGAGGACTCCTTCACGCTGCAAGGCGGCAAGCGCCTGGACATCACCCGCGTCGCCGTCTCCGAGGGCAACAGCGGCTTCTACCTGGAGGTCAGCTGCCGCGACGTGGCGATGAACGCGCCCCCCGCCCCGGATGAGGGCGAGTGGGATCCCTACTATTACGAGAACGAGAACCTGGGCTGCGTGCTCGACGACAACATGGCCGCCGATGCCATCCGCTTCACCCCGCCGGTGAAGTTCTCCATCTCCCCCTCGCGCCGCGGCTTCCGCATCTTCGGTGACTACAAGCGTGGCACGTACACGCTGACGATCGACGCGGGTACGCTGTCGGTGGGCGGCGGCCGGCTGCTGTCCAAGTTCCAGAACCGCTACTCCATCAGTGCGCGCAAGCCACAGGTCGCCTTCACCTCCCAGGGCCGCTACCTGCCTCGCAGCGCCTGGCGCAACCTGCCCCTCAACCACCTCAACGTGGAGTCGGTGGAGCTCTCCATCCGCCACGTGCCTCCCGAGAACCTCGTCTTCTGGATGAGCAACGATGAGAAGGAGGCCGCCGACGAGCGCACCTCCAATGTCCTCGTCACCAAGACGATCTCCCTCAAGGGCGCACCGGACATCCTCACCAGCACGTACCTGGATGTCGGCAGCATGGTGCCCGCCACCACCCGCGGTGTGGTGGAGGTCTTCGTCAAGCGCGACGAGGCCCAGGCCGCCGCGCGCATCCTCCTCACGGATCTGAGCCTCGTGGCCAAGCGCGGCGGCACCGGCGCGGGCAACGGACAGGCAGAGGTCCTCGTGTGGGCGCTCGGCATGGAGTCCACCGAGCCGCTGTCCGGCGTGGAGGTGTCCCTGGTGAAGAAGAGCGGCCAGGCCGTGGCCCGCTGCACCACCGGTGGCGCCGACGGCTGCAAGCTCCAGGTGCCCGCGCTGGGTGTGGACGCCGCTGCCCCCTTCGCGCTCATCGCTCGCAAGGGCGAGGAGATGACATACCTGAAGTACAGCGAGCTGAAGACGGAGATCGCCAACTCGGACGTGCAGGGCGCGCCGTACCGCGCCGAGGCGGCGTACCGTGCGTCCCTCTACTCGGATCGCGGCGTGTACCGGCCGGGCGACACCGCCCACGTGGCGGCGGTGCTGCGCGATCAGGAGAACAAGGCGCCCCCCGCGGGCATGCCGGTGGAGCTGCGCGTCATCGACCCGCGCGAGCGTGAGTTCAAGAAGGTGGCCCTCAAGACGAACGAGGCGGGCCTGGTGGCGCTGGATCTGCCCTTCGAGGCCTTCCAGGACACGGGGAGCTACCGCGTGTCGCTGCGCGTGGCGGACCGCGAGGTGGCCACCTATGGCCTCCAGGTGGAGGAGTTCGTCCCCGAGCGCATGAAGGTGACGGCCGCCGTGGACAAGCCCGGCTACCTGCAGGGCGCGGTGGTGCCGGTGAAGGTGGAGGCGGCGTACCTCTTCGGCGGCTCGGCCGAGGGCAGCCCGCTCGAGCTGGCGTGCCGCCTGGAGCCCTCCGACTTCAAGCCGAAGGAGAACGCGAACTTCACCTACGGCGTGTGGCGGCAGAAGGCCACCGAGGCCAAGGCCGTCACCCTGGGCCAGGTGAAGGGCGAGGTGAACGACAAGGGGCAGGCGCTCGTCGAGTGCCCGGCGCGGGAGACCGCGGGCGGCTTCAAGGGCCCGGCGAAGCTGGTGGCGTTGGCCAGCGTCTTCGAGGCGGGCAGCGGCCGCTCCACGCTCGGCGAGGCCGTGGTGCCCATGCACCCCGAGTCCTACTACGTGGGCCTCCAGGCCGGCGTGCAGAAGGTGTCCGCGGGCAAGCCCTTCACCGTCACCGGCGTGGTGGTGGACTGGGAGGGCAAGCTCGTCACCGAGGCGAAGTCCCTCAAGCCCATCGAGGTGGAGTACCTCCGGCTGGATGAGGAGTACGGCCACTACTACGACGAGGACGAGGGCTATGAGCGCTACCAGCGCTACCTGCGTCCCGTGCGCGAGGGCCGCGGCGCCGCGAAGGTGGAGGGTGGCAAGTTCCAGCTCCAGGTGACGCCCACCCAGGATGCCGCCGGCTTCATCGTCCGCGTGCGCTCCGGCGCGGCGCAGACGGATCTCTACCTCGAGGGCCACGGCCGCTATTACTGGTACGGGGACGGCGAGGCGCGCGTGGACCAGACGCCGCGCCCGCTCAAGCCCGCCTCCCTCGCCCTGGAGCTGCCCAAGCTGGGCAAGCTGGACGAGCCCATCGCCGTGAAGTTCAAGGTGCCGTACCGTGGCCGCGTGCTGCTCACCGCGGAGACGGATCAGGTGATCGCCTCCGAGTGGAAGGCCGTGGAGCCGGGCGAGGTGACCTGGTCCTTCACACCCAAGGCCTTCGCGCCCAACGTCTACGTGAGCGCCTTCCTGGTGAAGGATCCGCACCTGGAGTCCGCCGAGGCCTTCATGCCGGACCGGGCCTTCGGCGTGGGCAACGTCGCCCTGGAGCCCACGGCCTACACGCAGTCGGTGAAGCTGGAGGTGCCCAAGGAGGTCCGCTCCAACAGCACCCTCACGGTGAACCTGGAGCTGGGCCCGCAGGAGGGCCCCACCTTCGCCACCGTGGCCGTGGTGGACGAGGGCATCCTCTCGCTCACGCGCTTCAAGAGCCCGGATCCCCTCAAGGAGCTGTTCGCCAAGCGCGCCCTGGGCGTGGAGACGTACGAGACGATCGGCTGGACGCTGCTGGTGCCTCCGGGCGGCAACTCGCGCTCCACGGGCGGTGACGGAGAGGGCGGGGCGGCGGGCCGCGTGCAGCCGGTGAAGCCGGTGGCGCTGTGGAGCGGTGTGGTGCCCGTGCCTGCCAACGGCAAGCTGAGCATCCCCTTCAACCTCCCCATGTACCGCGGTGCGGTGCGAGTGATGGCCGTCACCACCGGCCCCCAGCGCGTGGGCCGTGCCGACGCCCAGGTGCTGGTGCGCGATCCGCTGGTGCTCCAGACGACGCTGCCGCGCTTCCTCACGCAGAATGACGAGATCCAGATCCCCGTGTTCCTCACCAACCTCTCCGGCAGCCCGCAGGACGTGAAGGTGACGCTCACCGCGGAGAACCTGCCGGTGCCGGGCATGGCCATGCCGGCGGCCTCCCTGGGCTCGCCGCTGCAGATGCTGGGCAAGAGCGAGGGCCGCACGCGGCTGGAGAACGGGAAGGCGGCCACGCTCGTCTTCCAGGCCAAGGCGGTGATGGCCGTGGGCGCCGCGCGCCTGAAGGTGACGGTCGAGGGCGGTGGCTTCACGGCCTTCGAGCAGCTCGACGTGCCCCTGCTGCCCGCGGGCCCGCGCGAGCGCCTGGTGCAGCGCATCCCCCTGGAGGAGGGCAAGGTGGACCTGGCGCAGTACCTCCAGGGCTGGGTGCCCACCACCGAGCGCTCCACGTTCTGGGTCACCACCAACCCGTACGCCGAGTCCCTCCAGCACCTGAGCTACCTGGTCCGCTACCCGTACGGCTGCATCGAGCAGACGACGTCCTCCACGCGTCCGCTGCTCTTTGTCTCGCAGCTCATCGACAACGTGGATCCCACGCTCACCGGCAACAAGAAGGTGGAGGACATGGTGCTGGCGGGCATCAACCGCGTGCTCTCCATGCAGACGCCCTCGGGCGGCTTCGCCTACTGGCCGGGCAGCGCCGAGCCCGTGGCTTGGGGTACCGCCTACGCCACCCACCTGCTCCTGGACGCCCAGAAGCTCAAGTACCCCGTCCCGCAGGATCGCCTGGACGACGCGGTGGCATGGCTGGGCCAGGAGCTCAACCGCAAGGAGGGCACCGCCAGCCGGGATGACCACTACGGCCAGTCCTCCGAGGCCTACATGCACTACGTGCTCTCCATGGCGGGCAAGGGCCGCAAGGCGCGCGTCCAGAAGCTGGTGGACGCGCTGGCTCAGAAGAAGACGCTCAATGGCGAGGCGCGTGAGGAGGAGCACCTCCTCAAGGCGGCGCTCTACATGGCGGGCGATCGGCGCTACGAGAACGATCTGAAGAACCCGGACCTCGCGGCAGTCACCGACGAGCGGCGCAACAACTGGTCCTTCTACTCGGACCGCCGCCGCCGCGGGCTGATGCTCAGCACCTTCCAGGATCTGTTCGGCAATGATCCCGCGGGCGAGCCGCTGGCGCAGCAGGTGGCCCAGTCGCTCATCGGCCACTCCAGCGCCTGGTACACGACGCAGGAGCTGGTCTGGAGCATCACCGGCCTGGGCAAGCGGATCTCCGGTGCGACCTCCAGCTTCACGCCGCCCACGCTGGTGGCGGACGGCAAGGAGGTGGCTCCGAAGGTGAACGAGGGCGCCAAGACGGCCCGCGCCTCGGATCGGACGTGGGCGCTGGTCCGCGCCAGCGAGCGCAAGGGCGCCACGCTGGAGCTGAAGGACAAGGGCGAGGGCAAGCTCTACCTCATCATCAACAGCGATGGCGTGCGCTCCAACGGCGACGTGAAGACGGGCGGCGAGGGGCTGGCGATCAACCGCACGTACCGGAAGCTCGACGGCTCCACCGTCAGCCCGGAGGACTCCGTGAGCCTGGCGGACCTGCTCTACGTGGAGGTGGAGCTCAAGAACACGAGCGGCGAGCGCATCCAGAACATCGCCCTGGTGGATCGGCTGCCGGCGGGCTGGGAGATCGAGAACGCCCGGCTCGGCCGCGGTGGCGCCGTGGAGTGGGTGAACCCCGAGGAGCTGTGGACCGCGGACTACGTCAACATCCGGGACGACCGGATGGAGGTCTTCGGCAGCCTGCAGTCGGGCGAGTCGAAGAAGGTGGTCTACGCGGTGCGCGCGGTGACGGCGGGCAAGTTCACGCTCCCGCCGGTGGAGGCGGAGGCCATGTACGATCCCCGCATCTGGGCGCGCGAGGCGGGCGAGCAGGTGCAGGTGTCCGGTCCCTGGAAGGACTTCCTGCTCTAGCGGACCATGCGGCTGCCGCGCCTCACCAAGAGACGCCTCGCCGTGGGGCTGCTGCTCCTTCTGGTCCTGAGCGGGGCAGGGGGGGCGGCGGCGTGGTGGGTGCCGCTGCCCGAGCGGCTATCGGCAGCGCACTCCGTCGTCGTCGAGTACCGGGATGGGACTCCGGCGCACGTCTTCCTCGCGCCGGATGAGCGGTGGCGCATCGCCCTGCGCCCCCAGGAGATTGATCCGGCCTATCTCCGGGCGCTGTTCGCGCTGGAGGACAAGCGCTTCGCCTGGCACCCGGGTGTGGATCCGCTGGCGGTGGGGCGCGCGGTGGTGTCCAACCTCACGAGGGGACGCCGCGTGTCTGGCGCCTCCACCCTCACGATGCAGCTGGTGCGTGTGCTGGAGCCCCGGCCGCGCACCCTGCTGTCGAAGATCATCGAGTCCTTCCGGGCGGTGCAGCTCGAGCTGCGCCTGTCCAAGGACGACATCCTCGCGGCCTATCTCCAGTTCGTGCCCTACGGGCGCAACGTGGAGGGGGTGGAGGCGGCGTCGCTGGCCTACTTCGGGCACCGCGCCACGCACCTGAGCCCCGCGGAGATCGCCACCCTGCTGGCGGTGCCGCAGAACCCGAACCGGCGCTTCCCCACGCTGGAGAACGCGGCCCGGCTGAAGGCCGCGCGGGATGAGGTGGCGCGGCGGCTGCTGGAGGAGAAGGCGCTGCCGCTGGGGCCCGTGGAGGCCAAGGCCTCCTCTGAGGCCGTGCTCGCCGAGGTGCGCACCACGCCGGTGCCAAGCGGGCTGATGCCTTTCCCCCGGGAGGCCCCGCACGCGGCGATGTGGCTGCGAGCTCAGCGGGTGGAGTTCTCGCGGCTGCGCACCACGCTGGATGCGGGCACGCAGCGGCTGGCCGAGCGACTGATGCGGGACGCGGCCGGAGAGCTGGCCACCAAGGGCATCCACAACGGAGTGGCGATCGTGGTGGACCACGAGCGTGCGGAGGTGCTCGCGCTGGTGGGCAGCCTCGACTTCTTCGACACCCGGCATGGCGGGCAGATCCCTGGCTTCGATACGCCCCGCTCGCCTGGCTCGGCGCTCAAGCCGCTGCTCTATGCCATGGCGATCGATCGGGGGCAGGCGCTGCCCGAGCACCTGGTCGCGGACATCCCCGAGTCCTACGGCGGCTATGTCCCGCGCAACTTCGACGGGCGCTTCATGGGCCTGGTGCGGATGGAGTACGCGCTGTCCCAGTCCCTCAACCTCCCCTTCGTGAACCTGCTGCGAGGGCTCGGCGTGGAGCGGTTCCTGGGCACGCTGCGGCTGGCGGGCGTGAACAGCCTGCGGCCCGATCCCGGCTACTACGGGCTGTCCGCTGCGGTGGGAGGCCTGGAGATAACGCCGCTGGAGCTGGCCGGGCTGTACGTAGCGCTCGCGCAGGACGGCCGCTCACGTCCACTCGAGATGTTGGAGGACGGCAAGTCTCCCCCCGAGCCTCGCGAGCTGTTCTCCCCGGGCGCCGCCTGGCTCACCCGGCGCTCGCTGTCCCTGAAGGATCGGCCGGACTTCCCCGCGCGCCGCTACCTCACGGGCCTGCCCGCGCAGGTGCACTGGAAGACGGGCACGAGCTTCGGTCACCGCGATGCGTGGGCGGCGGGCTCGGGGCCTCGGCACACGGCGGTGGTGTGGTTGGGCAACATGGACAACGCTCCCAGCGTGCACCTGGTGGGGGCGGATGCCGCCGGGCCGCTGCTCTTCGATCTGCTGGAGGCCGTGGGACCCCGTGGGAAGGCCTCCGTGAAGGAGGAGCCGGTGGCCCCGCCGGATCTCGCGCGCATCGAGGTGTGTACCTACTCGGGCCACGTGCCGACGGATGCGTGCAAGGAGCGCAGGGAGATCTTCGCTCGGCGCTCCGCGGTGCCCACGCAGCCCTGTCCCTACCATCAGCGGGTGGAAGTGGATGCAAAGACGGGACTGGCGGTGAGCCCGGTGTGCCGCGCGGGCCGCGAGGTCGAGTCCCGCGTGTACCTCACTTGGCCGGCCAGCATCCGCCGCTGGCTCACGGAGCAGCACCGCAGCCTGCCGGCGCCTCCCGCATACGCCCCCGGGTGCGAGCCCGGCGGCGCCGAGCATGCGCCGGAGATCCTCTCACCCGCCGAAGGACAGGTGGCGCTCCTCATCCCCGGCGTCTCGCTGGATCAGCAGGAAGTACCTCTGGAGGCGGAGACGGCGCACGACCGGGAGCTGACGTGGTTCGTGAACGGGAAGTTCCTCGGCCGGGCGAAGGCCGACGAGCGCCTGTGGTGGACGCCCGCCGTGGGTACGCACGAGATCCTCGTCACGGATGATCGCGGCCTCGCTTCCCGCAGAGTGTTGACGGTCCGCACTCGCCCGTGACCCGTGACGATCCTTCAAAACGTGACGTCCGTCCATACGGTGAACCGGTCGGGGCCTGCCTCGTGGTCGTCGGAGTGGCAGCACCTCGCCCCCGGGTCTCAGGAGCGCGGTGCCGCCGTGACTGCGTCAAGAGCTTACACGACAGGGGGCACGCCTCGATGATGCTGCTGGGGTGCGCGCTCAGCGGCTCACTCCTTAATTTTGAAATACGCGCAACAACCTCGTCGAGCGCCAACTGCGCGACGAGGTGCTGGGCAGGAAGAAACATTACGGCAGCAAGTCCCGGCGGAGACCGAGGTGGTTGCTCCCTTCTACTCGCTCATCTAGACAGCCAAACTTCGGGGCGAGGAGCCGGGTGACTACCTGCTGCAGTCCGCGCTCGCCTCCATCGAGAACCCGGGGACCGTTACTCTTCCCAAGGGCCATGACTGACCAGCTCTCGTCCCAGGACGGCAGGAAAGATCAACTTGGTGCGGCCACGCGGCACGACGACCTCTTACCTCGGTAACACCTACCTGCACTCTGCCAGCCACCGGCGGCACCGGCGCAAGGCGTCTCGGGCTTGGCCGCGCGCACTCTTCCTCGCGTCAGGTTTGGGGTGCCGCCTGGCCGTATAGCGGTGCGTGAGAAACCAAGTCCACGCCTCGCATGCCTGTTCCCATGCCTCCTGCCGTCTCCTTTTGCGCATCGCGTTCCCTCCATAAGAACTGCTGGGCATGCCTAGAGGAGCCTCCCTCTCCTTATCCAGACGGGGGTCGGCGAACAGATACCGTCCAGGAGAGCCTACTTGGGCCGTGGAGCGCTCGCACATCGGACAGGTAAATCGCGACCCGTGAGGAGGACCCCCGCGCCCAGACGGGGCCGCTGGACTCGTGAAGTCGCGCTAGCGTCGAGGCTCGCCTGCTGGGACTGTGGACGGCTCCCAGGGTCGAGGCTCGCTTGTTGGGTCGGTAGAGAGCGCGCGTGTCGAACAGGTGAAGTTGGGCCGATGGGACCCTCGCGCGTCGAGGCGCGCTTACTGGGCCCGGTGGAGGGCGCGCTAGGACTGCGATCAACGAGGCTGCCCCCGGCCCGTCAGCCAACCTGCGCCTGAAATTCGAAGGCCAATTAGGTTGACGCCTACCTGTGAAACGCTGATCCTTGGCGCCTATGTCACGTCTGCTGGGAATCAGAATCAAGAACTATCGCGCGCTTGCCAATGTAAAGATAGGTCAGGTTCAGTATGCACGGGGGGAACCGCTGCCCCCATTGGCCTGTTTCATTGGTCCGAATGGGTCTGGAAAGTCGACACTCCTCGACGCATTCGGGTTCATCGCAGATTGCTTACTAGAAGGGGTCGAGGCGGCATGCGACAAGCCGCTGCGTGGAGGCTTCGACCGATTGCGAACTCAAGGAGCCAAAGGACCAATCGAATTCGAAATTTTCTTCGACCTTGGTGATCCTGCGCGACCTATTGTCTACGAACTACATGTGGACAAAGTAAAGAGCGTACCGGCGGTTACTCTTGAGACTTTGCGTCAGAGAAGGGTTGGCGAGACGCGGGGAAAGCCTTATTACTTTCTCAAGCTTAGGAAAGGACAAGGGAAAGTATGGGCTGGCGCTGCGGTGGCGGTCAAAAGGGAAAGCAAGGATGCTGAAAGGGTTAATCTGGCAGATGGGAACCGGCTTGGAATCACCACTCTCGGAAACCTAAGCCAGCATCCACGCATCGTGCAGTTTCGCACGTATGTCGAACAGTGGTACCTTTCCTATTTCGTGCCCGAAGCCGCGCGTGCTTTGCCCGCAGTCGGAGCGCAGCGATATTTGGATCGGCAAGGGTCAAACGTTGGCAATGTTCTTCAATACATTCAACGCCAGCATGCTGACCAATTTTCGAAATTGCTGAAACAGCTAACGACCTCAATTCCGGGCCTGAAAAAGATTACGCCAGAGCCAAGCAAGGATGGTCGCCTGCTGCTCAAGTTTGACGAGGCCGGCTACGTCGATCCGTTCTATCAGCAGAGTATGTCCGACGGCACGCTCAAGATGCTCGCGTACTCCGTGCTCTTGACGGATCCTGAACCACGGCCATTCATAGGCATCGAAGAACCGGAAAATGGGCTTTACATAAAGCTAGTCGAACATCTCGCGGCGCAACTCCGTTCACATGCGACGAGCAAGTCAAATCCAACGCAGGTTCTAGTTACTACCCACTCACCGTATTTCGTTGACGCGCTCTCTCCTGAGCAAGTTTGGGTGATTAAAAAGAACCCCAGGGGTCACGCTGATGTTGTCAGGGTCGCTGATATTCCTAAGGTTAAAGAGTTGGTCGATGGTGGATTGCCGCTGGGGTCACTGTGGTACAGCAACCACCTGGACGAGCGGTCGACGCAATGATTATTCATGCTCTGGTTGAGGGACCGTCTGAGAGGGCTCTTTTTTCGTCGTGGATGCCTCGGGTGTTGAGTGGGCATACGGTGAGGGTCTATCCGCACCAAGGCAAGGGTAGACTGCCAACCAAACTGACCAAAAAGCCGGATCCCAAGCACAGGGGATTGCTCGATCAACTTCCAGCCAAACTGGCTGCATTTCAAGCCTCAAGCGACCACAATGACGAGGCTGTATTAATCGTTGTTGACGCCGACGCCGACGACTGGGTCGAATTGATTAGCGAGATATCCTCCGTCGCAAAGAAACTTGCTCCGAATCTTCGGGTGTTAGTGAAGGTCGCTGTTGAAGAGACCGAGGCATTTTATCTTGGCGATCTTCGAGCGCTCGAGCGCGCATATCCCGATGCCAATATGAAGGCTGCGCGCGACTATACGCCAGATTCGATTTGCGGGACCTGGGAAATATTCGGCAGGATTATAGGCGATGACGGCGGAAACAAGGTGGCATGGGCAGAGGCGATGGGGCCGCGTCTTACGACAAACGCAGCGAAGAGTCGATCGCCATCCTTTAAGGATCTTTGCTCAGCCTTGAGTAAACTTGCTCCGAAGCCTGCGCCAAAAAAGAAACGTCGACGATTTCGCCACATTCCCAAGTCGATGAAGAAGAGGCGTTAGGTTGGCGCCTTTTTTGTAGGTGTGGAGCACGTCAGGACGTCCGCCACCATTGAAGCTCTCAACCTCGAATCCGTGGAGCGCACTGGTGCCGGACAAGTGAAACTGGGCCGCTGGAGCGCTTCCGTGTCCCGTTTCCTTTCTGGGCTTGGTGAGCGCGTGTGCGGCGTACAGAGGAAGTTGGGCCGGTGGCGCGCGCGTGTCCAGGCTCGCATGCTGGCCCGGTGGGGCGCTCACGTCGGACATGGCTGGTGGACTGGTGGAGCGAGCGCAGCATCGAGGCGGGCCTGCTGGGCCGATGGAGCGCGCGGCGTGGCGCGTTGACCAGCGCGGTTCGGAGCGCGGAACGAGCACATGGCCTCGAATGTGTGAAGTCACGTGGGAACTACGGAGGTATCTGCTGGTGGACCCTTGCGAAGCGGATCCCAGGTAAACTCCTCGGAGGGGATCAGCTTCATGTTCGTGAGTTCGTGCCTCTGGATGAACTCGGCAAAGCGCTCGGAGACGAGGAGCCGTCCTTGGAGACCCCGGGGCCGGAACAGGTCCTCGCCCTGCCATGTGCCCGGCTCCAGAGTGAAACCATAGATCGCGTCCACTCCGCTGTTGCGGCACTCTGGGCATTTCACGGGCTCGTCACGGCGGATGCGGCTGCGCACATCATCGACAGCCCCGCGACCGAAACTCGCGGTGACGGCGAGGTAGGGGGGCACGGTACTGGGCTGGGGACCCTTGCGCTTCCTCCGCACGCGCAACACCTCGACAGGATGGAAGCCAAGCAGCCCAGTCAGTCCTTCCGCCCGAAATGCTTCTTCGAAACGCACGGAGATCAGGAAGTCATAGCCAGAGGCTTCCACGAAGTCGCCTAAGTCCTTGCCGTGCAGCTCTAACTCGCCTCGGTAGGGGGGCAGCCACGTCCGCATGCCGATGA
>NZ_DASPHO010000889.1:0-2394 GCF_035629615.1 Hyalangium sp. | reverse complement strand
GACGGTGCCCGGCTTCGCGCGGATCAGCTGCTCCTGGATCTTCTTGTAGAAGTCCGTGTCGGCGCGGATTGGCTCCTCCTTCTTGCAGCCGGTGACCAGGACGGCGGCGGCCAGGGCCGTGGCGAGCAGCGACGTGGAACGCCCGCCACGCTGCGCCACGGGATGGGGAGTCATTGCCATGGGAGCCTCACCAGGTCGTGTCGTCAGAGCCATCCACGGAGGCAGGAGCCGGGAGGTTGTTGCTCATGGCGGTGGTGACGATCGAGGCCGTGGCTGCCTTCAGGGAATCTCCCAGCGAGGCGACGTGCACCTGGGCGGTGTCGGAGGCCCAGAGAGGCACGTTCGTGGGCACCAGCACCGTCACCTGGAAGGAGGTGCTCTCACCCACGGCGAGAGGCCCCACCGAGACCGGCGCCCAGGTGCGCCAGGCCGCGTCCACCGACACCTGGAACGAGTCTGGCATGTTGCCCTGGTTGGTGGCGCTCAGCGTGTACGTGACGAGCTGCCCCCGAAGCCCTTGCGTGCCCGTGGAGTCCGGCGTCACGCCCACGGCGCGGGTGGGCAGCTGGACGGTGAGGAAGAGGGCGCTGGGAGGACCCCAGGCGCCCGAGGCATCCCGGCTCTCCACGAAGATCGTATGACGGCCGGGTGCCAGTCCGTTGGTATTCACGTTGGCGATGAGTGCCTCCACCGTCGAGGAGAAGACACCGTCGACCGCGCCCATGGAGAAGACAGGCGTCCCCGGGACCCAGGAGGGCTGATCCACTGAGTAGCGCGCGGCGGTGATGGGATGGCTCGGCTCGGCTCCGCCAATGGCGCCGAAGCGGGTGTCATCCGCCGTGGCCCGCAGGCGGGAGGGCGTGCCCTGGATGACGGTGGAGGGCGTCAAGGTGAGCAACCGGGAGTCCGGGCCGTGCGAGAGCTGGTAGGGGCGGCGCGCCACCTTGAAGGCGTACATCAGCGCGGGGAGGTTTCTGGGGAGCACATCCGACTCGAAGGCGCTGCAGCTCTCGAAGAAGTCGTTGCCCATCTCGATGGTGTACGAGGCCACGCCCAGCTCGCCGTAGGCATAGTCATCCGTGCCTCCAGCGGCCTCGTACAGGCAGGTGGACACCTGGCACGCCTCGTAGTTGTTGAAGAAGCTCATCCGCTTGCCCAGGGCTCGCAGCCCGGCGAGGTTGGGCACAGGGGAGGAGCTGTCACCCCAGGGGAACAGCACCAGCTCGGAGTAGCTGTGCAACGTGATCATGACGCCCGCCGTGTCGTCCGGCGCGGCGTCCCCGCGGTTGGGCCCCCGCCGATCCGGGAACAGGGAGCGGATGTAGCTCTCGAGCGCCATCGTCTCAGGCTCGCTGGCCGGCCCTGTGCCCCTGTACGTCTGAGTGCAGGGGCTGGAGCTGGAGCCCGACCCACCCCACCCAAAGGTGCTGTTGCGGTTGAGGTCCACGCCGTACTGGCTGCTGGAGGTGGGCGGGTTGGAGCAGGTCTGACTGGCAGTGCCGGGGTTGCGGTTCTTGCGCTGGAGATAGCCTTGCTCGGCGATCTTGCGTCCATCCGGGTTCGAGTGGGTGACGATGTGGACCTCGGAGTGGTCCAGCATCCAGGTGATGTCTGGATCGACGTTGTAGCCGTTCACCAGCTGCTCGGCGAAGCGGGTCGCCGTCTCCGCGGTGGTGTACTCGCGCGCGTGGATGGCGGCCATGAGGAAGAAGCGAGGCTTGGGGCCCGGGATGGACTTGTTCGTCAGCACCAGCGCGAACAGGTCGTAGCCCGGCGGGCCGAGCCGCGTCACCTTGTCCCAGCTGTTGCCGATATCCACCCACTCGGCGATGTCCGAGTGGGCGGCGGCGAGCTGCGCCAGGTCGGCATACGTCTCCTCCACCGTGCGGTAGCAGGAGAATGCGGGGATGCCCAGGGTCCGCTCATCGAGCGCGGGGCGAGGCGCGTTGACGGCCCGCGTGGCGGCCTCGTTGATCTCCACCCGGTAGCCGCGCTCCTGCAGCGCCACCGCGTTCTCCGGCGTGAGCAGGAGCGCCACGAAGCCCTCCTTGCGATCCACCTTCTCCAGCGAGTCGTACTCGCTGACCAGGGCGTTGAGGTCCGCGCGATCCCGGTAGTACACGTGGGACACCAGCTCCTGGGGGCGCTGCTCGGCCTCCAGTGAGTGGGTGAGCAGCGCCAGCGAGGTGGTTGCCTCGTCCGTCTCCGAGCAGGCGCTCCCGAGGAGCAGGGCGAGCGCGGTCAGGCTGGCGCGGAGCCGCGGCGAGGTGGTGCGAGAAGTCGTGGGTGACATGGGCTCTCCTGGCCGGGGAGGGCCCGGCGAGGCTCCTGTCATCGCAGAGGAGAGGAGAGGTTGTCGAGGGTGGCTGGCCGGTCAGAAGATGTGGCCGATGT
>NZ_DASPHO010000888.1:0-6209 GCF_035629615.1 Hyalangium sp. | reverse complement strand
CGGGCACCGTCGTCGAGCTGCCCGAGGGCCGGTTCCAGCTCGACCGGAGCCTCTCCTCCACGGTGGACGGAGTCACCCTTCGCGGCAAGGGCCTGGACAAGACGATCCTGTCCTTCAAGGGCCAGACGCAGGGCGCCGAGGGCCTCCTGGTGAAGGGCAACAACATCACCCTCGAGGACCTGGCCATCGAGGACACGAAGGGGGATGCCATCAAGGTCCACGGCACGGACGGGCTGGTGATCCGGCGCGTGCGGGCCGAGTGGACAGGAGGCCCCAAGGCCACCAACGGCGCCTATGGCTTCTATCCCGTGCAGTGCAAGAACGTGCTGATCGAGGACTCGGTGGCCATCGGGGCGTCGGACGCGGGCTTCTACATTGGCCAGTCCGAGCACGTCATCATCCGCCGCAACAAGGCGATGCGGAACGTGGCGGGCATCGAGAGCGAGAACACGAAGTACGCGGACATCTACGAGAACACGGCGACGGAGAACACGGGGGGCATCCTCGTGTTCGATCTGCCGGATCTGCCCATGCAGGGCGGCAAGTCCACGCGTGTCTTCAACAACGACATCCACGGCAACAACACGGACAACTTCGCGCCCGAGGGGAACATCGTCGCCAAGGTGCCCCCCGGCACGGGGATGATGATCATGGCCACCGATCAGGTGGAGATCTTCAACAACCGGTTCCGGGACAACCAGACGGTGAACATGCTCATCGTCAGCTACTACGTGGCCGAGAAGCCCATCAACGACAAGAACTACGATCCCTACCCCGAGGCCCTCTCCATCCACGACAACACGTTCTCGGGGGGTGGAGACGCCCCCAGCGGCCTGCTCTTGAAGCTGCTGGCGCTGAAGCTGGGCAAGCCGTTCCCGGACATCCTCTATGACGGGATCATCAGCGCGAAGAAGCTGACCGCGCAGGGCACGCTGCCGGACGAGCTGAAGATCTGCATCCGGAACAATGGAGACGCGGACTTCGCCAACGCTGACCTGGAGCACGACTTCGAGAACATCCGCCGGGAGCTGGGCCCCCATGACTGTGCGCACCCGAGCTACGAGCCGGTGAGGCTGACGGGGAACGCGCAGTGAGGAAGGGCGGGCATCCGCGGGGCCGGGGGCTTGGGGGCTTGCTGTTGGCCGTCCTGGCCCTGGGGTTGGGCTCGTGCAGCAAGGGGCGCGGGGAAGTCCACACCTTCGTGGAGGATCCCTTCCCGGAGAAGCTGTCGGCGTGGGGGCTCTTCCGGGGCACGGGCTGGACACTCGAGCCTCAGGCGGGGGTCATCCCCTATGAGCTGAACACGCCTCTCTTCAGCGACTACGCGGAGAAGTACCGGACGCTCTGGGTGCCACCGGGCCAGGCGGCGGCCTACCGGGATGCGGAGGTGTTCGACTTCCCGGTGGGGACGATCCTCTCGAAGACGTTCATGTACCCAGCCGACGGAAAGGTGCCAGCGGCGAAGGGGGCTCAGCGGACGGCGGGCAACGGGGACAAGCGCTTCCGGCTGCTGGAGACGCGGGTGCTGGTGCGCGCGAAGCAGGGCTGGGTGTCACTGCCTTACGTGTGGAACGAGGAGGGCACGGACGCCACGCTGGAGGTGGTGGGCAGCAGCCGCGCGGAGGAGGTGACGCACGCCTCGGGCGAGAAGCTGCCCGTCCACTACATGATCCCCAACGTGAACCAGTGCCAGGGCTGCCATGAGCGCGACAAGGCGATGACGCCCATCGGCCTGCAGGCGCGTCACGTGAACCGGGACTACCCGTATGACGAGGGCCCCGAGAACCAGCTCGCGAGGCTGACGCGCGTGGGATACCTGAAGGGCGCGCCCGCGCCCGGGGCGGCGCCGAGGAATGCGGTGTGGAACGATCCGAGCACGGGCACGCTGGAGGAGCGTGCTCGCGCCTACCTCGAGGCCAACTGCGCGCACTGCCATGATCGGCGTGGACCGGCGGCGAGCTCGGGGCTGTACCTGGCGATGCAGGAGAAGGAGCCCCACACGCTCGGCCGGTGCAAAGCTCCCGTGGCAGCGGGGCGGGGCGCGGGGAAGGACCTGCCCTTCGACATCGTCCCCGGCAGACCCGAACGATCGATCCTGGTGTACCGGATGGACTCGAAGGATCCGGGGGTCATGATGCCGGAGCTGGGACGCTCGCTCATCCATGATGAGGGCGTGGCGCTCATCCGCGAGTGGGTCCGGCAGATGGCGGGCTCTTGCGAGGGCGAGGGGCGTTGAACTGGCGTCTGGCTGGCAGCATCCTGAGCGGGCTCTTGTTGGCATTGCCGCTCACGCTCATCTTCGCAAGCGCCATGCTTCAGCGACCTGCTGTACCCACCCCTGGGGGGGCCCGGGTGAGCCTGGTGCTTTCCCATGAGGAGCGTCTGCGGTTGCCGACCTACCGTCTCCCTGCCTTCGGGACACGGCCTGTGAGCCCCCCTGGGCTGCCTCAGTGACAGCCGAGTCATGGGGGCATACTGCGTAGACAGTGCCTGCGAGACGGATGCGCAGTGTCCCGCGCGTTCTGCCAGCGTGCCGCTGCAAACGAGGAGGGCTTCCGCTGCTACCGCTATGTGGACAGCCAGCCTTGCACCTTGAAGTGCCCTGCTGCCCCGAACTCGCTCTACACTCCCCGTCTCCATCCCTGGAGACGAACATGCCCGCTCGCCAAACCGTGCGCTGGCAGCACGCACGCCTGTTGCTGGCCAGTGCCCTGCTTGCGGCCTGTGCCAGCACTTCTCCACACTCCGGCCGTGGGGAGTTGCGCCTGGATACGGAGACCGCTGGCCGCCTCCGCCATGCCACCACTGCTACGGGTAAGGGGGCAAGCTCTCTGGCGCCCGCTGCCGCTCCGGCCGTGGCGTCCGTCCTCGTCCGGTCAGCTCCCATCCTCCTTACCTTGCTTGAGGACGATAATGCGGTGGGTGAGTTCGCGGAGCGCCTCGTGGAGTGCGCCAGGCAGGCCGAGCGCCAGGTCAACGCCTCCTTCTTCGGCAACCGTGCCCCGACGCGCCAAGAGTGCGGCGAGGAGGTGGTGGTGGACGGCTGCGCCAAGCCCATCACCCGGGCCATGCTCTTGGGGCAGCAGAAGCATGTCCTCGCCCTGGAGTGCGCTCGTGAGGTGCTCGAGCAACTGTGGCCCAGGCCGTTCAGCCTCGAGCAGCGCTACCGCTACTATCCCAACGCCAAGGTGCTGGAGTTTGTCAGCCGGGAGGAAGAGGCGCGACTCATTGCCCAGGGCTGCACCCGTGAGCTGTGGCGCACCATCAAACCCGACATCGTCCTGCATGCGGATGGCAACTGGCGGCGGTCCGCGCTCACCCTTGACTTCAAGTTTCCCTGCCCGCCTTCCAACGAGCCGCGGTGGAGGGACTATGGAGAGGACAGCGCCTATGCCGACTCCAACCAGGGCGATATCTACGAGGCCGCACTCGGCGGAAAGGCCGTGATCATCTCGCCGACGAAGGGGATCGTCCCATGAGGGAGAACATTCCCGTCATTCGTCTGCAGCCAGACCTCGGAGACGACGGCGTGGTGGCCCGGGACGGCGTCGTCATCTGCTTCTTCATGCGCCACTCCCATGGCGAGGTGGCCCCCGCCATCTGGCGCGCCTTGCAGACCTACCTCCGCGCCATTCCACCCCAGGCGCTGGCCTGGTACGGCTCTCCCGATGGAGACACCCTCCCGCTCGATGACAAGGGCTGGGAGCACATCCGCAAGAAAATGCTCGAGCGCCCCCAGCGAAACGCCTGCCACATCCATCTGGAGGAGGACTGTAGCGCAGTGGGCGGCTACCACTTCGAGTACGACGGCCGGAGGCTCGATGCCCCGCTCTTCTCTGACAACGAGAATGCCACCAGCGGGGTGCTCTTCACCTTTCCCACCGAGTACCTCCTGGAGCACGGCCCCGCCCACCTGCACGCCCTGACCCTCGAGCTCGCTCGCGAGCTGCCCTTCAGCTTCGGTTACGCCAGCCTCGCCATCGTCGCCCCGCACGGCCTCTGGTTCGCCGCTCGGAGGTCCGTGATTCCCCTGCTCTCGCGCTACCTGGGCCTGGACATCTATCGCCTCCGTGAGACCAGCGGGCACATTGGCACCCGCGCCCGAGGTGCCTACTGGCTCACCTTCCTGGGCCAGCCCCTGCTCGGCCAGCTCGGGGGCGAGGAGGGACTGCGCCACAAGCTCTCCTTCCCCCAAGTCTCCTTCCAACCCCTGGAGGGCGAGCGTCTGCTCATCACCCTCGGCGAGTGGCCAGATGCCATTGACACCGCCAATGGCGCCTATGTGCCGGAATACCGGACGCTGGCCCACCTGCTGGAACCTTACCTCTACGAGGAGCGCGACGACTGGTTCTCCTTGCTCCCTCCAGGCACTGACAACATGCGCCGCTGGATACGGCGGCTCTGTCAATGAGCTGGCCGGCGCAGCACGTCCCTGCAACGGGTCCCTCAAAATGTCTCCGCGAATTGCAGGACGAAGCGCACGTTTGCCTGCAGCTTGTGGAGTCGGTTTTATAAAGACCCACCCCATTCCGGAGGAGGCCAACGATGGGACAGGGGCGAACCGGTGTAGCTCCTTCGGAAAAACCATGCGGGGCGGAACACCTTGGCGCTTCCCACTTCACGAGTCCAAAGCCGGATCCGGAATGCCTGTTCGTCAATACAGTGGATCAGGCGCGTGGCCAAAAGAATGAGGTACTGGTCCGGTTGGCCTTCCACGTCCACGGGGTTGCGGGGCCGCTCCGGGGGCTGCACATGGAGCCTGACTGCCTCACTGAGGCCGCCGGCGGCGCTGTGTCCACCGCATGCCTCGCGCCGCTTCGGCCCAGCGGCCCTGGAGGCGCGCCTCGGAGGCCAGCGCCTCCTCCCAAGAAGGTCCCTCCGGCAACAGCCGCGACGCCTGCGCGACCACGAGCCGCTCCAGCGCCCGCTCCTCACAGAGCCGCCGCAGTCCCGGACGATCCAGGCCGCACGCCCCCAGGAAGGACTCCCGGTCTGGAGGGCGCACCTGGTGACGCCGCCACCACTCCGCCTCGGCCGCCCTCACCTCCTCGACGGTGGGTGCCAACCCCAGCGAGCGAGCCCACCCGGCCAGCAAGGCCCGCCGCAGGCCCGCCTCCGCCAGCTCCGCGCTGTCCGGTGCCTCCTGCAACGCCGCCAGCACCTGCGCGGAGGACACGGCCCGGCCCTCCAGGATGGACACGTCGTCCATCAACCTCCGCCTCCTCACCAGCGTGGAGAGCGGAACCTGGGAAGCGCTGCGCGGGGGCCGCACCGGCGCGTCCGTGGACAGGAACGCCTCCGCCGCCCGAAGACAGGCCATGGCGTCCAGGCGCTGCAGATCCTCCACGCCTCGCGAGAACCACCCCTCCCACCCTCCCCGCGTCGCCGCGGGCCAGACCGGATGCACGGACTCCAGCGTCCGGCGCCAAGTGCGCTCCGCGTAGAAGAGGCGCTCCGCCGCCGTCACCAGCGCCCGCGCCTGCCGTGGGTTGAGCACCCGTGCCGCCCGCGCCTGCGTCACCACGTGCCGGACGTTGACCAGCGGCACGGTGAGCGGCCGATAGCCCTGATCAGCGCCGGCGTGCAGCAGCGCCACCTCCGCGTCATCCACCAGCACGCGGGCCCGGTACCACTCGAAGATCTGCCCTACCCCCACCACGCCTTGGGCCGACAGCTCCGCCGCGCGCAGCGCCCCCACGCCCGCCCCACCGAAGACGGCCACTCCCGCCTCCAGCGCGGACAGCAGCTCCTGGTGCCACACGGCCGGCTGGGCCTCACCCACCCCATCCACCAGCACGATGGCGCGAGGCCGCAGCGCGAGCGCACGCCACACATCCCCCCGCCGGGCCGGTGGCAGCACGTGGCAGCTCACCAGCCGGTGAGCCTCACCCACGGGCAGCGAGGGGCCCAGGAAGACGACGAGATCCTCGGGACGGCGTTTCATGGAAGCTCCGAGATGCGCATGCCCGGCACCACCACACGGCTCACGTGCAGGCCCGGCACGGGCGCGTCGAGCGTGATGGCGGCCACCTGAGTGAAGCCCGCGCGCCGCAGGTGGTGCAGCACGCGCCGCACCCCCCTCGCCGGTGACGAGGCATCCGCCGGGAAGTCCGGCATGCCTTCGGTGGGGCGCTTGGGGCGCACCGAGGCACAGACACGGGCGAGGCCGCGCGAGGCGCCCCGCTCCGCCGAGGACATGGCCTGCGGCG
>NZ_DASPHO010000887.1:0-11639 GCF_035629615.1 Hyalangium sp. | reverse complement strand
CCTCGCGCTCGTTGCCGTAGCGGATGCAGTCCTCCACCATCCGCTCCATCCCCGCCACCGTCGTGATCGCTCCCACCAGGCGCTCGCCCTGGAAGTTCGTCATGATGTGGTAGAAGCCCTCGTTCTCCTCCCCGAGCACGTACCGGCGCGGGATCCGGCAGTCCTCGAAGTACAGGATCGCCGTGTCCGAGGACAGGTTGCCGATTTTGTCGAGCTTCTTCGACACCGAGAAGCCCTTCACGTCCGTGGGGAACGTCACCAGCGAGATGCCGCCGTACCCCGCCTCGCCCGTGCGCACCCCCAGCGTGATGAAGTCCGCTCGCGTCCCGTTGGTGATCCACATCTTCGAGCCGTTGATGACGTAGTCGTCGCCGTCCCTGCGCGCCGTCGTCTTGATGTTCGCCACGTCCGAGCCCGCCCCAGGCTCGCTCACGCCCAGCGCGGCGATCCGCTCGCCCTTGAGCGCCGGCTCGAGGAACTCGCGCTTCTGCTCATCCGTCCCGAGCTCGTTGATGATCGGCGTCGCCATCTGGCTCTGCACGAGCAGCGCCATGTTCACGCCCGCATTCTGGCTGCGCGTCAGCTCCTCCGAGAACGCGGTGACGAACCAGTAGTCCAGCCCGCTGCCGCCGTACTTCGGATCGTGGTTGATGCCCAGGAAGCCGAGCTCGCCCGCCTTCTTGAAGATCTCCCGCGGGAAGATGCCCGCTCGATCCCACTCCAGCGCGTGCGGCGTCAGCTCCTTTTCGACCCAAGCACGCACCGTCTTGCGAAAGGCCTCGTGCTCCTCGGTGAAGGGGGTGATCATGGCTGGCTCCTCCAGAAGATTGATTCGCCAGTCAATAGCAGGCGCCTTGCGCGTGAACAAGCGTCCTCCCCTGCCCTCTCATGCTCCTGTCCGCTTCTCTCCTGCTCCTCGGCCTCGCTAACGCTGCCCCGCCAGCCTCCCCCTCCACCGCCGAGCAGCTCCGCACCGTGTGTCGCACCCACGGTGCGGACCCTCGCAATCCCTGGGCGCTGGCCCACGGCATCGTCCTGGCGGGGCGCGCCTTCCGAGCGCGTGACGGGCGGCTGGCCGCGGAGATCATCGTCTCTGACTTCCTGCGCCGGGATGGGGCTCCCGGCGGGCGCGGGCTGTACTTCGAGCCCTTCACTCCGGACGGCACGCCCGTGGAGCCGCACCCGGCGCTGCAGGTGAAGACACTGCTGCTGGCGGGCATTCCCCTGAGCCGGAAGTTCCAGGCCGCGTGGGGCCCGGTGACGCTGAGAGCGCTCGTGGAGGAGCTGCAGCGAGACTTCCGCCCGGAGCTGGCCTCCTCGCCCGAGGGGGCCTGGGCGCTCGACGCGCTGGGCCATGTCCTCGCCCCCGGAGCGACCTTCCGGAACGGCGAGGGAGAGACGGTGCGCTTCGACGCGGTGAGGGATGAGGCGCTCGCCACCCTGGAGCGCGCGCACGAGGACCTGGCCGCCGGCATGAGGGCCAGGCTGCCCCAGGTGCCCAAGCAGAAGCAGGGCATCTACACGCACCCGTGCGGGGGGCTCCACTTCTTCCAGGCCGTCGCGAGCCAGGCGCGCCACCCGGCCGTGCGCAAGGCGTGGGGCCAGCGACTGGACACACAGGTGGACGTGCTCGTGTATCGACTGGGCTCGGAGGCTCGCCAGTATGAGGCCGCACTCGCGGAGGCTCCTGGCACGTACCGGCTCCCGTTGCTCTCGCAGTCCCTCAAGTTCTACGGCCACTTCCTGGAGACGCTCGGGCGGTACCGGCGGGAGAACGGCTGGAGCCCCACTCCCCCACAGCGGCAGGCAGTGACACGGGCCCACCAGCTCCTCGATGCGACGGTCCGCCGGCTCGGAGAGGCGGGAACCCTCCGCGATCTAGAGTCCCTCTCCAAGCAGCAGCCGCAGCTCTACCGGGACCTCGTGGGTGACGCGTGCCACGCGGCGCACGGGCTCGCCGAGTGGAGGTGAGCGCCCCGGCCACCCTACCCCTCTGCGGCGCTCCTCGGCGTGGAAGAGGCGACCGGCAGCGGGAACCCCGGGCGGGGCTGCTCCTCCACTGCGCATGGCACGAACCTGTCATACAAGCGGACAGGTTCAGGGCGGGCGCGTCCGCCCGGAGCCTCGCGCAGACGGAGGAGCTGTCGTTGGCTTCAGTACAGCTCGGACTCGCTGCACCACCGGGTCGAACACCGCTCGCCCGGACTCGAGCCACCGACTCCCGCGCTTACGGGCCTCGATCAGCGAGCCATAGAAGAGCCGCTCCCCTCGCATGCGCAGTTGGTCCGCGCGCAGCCCCATCGGCGTGGAAACGCGGATCCGCCCCTGCTCGTAGGCCTCCGTCATGGCCCGGCGCCGGAGCTTGCCGCTGCTCGTCTTCTGGATCTGCCCGTAGCGGATGAACAGCACGTCCTGCGGCGCCACGGAGACGCCCACTGATTGCATGATCGCCGCACACACCTGCTGCTGGCTCTGGGCGCGCTGCTCCAGCGCCGCGAGGGAGTGGAGCTCGGCCAACACCACCATCCTCCCCTGTGTCTGGATGACCACCGTGCGGCCCGGGCGGATGAACGGCAGCCGCTCGATGGCCTGCTCGAAGTCACTGGAGAAGTAGCTCTGTCCGTTGATCTTGATCCGATCGTTGACGCGGCCGGTGATGAACAGCTCTCCGCCGTCCATGAAGCCCAGATCGCCCGTGGAGTAGAAGGCCTCCGCGCCCAGCAGCGGGCGCTCGTGCTCGAAGTACGAGGCCGCCAGGCTGCCCCCTCGTAGCTCGATCTCCCCGAGCTCGCGCTCGCCGCAGAGCCGCCCGTCCTCGGAGCGCAGCCGCACCTCGAACCCGCTCAATGGGGGCCCCACGGAGATCGCCTGCTGTCCGTTGGGCCCGGTGATGACCCGCAGCGGCTGGGACCCCGTGCAGGCGACCGCCACCACCGCCTCGGCCATGCCATAGCTGGGCCGGATCGCTGTCCGCTGCAATCCCCGAGGCGCGAGCAGCGCCATGAAGCGCTCCAGGTTCGGGATGTTGATGGGCTCGCTGCCGAGGCCACAGCACCGGAGCGCCGACAGCTCCAAGCGCTCCAGCTCCTCCGCCTCCAGGTACTTCAGCAGATAGTCGACCGCGAAGTTGGGGATGATGGTGAGGGTGGTGCGGCACTTCGACATGAACTCCAGCCACCCTACCGGATTCATGAGGAAGCTCGTGGGCTGGGCGATGTGGATGTCGCAGCCCCCATAGACGCAGGCCAGCACCGAGGCCACCAGCCCCATGTCGTGGTACAGCGGCAGCCACGTGCAGCCCCGGTCGCTGGAGCTGAAGCGATGGAACGTGGTGAACATGCGCAGGTTCGCGACCAGCGCGCCCCAGGTGACGGGGACACCCTTGGGATGAGAGGTCGAGCCCGAGGAGAACTGAACGAAGGCCAGCGTCTCGGGGGATGGCGCTCTCAAGCCTCCCGTCTCCAGGCGGGCCCCGGCGGGAGGCAGCGGCACGCGGCGCAGGGGAAGCTCCAGTGACTTCAGGCTCGGCGCGTCCAGGAAGAGGGAGACGCGGTGGCGCTCGGCGATCCGTAAGAGGAAGTCCTGGTAGGCCTGCTTGGGGGTGCTGAGGATGTAGGGCTTGACCGAGAGCGGCACCGCCCCGAGTTCCAGCAACCCGAGAAAGGAGACGATCAGGGTCGCCGACGTCTCGAAGGGGAAGAGGATGCGATCGCCGGGCTGCACCCCCTGCTGCCGGAAGTGTGCCGCGCACGCCGCGATCCGGGCGGGCAGCTCCGCGTAGGAGATGAACGTGGGTGTGTCGGCGAAGTCTTCATAGAGGAAGAGGCCGCGCTGGGGATCGGCGGCCAGGACTCGGGCGTAGAGCGAGTCGGACATGAGCAGCCCCTTCAAGTCTTCGGGATCTGGGCCAGTTCCAGGTACTCCTGCAGCGAGCACAAGGAGCGCCCTGGGGTGCGGACGAAGGCCGCCTGGATATGTGCCTCCACCGCGACCTTGCGGCCCGCGTCGGTGAGGAGCTGCTGATGGAAGCGGACGCGGTAGTGGACGGCCTCCGGGTCGTCCAGCTCCTCCGAGCCTGGCGACTCGAGGCACGTGCGGACCACCACCTCCTGCGGCGCGATCTCCTTCAGGTAGTCCACCTCGACGCGCATGGTGACGCCCACCACCGGGGTTCCCCGGCGCAGGGAGTTCCGATCCATCCACGCCCAGCGCCCGGCCTCCAAGTACTCGAGCACCGTCGCGTTGTTCACGTGGCCCTGGCTGTCCAGATCATTGGGACGCACGAGCAGCGTCAGGGAGACATCCTCGAGGCGCACGGTTCAGACTCCTATGACGACCACGGTCGAGACGAAGCCGCCACTGTGGGAGATGGAGAGCAACACCTTCCAGCCATTGCGCTCCACGTGCTCTCGGAGGACACCGTGGAAGCAGAAGTAAGGGGCACTCCGCTCGTCATGGAGCACCTCCGCATCGGTCCAGCTCCACCCGGACAGAGGCGGCAGGGCCTTGAACAAGGCCTCCTTGCTCGAGAACGCCGCGGCGAGGCTCTCCGCGGGAGAGCGGCTCTGGCTGAAGCGCTCCGTCTCCCGCGCCGTGAAGAAGGAGCCCGGCTCCCGCAGCGCCTCCACCTTCTCCATCTCCTGGAGCGCCTGGAGATCGTGCCCCAGCCCGATCAGCACCCGACCAGCTCCAGCCAGGTGTCCTCCACCTCCTCCGCGGAGGCGCAGGAGATGCCGGTGATTCGCTTGAGCGCGTGGAGGATGAGGGAGCGCTTGCGCTCGAGCGACTCTGGGGCCGCCACCATCTCACTGGCTCCTTCCTCGAGGTGATCCCACCAGTTGACGTGAGTCTCGCGGTGCTCCACCTGCTCACGGGCAACCCCGTAGAGCTCGCCCCCCTCCCGCAGGAAGAGGTGGGCCACGGCAAAGGCCTCCTTGGCGGGGTACGCGCCGCTGTCCACCATCGCCTTGGCGAACGAGATGAAGTACTGCATGTGCTGCACCTCGTCGGCGCCCACGTGCTTGAACAGCGCCTTGAGGCCCGGATCCCGAACGCGCCGCATATACTGGCCATAGTTCACCGCGGCGATTCCCTCGGAGAACGACAGCATCGTCACCGTGCGCAGCAGATCGTCATCCGGGAAGATCTTCCGGTAGTCGAGGACCGTGGCGTCATCCAGCGAAGCGAAGCCCAGCATCCGCGTGAGCTGGAGGAAGCCCATCTCGTGGTGGGACTCCTCCTCGTTCCAGTAGCGGCTCCAGGTGCCGAGCGATTGGATGATGGAGGCCACCGCTGGCTCGGTGCTCTGGAAGCGCCGGCACTCCGCGTCGGCCAGGCGCGACATGCGGTCCGCGCTCGGCTTGGCGGTCATCTCCGCCCGCCCCGCGTTCCAGATCACGAACCGATCCAGCTCCGTGAGCTGCTCCGGGCGCACGGCCGCGAGCAGCTCCATCACGCTCCAGCGCCGGGACTCGTGGTGGCGGTGCTGCTCCCAGGTGATGTCCATCAGCGTCCGGCCCTCTTCCTTGAAGGCCCGGTAGAGATCCCGGATCACCCCGGGCCGCTGCAGGGCAGGCTCGGTGTCGCTCTCTCCGAGCCCCGCAGCCAACGACGCGTTCTGATAGGCGGTGGCTTCCATCAGGAATTCCTCCCCTGCTGGCACTCCTGGACGAACAGCTCCATCACGCGCGAGATGGGCGTCTCCAGCGACAAGGCCGGCAGCCGCACACGGACGCCGTACTCCTTGCGCAGCGCATTGGAGGACTTCGCGAAGGCCTCCATCAGATCCACGCTGTTGTGCATCTTCTCAGAGCGCAAGATCACCTCGCCCAGAGACAGGTCCTCTCCGAACAGCACTTCAGGCGACAAACCCACGTTTTCGCAGAACTTCCGGCCAATGAAGTCCTTCAAATCAGCGACCTCCGCCATGGGTGCCCTCCGGGGGGTGTTCACTGCTCCTATGTAGTTTCCGCTACTTTGAGAGGAATGCCAAGCTCTTACCCACCTGATGGGTTCGAACAAAGCGATCCGCCCCTGGGAGTTAGGAGGTGAACGGGAGCATGGGCCGGAAGTCCTATGGGAGGCCCAGCCGCTGGAGCTCCTCGGGGGTGAAGCCTGCCTCGGTGAGGATCTCCCGGGAGTGCTGCCCGAGCGCCGGAGGCGGCCGCAGCGGTGTGGCGCCCATGCGCAGGGGTGTGAGCAGGTGCGTCACCTTGCGCCCCCGCTGCGCATCCTCCACCTCCGCGAAGAGGCCGCGGGCCCGGTGCTGCGTATCGGCGAGCACCTCGTCCCCCTCCAGCACCGGCTCGATGCACAGATCGGTGCCTGCGAAGAGCTGCTGCCAGTGCGCCAGGGGGTGCTCGGAGAAGAGGCGCGACAGCTCGGCCTTCACCCGCTCCGCCCCGCCGCCTACGTCGTACCCGGCCTCGAAGAGATCCATGCGTCCCAGGCGCTCGCACAGGCCGGAGAAGAACTTGGGCTCCAGCGAGCCCACCGCCAGCCACCGTTCGTCCTTCGTGCGGTAGAGGCCGTAGCAGGCGTAGCCGCCGTTGAGCGCCTCGCGCCCGCGCTGGAGCGGCTGTCCCTGCTCGCCCATGATGAGCCGCGCGGCCAGGTGCATGTGCAGGAAGGCCATGGAGCCCTCCGTCATGGAGACATCCACCAGCCGGCCCTGCCCGGTGCGCTCGCGCTCGTGCAGCGCCGCGAGGATGCCCACCAGCGCGAAGAGGCTGCCTCCGCCAATGTCGCCGATCTGCACGCCCGGGAAGGCCGGAGCCCCACCCGCCGTCCCCCCGTAGCCGAGCACCCCCGCACGCGCGATGTAGTTGATGTCGTGCCCCGCCTTGAGCCGGTCCGGCCCCGTCTGCCCGTACCCGGAGATGGCGCAGTAGATGAGGCGCGGGTTCTCCGCGCGCAGGGCCGCCTCCCCCACTCCCAGCTTGTCCATCACCCCGGGCCGGAAGCTCTCCACCAGCACGTCGTAGCCGCGCACCAGGCGCTTGAGGGCGTCACGGCCCTCGGGGGACTTGAGGTTGAGCGTCAGCGAGCGCTTGTTGCGGTTGAGCCCGTAGAAGAGCGCGCTCTCGTCGTCCCTCAGGGGTGGCATCTGGCGGATGTAGTCGCCGCCGTCGGGTTCCTCCACCTTGTCCACGGTGGCGCCCAGGTCCGCGAGGACGAGCGTGGCATACGGGCCGGGCAGCAGACGCGAGAGATCCAGCACCTTGAGGCCGGTGAGCGGGAGCGTGTTCATGGGGCTCGGGGGGGGCAGACACGACAACGGCGCGGCCCCCGGTGGGAGGTCGCGCCGCGGTGGAGGCGCCCCTTCAGGGCGCCCAGAGAGAGAAGGAGCTTCCTAACCCAGCAGCTTGGCCAGCTTCATGGCCAGGCCCATGTCCATGGGCTTGAACTTGAGCTTGCCGGACATGGCCGCCATGTTCGGGTTGAGCTGCTTCTGACGGATCTTCACGAAGTCTTCGTTGCTCACCGTGATGGTCATCTTCGCCTCGCCGTTGTGGCCAGACGACACCCACTCGGAGGACTTCGTCAGGTCCAGCGTCCAGGCTCCACCGCCGTCACCGGTGATATTGAAGTGGATGATGGAATTGATGTCCTTGGCCATCTCCGGCTTCTGCTGGAGCGCGCTGGGAATCTCCGTCTCGATGATGTCCTTCGAAGTCATGCGTCCCTCCTCGTTTGACTTGTGAATCAACGACGGGCGGGACCGTAGTGGCGGGTCCCGGGCAGGTCAAGCCCGAGAGGGCTACTTGGGCGGGGGCTTCTTGAGCGCCCGGCGCACCATCTCGAGCAGATCGTTGAGCTCGAAGGGCTTGGCCAGGTGCCCCACGGCGCCAATCTCCAGCGCCTTGCTGCCCACGTTGCGGTCCGCGCTCAGGACGATGAGGGGGATGCTCGAGATGGCGGGGGGGCGCTGCCGCATGCGCTGGGCGAACTCCCACCCGTCCATGACGGGCATCATCAGATCCAGGAGGATCAGCTGCGGAGGGTCCGGCTCCAGCCGCTCCAGCGCCTCCTTGCCGTTGCGGGCGCGGCGGATCTCGAACCCCTCGGCCTCCAGGATCTCGGAGAGGGCCTCGAGGATATCCGGGTCGTCGTCGACAACGAGGATCACGGTCGAACTGTCGTGTGGTGCGTTGAGCGGAGCCAGAGAGCCTTCTCCCGTGGATGCAGCGGGGGATTCTCCATCAATTCGGCCACCTGGGCCGCAAGAAAATGGGGACGCTTCCATGCGGGCAGGGGCCCGTTGCAAAACCGACAGTCCCTCCCCACTCTTTCCCGTGATTCGTTGGATGGGGGGGTGCGAGATGGGCCAGGGGGATCAAGGAGCAAGCGACACCGCGGCGGCTCCCGGGCTCGCCCTCCTGCCGCGCCAGGGAGCCCCACGGCTGCTCGGCCGGTTGCTGCTCGAGCACCTGGGCCTCACGGCGCTGCCTCCCCTCATCGAGTCCGTCAGCGACCTGCTGGAGCGGGCCGGCTTCCATCCCCGGGCCGGTGCGGACGACATCTGGGAGCGCAATGGCATGGCCGTGCGCGCCGGCGAGTACCCGCTGGAGGATGGGGCACGGCTGGTGTGGACCTCGGCCCTGACAGGGGCTAAAGCCGAGCCTCCGCAGAGCCAGGTGCGCTACCTGTCACTGGCCTCGCACGATCTGCGGGGTGCGCTGGCCAACATCCGCTCCTACGCGGCCATGCTCCTCAGCGGGCGGATCCCCTTGGAGCCCAAGGCCAAGCGCGGCCTGGAGACCATCCTCCGCAACGCGGACCGGGCGCTCTCGTTCGCGCAGGACTTCTTCGACACCCGCCGTGCCGAGCTGGGCTCGCTCGCCTTCGAGCGGGAGCAGCAGCCGCTCGAGCCCCTGCTCGCCTCCGTCGTGGAGCACCAGCAGGCGGCGGCGCAGGCCGCGGAAGTGACGCTGGTGCTGGACGGGCATGCGCCCCTGCCGCTGGTGGACATCGATGCCGGCCGGATCCAGCACGCGGTGGAGGCCTTCGTGCAGCACCAGCTGCTGCGGGCCCAGCCCGGGGAGCGGATCCATGTGCAGGCCGTGCCCGAGGGCGCCGGGGTGCGGGTGGAAGTGCGGCGCCAAGGCCTGCCCCTGTCGGACGAGGACACGGCCCTCGTCTTCTCCCACCAGGAGCGCGCCTTCCGGGAGAAGAAGCTGGAGGATGCGCTGCGCGTCCACCTGGCCCGCCTGGAGGTGGAGGTGCACGGCGGAAGTGTCGGGGCGGAGACGGACCCTGAGGGGACGACCCTCTTCTTGACCGTGCCGGCCAGGGTTTCCCAGGAACTTGCTCCCCCGGCCACCGCCCAGCCCTGAGGGGCACTGCCGAGTCACTGGCGAGCCGCGCCGCTGGCCGGTATGCTGCTCCCGTTTCCTTCCAGGAGTGGTCCATGGGCGGTCTACGGATGCCAGAGCTGTTGCTCATCTTCGCGGCGCTGCTGCTGCTCTTTGGCGGCTCGCGGCTGCCACAGCTGGGCGCGTCGCTGGGCAGCGCCATCCGCAACTTCAAGCGCGGCTTCGGCGGCGGCGACAGCAACAACGAGCAGGCCACCGAGGAGAAAAAGCCTCAGGGCCCGCCGGGCACGCTCGCCAGCGCCACCACGGTGGACCCGAACGCCCAGGCGAAGACGCCCAGCGCTCAGGGCTGAGCCCTCTTCCTACCCCCGAAGCACCCACGCCCGGCCACCTCAGAGGTGAGCACGGGCGTTGTCGTTTCCGGGGACGGCGGCCCTGCCCCCCTCGCGGGAGGCAGAGGGCCAGGATGTCCTGGCCCTGGGGGCGGCCCGAGCCTCAGTCGGCGCTCTTGCCCTCGTACAGCTTGTCGAGGAGCGCCGCGTACTTCTGGCTGCAGAACTTGCGCTTCACCTTCAGCGTCGGCGTCAGCTCGCCACTCTCCTGGGTGAAGTCCGCGTCCATGATCTCGAACTTCTTGAGACTGCTGTAGGGCGGCTGCTCGGAGTTGACCTTGGCGATGATGTCCTGGACGGCGGCGCGGATCTCCGGCCGCTTGCCCAGCTCCGCGTACTCGCCGATCTGGACGCCCTGCTCGGCCAGGAGCTTCTTGGCCACCTCCTCCGTCACGGTGATGAGCACCGCCAGGTACGGCCGCTTGTCCCCGTAGACCATGGCCTGGCTGATGAGCGGGAAGTTCTTGAGCGTGTTCTCGAGGTTCTGCGGCGCTACGTTCTTGCCGCCCGCGGTGACGATGATGTCCTTCTTGCGGTCGGTGATGCGCAGGGAGCCATCCGTGTCCAGCTCGCCGATGTCCCCGGTATGGAACCAGCCGTCCGACTCCAGCACCTCCGCGGTGGCGGTGGGGTTCTTGTAGTAGCCCTTCATCACGCACGGGCCGCGCACGAGGATCTCGCCATCCGAGGCGATCTTCAGCTCGGTGCCGGGCAGCGCCAGGCCCACGGTGCCGATCTTGATCTTCTCCGGCCGGTTGCAGGTGCAGGGCGCCGAGGTCTCCGTGAGGCCGTAGCCCTCCAGCACCTTGAAGCCGAGCAGCTCGAAGAAGTAGGCGATCTTCTTGGAGAGCGGCGCACCACCGGAGACGAACAGGCGCATCTTGCCGCCCAGCCTCTCGTCCAGCGTGGCGCGCACCTTCTTGAACACCAAGGCCTGCGCCAGCGAGAAGCCCAGCGAGCTGTACTCGCGGCCCTGCATCTTCGCCTCGACGTACTCGTCGAAGAGCCGGAAGGCCCAGCGGAACAGCTTGCCCTTGAGGCCCGGCGCCGCCGAGCCGTTGGCCACCACGTTGTTGTACACCTTCTCGAAGACGCGCGGCACCGCGGGGAGCACGGAGGGATGGGCCTCCGCCAGGTTGGGCAGCAGCTTCTCCACCGACTCGGCGAACATGAGCCGGAAGCCCATGCCCAGCCACGACGCCTTCACCACCTGCGCAAACGAGTGCGCCAGCGGCAGGAACAGCATCACCGAGTCATTGGGATCCATCAGGCCAATGATCCGCGCAATCTCCGCCTGGTACGACCAGTTGCCGTGCGTGAGGATCACGCCCTTGGGATCGCCCGTGGTGCCCGAGGTGTAGATGAAGCCCCAGGTGTCGTCCGGCTTCACGGCCTTGGCCCGCTCGTCAAAGGCGCCGGGCTGAGCCTTCTCGGCCGCCTCTCCCAGCGCCAGCAGGTCCGAGAGTGACATCTCCCGGTCCCCGTTGGCCGCGCCCTCGAAGACGACGATCTTCTTGAGGTTGGGACAGTCGCCGAGCCGCTGGCGGACGCGGGAGAGCCGCCCGAGCTGCTTGGCGTCCTTCTCGTCATTGTCCACGAAGAGCAGCGTGCTCTCGGAGTGGTTGAGGATGTAGCGGCACTCGTCCGGGGTGTTGGAGTTGTAGATGGGCACCGTGATGGCGTGCGCGGCGGAGATGGCCATGTCGCACACCACCCACTGCAGCGTGGTGTTGGCGAAGATGGCCACGCGATCGCCGGGCTTGATGCCCTGGGCCACGAGCGCCGAGGAGAGCGTCTTCACCTGCTCGAGCACCTGGTTCCAGGTGACGTCCTGCCACTTCCCTTCCCGCTTGTGGGTGACGGCGGCCTTCGAGCCCGCCTGCTGAGCCTGGTGGATCAACAGCTCGATCAGGTTCTTCGTCCCCGCTCCGGC
>NZ_DASPHO010000886.1:0-20449 GCF_035629615.1 Hyalangium sp. | reverse complement strand
ACGCCCCGCGCGACTCCTTGAAGTACCGCATCACCTCGTTGGGCCCGTCGTACACGTCACCCGTGGCGACGAGCTCGTAGCGAGGGTGGTGGAACGTCGCCAGCGTCGCATCGAAGTCGTGGCGGTTCTCCGACTCGAAGTGTTCTCGAATGAGGGCCTCACGGCGGGCGCGCAGATCTGCAAGGACGGACATAGACCGATGCTGCCTCAACGCCGCGAGTTGCCCAAGGACGGTGAGCGCCGAGGCGACGAGGAGCCTCGAGACAGTGTCGGTCTGACGGAGCGCGGCTCAGTGGTGCAGCGGCTCCTCGGTGTCGTCGCTCGGGGGCGGTGCTGCTGGCGCAGGTGCCGGGGCCGGGAGCTCGCGAGCCCACTGGCGGTTGCGCTGCTCCTGGACCCGCTGGAGGAGGACCTGGAGCGCCGCGGCCAGCGGCAGCGCCAGCACGGCGCCGAGCACCCCCATCCCCAGGGCTCCCGCGATGACGACGATGGCGATGAGCAGCGGGTTCATCTTCAGTGTCCGCCGCTGGATGAGCGGCTGGAGCACGTTGCCCTCGATCTGCTGGTAGATGAGGAACAGGGCCAGCGCGATCAGCGCGCGCCGGAAGCCCACCGTCGCCAGCGTGGTCAGCGAGACGGTGAGGGCCACCAGCAGGCTGCCAATGTACGGGATGAACCCGAGCACCAGGTACATGAGCCCGAGCGCCAGGAAGTAGGGGACGCCGAGCGCCCAGGTGACGGTGCCCGTCACCACGGCCCCCAGCGCGCAGATGAGGAACACCCCCACGAGGTAGCCGCTCACCGCCCGGTTCATGTCCAGCAGCAGCTCCCGGAGCTCCGGACGCCGGTCCGGCCGGATCCAGAGGATCCCCTGCTCGAAGAGCTGCTCACCTGCGAGCAGCCCGAAGACGGTGAGGGTGAGCACGGTGATCCCCGTGACGAGCACTCCCAGCGAGGAGCTGAGCACCCCGATCACCGGGCCTGCGATCGTCCCGGACACCCTCGGCAGCTCGCGCTCCAGGGACTCCAACACGCTGAAGCGCTCGTCGAGCGAGCGCAGCCATGCCGAGTCTCGCACCTGGGTGACGAAGCCGGGAAGCGCCTCCACGAGGTGGCTCACCTGATCCACCAGCATGGGGACGACGGAGAGCGCGATCAGCGTGAAGAGGCCCAGGAGCGAGATCAGCGACAGCATCACGCTCCAGCCGCGCTTGAGCCCCCATCTCTCGAACAGGCCCACCAGCGGCTCCAGCGCCAGCACCATCATCAGCGACACGGCCAGGAGCGCCAGCATCGGGCGCAGACGGTAGAGCACCAGCCCCAGCGCCGCGATGGCCAGCGCATGCAACCCCACCGTCCAGACGGTCCGGGGCGATACCTGTGAGGAACGGGACAGATCCATGGCGGCTCATAAGGTGGGGATTCCCCACGCCATGGCATCTGTCCCAGTCGTGGGACGTCCGCTGGAGTACAGGCGCTCAACTGCGCAGGTCGGGCTCTACCCAATCCTCGGCGGTGAAGCGCCACAGCTGCGTGCCCGGGTACCATGCCTCGGGCGACAGGCCCGCCTTGCGGCGCAGGAAGGCGAGGAACTCAAACGGATCCGGCAGCTGCTTCCACATCTTGGGGATGAAGACCCCGCGGTAGGGCCCCCACTGCAAGAGCACCCCATCCAGGCCTGGGCGCAGCGCTGCGATGGCCGCTGCCTCCGTCTTCACCTCCAGTTGTTCGAGCGGTGACAGCAGGCTCACCTCGAAGCGGACGACGTCCAGCTCATTGCGCTGGAGCGGAGAGAAGCGCGGATCGCGGTGGGCGGCGCCCCGGGCGTTGTCGATGAGATCCGCCGCCAGCGATCGGTGGGCCTCGAGGCTGCCAATGCAGCCGCGCAGCTCGCCTTCCTTGCGCAGCGTCACGAAGCAGGCCCCGGGCTCAGCCAGCCAGGGCTGTGAGGGCACCTCGACTTGCGGGCCATCGAGGGACTCATCCACGGCGGCGCGGGCGAGGGCGAGCAGCGTCGGGCCACGCATCATGCGGTCTCCTGGGGCGTGTCGAAGGCGAATGCACCGTAGCCGACCACCTGGGAGCGGTCACCGGCGGTGTCGCCCGAGTTGCGCAGGTCGAGCTCCTGAGCCCGCAGGCCACGGCGCCGGGCCGCGAGCAGCAGGCCGCTCATGGGAATGGCCCCGCAGGCCTGCTCGGTGTCGAGGTGCTCGGCGTCGAGCGCCAGGATGCGGTCGGCCGTCTCGCGGTCCACCGCGCGCGCCTCGTCGTAGGGGAGGTAGTGCGAGAGATCCGAGCTGACCAGGACGAGCGTGTCCTCGCGCTCCCAGAGCTGCTCGATGACCTCCGCAACCTGCTCGGCGCTGGCGGAGCCCACCACGAGCGGCACCAACGGGACGCCAGGGAGGACGCGCTGGAGGAAGGGGAGCTGCACCTCCAGGGAGTGCTCCTGGGCGTGTGGCAGTGCGGAGGAGGTGACCTGGGAGAGCCGGGACACGACGGCCGCCCCTTCCTCGTCCACCGGGACAATGCCGAGCGGCGTCGCCAGCCCTTCCACATCCGGGAGCGCCAGGCCCCGAAGATGGACGCGGTGCGCGGGGCCCAGCAGCACCACGCGGCGAAGGGAGGAGGAGGCACCCCGGAGCCGGGCATAGGCCGAGGCGGCGATGGGCCCCGAGTACTGGTAACCGGCGTGGGGAACGATGAGCGCCTTGGGAGCCTTCCCCGTCCCTTGGGGAGCACTGGCGAGGAGCCCGTCCACGGTGGCGGCGAGCCGATCCCGGTCTCCCGGGTAGAACGATCCGGCCACGGCTGTCGGACGTACCTTGATCATGACAGTGGGTAACCTCCTGCCAGCTCGAAGTCTTCCTGCTCGAGCATACTGTGGTTCGGCCTCAGCGCCGTGAGGCGAGAGGGCGGTACCCCTGCTCATTCTCTGACACCCTCCGTGAAATCTTCCATTCGGGGGGCCCGGTTGACGCTCGCCCGGCTGGCTGTCAGAACCGTCCTGACGCATTGACAGGAAAATCAATGGCCAACGAACTTCGCTTCGATGGAAGGGTCGCAATCGTCACCGGCGCTGGACAGGGCCTGGGGCGTGCACACGCGCTGCTGCTGGCCAGCCGCGGTGCCAAGGTCGTCGTCAACGATCTGGGAGGCTCCGCCACCGGAGGCGGCAAGTCCTCGGAGGCAGCCGACAAGGTCGTCGCCGAGATCAAGGCTGCTGGCGGCGAGGCCGCGGCCAACTACGACTCGGTGGAGGAGGGCGCGAAGATCGTCCAGGCGGCGCTCGATCACTTCAAGCGCGTGGACATCGTCATCAACAACGCCGGCATCCTGCGCGACACCACCTTCCACAAGATGACGGAGCAGGACTGGGAACTCATCTACCGCGTCCACCTGCTCGGCGCCTTCCGCGTCACCCATGCCGCCTGGCCGCACATGCGCGACGCTGGCTATGGCCGCATCATCTTCACCTCGTCCGCGGCCGGCCTCTACGGCAACTTCGGTCAGGCCAACTACAGCACGGCCAAGCTGGGCCTGGTGGGCTTCGCCCGCACGCTGGCGCACGAGGGCGCCAAGAAGAACGTCTTCGTCAACGTAGTCGCCCCCATTGCCGGCTCGCGGCTCACGGAGACCATCCTCCCCAAGGAAGTCACCGAGGCGCTCAAGCCCGAGTACGTGAGCCCCCTGGTTGCTGTGCTGTGCCACGAGGACAGCCAGGAGAATGGCGGGCTGTTCGAGGTGGGCGGCGGCTTCATGTCGAAGCTCCGCTGGCAGCGCACCGAGGGCGTCCGCTTCAAGCTGGGGCGCAACATCACCCCCGAGCTCGTCCAGAATAACTGGGAGCGGCTCACCGACTTCGGGAAGGCCACCTTCCCCGCGGACGTCGCCGAGGCGACGCAGCCGGTGATGGAGAACCTCGGCACCAAGAGCCGGGGTGGCAATGAGCTCATCGACGTCGACGCTGCCCTGGGCTTCGAGTTCCCGCCCATCACCACGGCGTATGACGAGCGCGATCTCTCGCTCTACGCGCTGGGTGTGGGCGCGGCGCGCGATCCGCTCAACCCCAAGGAGCTGCGGTTCGTCTACGAGAACCACTCGGAGGGCTTCCAGGCCCTGCCGAGCTATGCCGTGGTCCCCGCAGTGAACGCCGTCCTCAAGCTGGTGGCCGAGGGCAAGCAGGCGCCGGGACTGAACTACGGCCTGGATCGCGTGCTGCACGGCGAGCAGTACACCGAGCTGCTCCGGCCGCTGCCCCCGCACGCGAAGCTGCGCCACAAGGGGAAGATCAAGGACATCTTCGACAAGGGGAAGAACGCTCTCGTCGTCACCGACATCCGGACCTTCGATGCGGACACCGGCGAGGAGCTGGTCCGCAACGAGATGACCATCTTCGTCCGGGGCGCCGGCGGCTGGGGCGGCGACCGCGGCCCCGCGAGCGACGTCAACGTGCCGCCGGAGCGCGAGCCGGACGCCGTGGTAGCCGAGAAGACCTCCGAGAACCAGGCGCTGCTCTATCGGCTGTCCGGGGACTGGAACCCACTGCACGCCGATCCCGAGTTCGCCGGCACGTTCGGCTTCCCCAAGCCGATCCTCCACGGCCTGTGCACCTTCGGCCACGTGGTGCGGCACGTGCTCAAGTCCTTCCGCGACAGTGATGCGCGCTACTTCAAGAGCATCAAGGTCCGCTTCGCCGAGTCCGTCTTCCCGGGCGAGACGCTGCAGACCGAGATGTGGAAGGAGTCCGACTCGCGGATCCTCTTCCGGTGCAAGGTGCTTGAGCGCAACAGGGTGGTGATCAGCAACGCCGCCATCGAGCTGCACACCGAGCTGCCCAAGCCCTCCGCGGCGCCCAAGGCCGAGGCCCAGGCGCCTGCCGCCGCTGCTCCGGCCGCGGGTCAGGGCAGTGCCAGCGCGGACGTGTTCGCGGCCATCGGCCACTACGTGCAGAAGCACCCGGAGCTGGTGGGCAAGGTGGCCAATGTCTACCTGTTCAAGCTGACCCAGCCGGAGAGCTCCTGGACGCTGGACCTCAAGAACGGGCAGGGGAGCGTGGCGCAGGGCGCGGTGGGCAAGGCGGACTGCACCCTGGAGCTGACGGACGCTGACTTCATGGCGATGACCTCGGGCAAGGCCGATCCGCAGAAGCTGTACTTCGGTGGCAAGCTCAAGGTCTCCGGCAACGTGATGGCGTCCCAGAAGCTGAACTTCCTCACGAAGATCGATCCGGCCAGTGTTCCGAAGGCGGACGCGCCCAAGGGGGAGGCTTCGAAGAGCAGCGGCCCGGCGTCTGCTCCCGCCATCTTCAAGGCGCTGCGAGAGCGCCTGGCGAAGAGCCCCGAGCTGGCTGCTGAGGTGGGCGCCCTCGTCCAGTTCAAGCTCACCTCCCCCGAGAGCGCCTGGGTGGTGGATCTCCGCTCCGCTCCCGGCAGCGTGTCCGAGGGGACGCAGGCTGGAGCCACGGCAACGCTGACGCTGGCCGACGAGGCTCTGCTGGCTCTGGCCAAGGGCACGGCTGCTCGGGAGCTGTTTCAGCGGAGTAAGCTGAGGGTGGATGGGGATGTCCGGGTCGCCCACCGGCTGGGGTTCCTCAAGAATCTGGTCTGACGCGCATCACGAAAGAGAGACGAGTCATGGGTCGTCGAGTCAATGTCGCCGGTGTGGGCATGATCAAGTTCGCCAAGCCGGGGGCGAGCGAGGAGTACGACGTGATGGCGGCCAAGGCGGGCCGCGCCGCGCTGCAGGATGCCGGGATCCGCTACGAGGAGATCGAGCAGGCCTTCGTCGGGTACGTGTACGGCGACAGCACGTGCGGCCAGCGGGCCGTGTACGGGCTGGGGCTGACGGGCATTCCGGTCATCAACGTCAACAACAACTGCTCCACGGGCTCCACCGCGCTCTACCTGGCGCGGCAGGCCATAGAGGGCGGCCTGGCCGAGTGCGTCCTGGCGCTCGGCTTCGAGAAGATGGAGAAGGGCGCGCTGGGCGCGAAGTACGATGACCGGGTGAACCCGGTCGAGCGGCACGTGGACGTGCTGAACCGGACGCAGGGGTTTGCGAGCGGGCCGCTGACGGCGCAGATGTTCGGTGGCGCGGGCCGCGAGTACCAGTGGAGGTACGGGACGAAGCGGGAGACGTTCGCGAAGATCTCGGAGAAGGCGCGCAAGCACGCCTCGAAGAACCCGTACGCGCTGTTCAACCAGCCGCTCACGGTGGAGGAGGTCCTCGCCTCCGAGGAGGTGTTCGATCCGCTCACGCGCTACCAGTGCTGTCCGCCCACCTGTGGCGCGGCGGCGGTAGTGCTGTGCTCGGATGAGTTCGCGCGCAAGCACGGCATCTCGAAGCCGGTCTACATCGCCGCGCAGAGCATGACCACGGATCTGCCCTCGAGCTTCGAGGAGAGCATGATCAAGATGGTGGGCTTCGACATGGCGGCGAAGGCGGCGAAGCAGCTGTATGAGCGCGCCGGGATCGGCCCCGAGGACGTGGACGTGGTGGAGCTGCACGACTGCTTCACGGCCAACGAGCTGCTCACCTACGAGGCGATCGGCTTGTGCAAGGAGGGTGAGGCCGAGAAGTTCATCTGGGACGGGGACAACACCTACGGCGGGAAGTTCGTCACCAACCCGTCGGGCGGCCTGCTCTCCAAGGGGCACCCGCTGGGCGCCACGGGGCTGGCCCAGTGCACGGAGCTGGTGTGGCAGCTCCGGGGCCAGGCTGAGCAGCGCCAGGTGGAGGATGCGCGCATCGCCCTCCAGCACAACCTGGGGCTGGGCGGCGCGTGTGTGATGACGCTCTACCGCCGAGACTGAGCCACAGGATTGCTGAGAGGGCGGGTGCCCCAGTCTGGGGCACCCGGCCCGATGCCTGGCTCGCCTACGGCATGGCGCTGGCCGTCACCGTCACCGTGGGGGAGCAGGTCGTCGTGCTGCCCGTCTGGCAGACCTTGTAGGTGTAGGACGAGCCCGTCGGAAACCAGATCCAATCCCCGTGGTACCCATCGTTGGCGGTGGTCGTCACCTTCCTCTCGTTCCGGTAGAGGTCCACGTTCGTCCCCGTGGCTCCCGACCAGTACAGGTCCACACCGTGCAGGAAAGTGCCGAGGGCGTAGGCCTCCGCCTCGAGCTCGATAACCGCCACGTTGCCGGCGTTCACGGTGCTCGTCACCGTGTGGCTGGCCCCGTCGTCATCGGTCACGGTCAGTGACACCGAGTACAGGCCCGCGGCCGCGTAGGTGTGGCTGGGGTTGCGCGCGCTGGAGGTGGTGCCATCGCCGAAGCTCCAGCTCCAGCCGGTGAGGGTGCCGTCTGCGTCCGTGCTGCCATCCGTGAAGCCACAGCTGAGATCCGTGCAGGAGTGGGAGAATGCGGCCGTGGGCGCGCCATTGCCGCTGCCCATCAGCAAGTCGAGCGCCGCCTTGGCCTGCACCAGCCCGTGCCCGTAGGAGTTGTCCCGCCCCGCGGTGCCGAGATCCTGCGCCGTGCTCTCCAGCGCCTGCCGGATCTGCGTGTTCGTCCACGCGGGGTTGACGCTCCAGACGAGCGCCGCCACCCCGGACACGTGCGGCGTGGCCATGGAGGTACCGTCCAGGAGCTCGTAGCCGCTGGCCGGCTTGGTCACCTGGCTGACCACCGTCGCCGAGGTCCCGAGGCGGTTGGCCCGCAGGAACTGGCCATCCTCTTGGGAGATCGAGAGCGCCGGAATCGTGCTCGTGCCCTGCCCGAGCCCCCCTTTGAACGAGCCCGGGACGTTGTTGAAGATGATGGCGCCCGCACCGCCGCCGCGCTGCACGTTGCTGACCTTGTCCGCGAAGGTGGTGGTGCCGCGCTCACAGAGCACCATCTGCCCGCTCCAGCTCCCGGCGCTGTCGCACAGGCCGCCGTCCACCAGCGGAGCCGTGACGCCCGTGGTGCGCCTGGAGCCGTCGAGGCCATTGGCCACGTAGCTGACACCGCTCACGCTGACCGAAGAGTTCTCCTGAGCCGGCCACGTGGAGAGCACGCCCGCACCGGGAGCGGCCACGTCTACCTGATCGTTCCGCTGGGAGAACGAGGCCACCTGCCTGCTGGCGTCGATGGCCGCCACCGAGATGACCGAGGGGTAGGAGGCCGGGTAGCTGTAGGAGGTGTCCCCGCTGTTTCCGGCCGCCGCGATGGAGAGCACGCCCTCGTTGAAGGCGGCCTGGAACGCATCGCGCTCGGTGGAGCTGGGGAACTGGCCCCCCAGGCTCATGCTCACCACGTTGGCGCCGTTCGCCTTGCAGCGGTTGAGCGCATCCACGATGGAGGAGCCGAACGAAGCGCTGCAGTCGTTCCCGAAGATCTTCACGATGTAGAGCGAGATGCCATTCGGGTTGACGCCCACCACGCCCAGCGTGTTGTTCAGCCCGGCGATGGTGCCGGCCACGTGCGTGCCGTGGCCGCAGCCGTCGGTGCTCCAGTCGGACGGATACCCGGAGACGCTGCCGTCCTGGATGTCCTCGTGGGCCACGTAGAGCCCTGAGTCGATGATGCAGACCTTGCGGCTCGTCGCCGAGCCCTGCGGCCACACCAGCGGCGCCTGCACCATGTCGATGCCGAAGGGCATCTGCTGCGCCAGGGGGACACGCACGGGATCCGGCTCGATGGACTCGATGTCCGGGTTGCCTCGCAGAGAGGCCAGCAGCGAGGAGCTCAGCTGGGCGGCCACCGCGTTCTGCGGCCCCAGCTCCACCTTCACCTGTGCGCCCTGCTTCTCCAGTGCGGCAAGGCCTCGCTCGCTCCGGAGCCCGATCGAGTTCTTGTATCGAATGATGTAGCGGCCCGCAGTGCTCAGCGCGGCGGGGTTCTCGGCAGTGGAGCCCTCGCTCTCGGGACTCTGGGATTCCAGGGTGGGTTCTTCAGCACACGCCGAGGCCAAGAGCCCCAGAGAGACAAGACAGGGCCACAGCCAGCGGGTCTTGAGAAGCGGGAATGACACGGGTACCTCCTCGGTGCAAGGCGCGACCACCGCCCGAGGCGAGCGATGCGCCGTGCATTGCTGGAGCACGGCCCCGCACAAATCCAGGCCGGACTCGGACTCTTCTCCGCCGATGAACAGGTTCGAGACGAGATTCCCCAGCGGATGCCCGTCGCCCGACAAAGCGGCCGGAGCCGAAGGTCCGGTTTCGTACTCCGCTTGAACTATGCTCCCTGGCGCTACCGCTCTTCCACAACGGGCCGCAGGCCCGGGAGGTGTGTCACATGCTTCGCTCTGGAACCGGGGGAGGTCGGCGCTCATGGGTGAGCGGCCTCTGCCTGGCCATCGTCCTGCTGGCCACGCGCGGCGCCGCGCAGCAAGAGGCC
Organism: Hyalangium sp.; assembly: GCF_035629615.1. Classification (GTDB taxonomy): domain Bacteria; phylum Myxococcota; class Myxococcia; order Myxococcales; family Myxococcaceae; genus Hyalangium. The sequence goes on along the minus strand of NZ_DASPHO010000886.1, from coordinate 11,123 downwards.
TCGAAGGCGGAGGCCTTCTTCGGGAAGGAGGAGCTCTCCCGCCAGGCGCAGGCCCACGAGAAGGGCTGCAAGAAGGGCGACGCGGGGGAGTGCTTCAACCTGGCGCTGGTCTACCAGCAGGGGCTCGGGGGCGTGACGAAGGACGACGCTCGCGCTGCCACCTTCTTCCAGAAAGCCTGCGACAAGGGGCACCTGGACGCGTGCAACAACCTCGGCATCGCCTATGCGGAGGGGCAGGGGGTGAAGCGGGACCCGAATCAGGCGGTGGCCCTCTTCGAGAAGTCCTGCAAGGCGAACGATCCGAAGGGCTGCTTCAACCTGGGGCTGGCCCACAGCACGGGGCTCCATGCGCCGCAGGATCCGGTGAAGGCTGCCTCCTACTATGAGAAGGCCTGCAGCGCGGGCCATGCCGATGGCTGCTTCAGCCTCGGGCTCGCCTACTCGCGCGGCACCGGCGTGGAGAAGAGCCCGGAGCGCGCTGCCACGTTCCTCGACAAGGGCTGCGAGAAGGGGAACATGTCCGCGTGCAGCACGCTCGGCGTGTCCTATATGACGGGCACCGGCGTGAAACAGGACCAGAAGAAGGCCGTGGCCCTCTTCGAGAAGTCCTGCAACGCGGCCATGCCGGGAGGGTGCCTCAACCTGGGCTTCGCCCACATGCAGGGCAATGGGGTGGAGAGGAACCCGGAGCGCGCGAAGTCGCTGTTCCAGAGAGGCTGTGAGCTGGGACTCGCCCCCGCCTGTAACGCACTCCGGCGAGCCTCCAAGCCGCGCTGAGCCCCTCGAACAGGGCCTATCGGCCAGTGGTACGTTGCAGGGCCTGAGGGCAACGAGAGGTGCATCCATGAGTGAAGCGAGGCAGAGACAGTTCCGGGAACCCTCCGTGAGAGGACAGGGTGCGTGGGCAGTGCTCGCGATGCTCACGCTGGCGGTGCCGGCCTGGGCGGAGCTGCCGAACTACACCTTTCAGCTCCAGGCGCGGACCAACCTCCTGGGGAACCCGGGTGGCGCCTACAACGTGGATCCGGGCAACCTGCTCCCGGGCAGTCTCCATGTCCCCATCACCCAGGATCGACAGGTCGCCTTCCGGTTCTCCATCACCCCCGAGGGCCGCAGGGCCGTGTGGTGGGGAAGGAGCGGCCAGGGCAGCCGCATCTACCTGCTCCCGGAGCTCGGGGAGGACACGCTCCTGGGAGATCCGGGCCTCAACTCGGACGCGAACATCGCGTTTGCCGTCACCGGCGCGGCCACCGCCACCAACAACGGCATCTACCTGCTGAAGGCCACGACGCCGAGCCAGGTCCGCATCATCCGAGAGCCCGTCGGCGCCACGGACTGGAGCTCCTTGTGGCTCAATGAGTCAGGACAGATGGGGTTCCGCGCCACCATCTCGGGCTTCAGGGCCTACGTCGTGGTGTCTCCCAAGGGCACGGGCTTCGAGGCGAAGTTCCTGGCCAAGGAGAAGACGCTCGATGGAACGAGCCCCTACGAGTTTCTCTACTCGCCCACCCTCAACGACCGGGGACAGATGGCGGGCGTGGGAGATCTCGCTCCCGCCTCCGGCGAGTACTTCCAGGAGCTCCGGATCTTCAACGCGAGTGGGACGTCGACGCGCATCGCCCAGTCGCGAGGGCGGGATCCTTCCTCTCCCATCTTCCGCTTCGCGTCGGTGGCACCTGCCCTCAACAACAACGGGCAGCTTGCCTTCCTGGGCACGGCCAAGGACGCGAACCAGGCGAACCGCGTCACGCTCTGGCTGTGGGATGGCACCGCGCTGAGGGTGCTCGCGCAGGATGGGCAGAATGGCATCCGCGACATGGAGTTCTTTCCTCCCGATATGAATGACAGCGGACTGGTCGTCTTCCGAGCCATCGACAGCGCGGGCCTGCGTGCCGTGTGGGTGCATGATGGGCAGGAGATGAAGCGCGTGGTGAGCGAGCATCAGCTCCTCCCCTCGGATCTGGGAACGGCTCGCGTGGACCAGGAGACGCCTGCCAATCCCGTGTTTGCCGGCTCTCCGATGATCAACTCGCGGGGAGACGTTGCCTTCGTCGCTGGGCTCGCGCCTCAGGACAATGATCAGGTGGAGTGGGGGACGGCCATCTACATCGCCCGGTCATCGCTCCCGATTCCCGGTCCACCGGATGCAGGTGTGCCGGACGCAGGTGTGGACGCGGGTGTGGATGCGGGCTCGGGAGAGCCGCCGGATGCCGGTGTGGATGCAGGCTCGGGAGAGCCGCCGGATGCCGGTGTGGATGCAGGCCCGGAGGAGGTGCCGGACGCAGGCCCGGAAGAGATGCCGGACGCGAGCGTGGACGCCGGGCCGGACGATCCGCCGGATGCGGGTCCGAGGGTCGATGCGGGACCTGGAGAGGCACCCGACGCGGGCAACACAACGCCACCACCCGGTGAAAATCCGGACAGTGGTTGTGGCTGCCAGGCTGCCCCCGCTGTGGTGCTCTGGCCCTGGTTGTTCCTGGGCCTGGCGCGGTACCTGGCGGCGCGCCGCCGGAGAGGCTCGAGCCGCACCTGATTCCGCCGCAGGACGGCACACCGGGTCTGGTGCCCGCCCTCGCCCTCAGCGGCGGCGGTGCCCCAGGGCCGCCTGAACGAGCCGCCGCATCTGCAGCCGAGCCGCCTCCGAGAGCCCGAGGCGCTCGAGTTCGGCCTCCAGGTCCTCCTGCTTCCAGTGGCCGTCCACGCAGGCGTTGAGCCACATGGCGACCGTGGAGTCCTCGAACTCCCGCTCGCTGTAGCCCGCGAGCTCGTGCATCAGGGCTGTGTACCGGCGCAGGTAGTACTTCTGGTGGTAGTCCTCGGCCCGGTAGAAGGTGCCCAGTGGGAGGACGGGCGTGAGCAGGGGCCCGCTCTTTCCCGCCACGGCCTGCCTCCCGGTCGCGAGCGCCAGCCGCTTCTGCGCCTCGTCTGCGTAGAACACGGCGGACATGTACTGGCGGCTGTACGGACGCTCGGTGGGATCGATCTCCTTCCAGAAGGACCCCAGCAGCGTCTCATAGGAGATCCGCGTGGGGTCGTAGTCGATCTGGAAGGACTCCGTGTGGTCCCCGAGGCGACGGTAGGTGGGATCGGGCTGGGTCCCTCCGGTGTAGCCCACGCGGGTCCGAACCACTCCAGGAAGACACCCGAACCGGGCGTCAGGTCCCCAGAATCAACCCACCGCGAAGGTGGCAGTCTCCACGTGGGTGGGCGCCATCCCGTCCACTGGGAGCCGCCGGGCGGCGGGAGCTTCGACATTCAGGGCTGGCTTCATGGCAGTGCCTCCATGGGACTCTACGGATGAACACGGCTCGAGGTTACACGCCTTCCCAGAGCATACAGGCCAGGAGGCCCCCAGCTGCAGCACCCCAGCCACCCTGCGATGTTTTTCGCCATTTCTCAGACCCCGAGGTAGCGGAGTGCGGCGGGGCGTCCGACACGCGTGTCCACCCGACCGATACGCCTCCCTCCGTGAGGTGTCAGAGTTCGGGTCCCCCCCCAACATCTCGAGGAATCTGATGGCGCGTACCCAGCTGATGAACTTCGTCCTGCGTGCACTGCGCACCGCTCGGCGAGCTGCCGCCGCGGGCCTGCCTGTGCCCGAATATGCCGCACAGCACCGTGAGCGCGCGCGCTTCGATCGTCGAGCATTCCTCCAACTCTCCACGGGAGTGGCGGGAGCCGCCATGCTCTCGGCCTGCGGAGAAGAGTCGGAGACCGTGGCGATCGTGGGCGGAGGGATGGCCGGGCTGCACTGCGCGCACCGGTTGAAGCAGCTCGGCGTCACGGCCCAGGTCTACGAGGCCTCGTCTCGAGTGGGTGGGCGCATGTTCACGGTGCGGGACGTCTTCCCCGACGGCCAGCACGCAGAGCTGGGCGGAGAGCTCATCGACACCGGCCACCTCACCATGCACGACCTGGCCCAGGAGCTGGAGATCGAGCTGCTGGACTACGCGCAGGAGGATCCGAACCTGTCCCAGCTGGTGGCCTTCTTCGGCGGGCGGAGGCTCACCGAGGAGGAGATCCTCCAGGGCTTCGCGCCCATCGCGGAGCGCGTGGACGCGGCGCTCGAGTCGCTGCTGGATCCGGAGGAGTACGTCACCTATCAGATACCCAATGGGGCCGAGGCGCTGGACCAGCTCTCGCTGAGCGCGTGGCTGGACAGCGCGGACATCCCGGCGACAGATCCCGTGCGCCGGCTCATCGAGCTGGCCTACGTGGGTGAGTTCGGCCTCGAGGCGGACGAGTGCAACAGCCTCAACCTGCTGACCTTCATCTCCACCGACACCACCCGGCTGGAGCTCTTCGGTGAATCCGACGAGCGCTTCCACGCGAAGGAGGGCAACGATGTCTTCCCACGCCGGCTGGCGGAGCGGCTGGATCCCGAGCAGCTCCAGCTGGAGCATCGGCTGGTGGCGGTGAAGGAGCTGTCCGATCTCCGCTACCGGCTCACCTTCTCCACGCCTGGTGGCACCCGGGAGGTGAAGGCGGACCATGTGGTGCTTGCGCTGCCGTTCACCCTGCTGAGGCAGGTGGATCTCCAGGTGGAGCTACCAGCGGTGAAGCGCAAGGCCATCACGGAGCTGGGGTACGGCACGAACACGAAGCTGATGGTGGGCTTCTCCTCGCGTCCGTGGCGCCAGGCGCAGCACCTCTCAGAGGGGAGCACCTACGCGGACACCGGCTATGATCAGACCTGGGAGACCAGCCGCCAGCAGCCGGGTACCGCCGGCATCATCACCCAGTACACGGGAGGCCAGAAGGGCCTGTCGCTCGGAGAAGGCACCCCCGAGCAGAAGGCGGTGGAGTTCCTCGACAGCTTCGATCGCGTCTTCCCGGGCGTGAAGGCCGCGGCCAATGGCGCCGTGGCGCGCATGCACTGGCCGAGCTACCCGCTCACGCTGGGCAGCTACTCCGCATACAAAGTGGGTCAGTTCACGACGATCGCGGGTGCGGAGATCGAGCGGGTGGGCAACCTCCACTTCTGTGGCGAGCACACCAGCCTGGACGCGCAGGGCTACATGGAGGGCGCCGCCCTCACCGGCGCGATGGCAGCGGACGAGGTGGCTGGTGATCTCGGCCTCACGGTGGAGGAGCGGCTGGGCGCAGGGGGACGCATCCTGGTCCGGGCCCGGGCGGCGCGGGTGCATGGCCGCTGGCTGGACGGCATGCGCCGCTCGGTCCGGCGGCGGCGCGCGGGGTAGAGGCGCGGCAGGTCGTATCGGGGCGAGAGGGCGGCTATCCTTCTCGCTCCTGTCGAACCACGAGGTCCCCGCATGTCCCTATCCCTTCGAGGGCCACGCACCAAGGTGCTCCAGTCGATTCACTTCCTCAAGGACACCGCGGGCTTCGTCCGCAAGTGCATTCAGCGCTATGGCGATCCCTACCTGGCCCAGCTGCCCATGGGCACGGTCGCTGTCACCGGAGATCCGGAGGGAGTGCGGGAGATCTTCTCCGCGGACCCGGAGATCTTCGAGCCGCTGTCGCGCTCGGTGCTCGAGCCCCTGGTCGGCTTGAACTCGATGCTGCTGATCAGCGGAGAGCGCCACAAGCGGGAGCGGCGGCTGCTGATGCCCCCCTTTCACGGCGAGAGAATGAGGGCCTACGGCGCTCGGATGCAGGAGATCGTCTTGCGCACCCTGGAGGGGCTGCGCCCGGGGGACTCGCTGGTGGCCTTGGAGAAGACGCAGGCCATCTCTTTGGAGATCATCATCCGTGCGGTCTTCGGCGTCGACGAGGCGGAGCGGGTGCGGCGCTTCAAGGAGGTCATCACGGCCTATGGCCAGTCCTATACGCTCCCCATTGCGATGGCCCCGCCGCTGCGGCGCTCCTTCGGCGGAAGAGGCCCCTGGGCGCGCTTCCAGCGGAGCGCAGAGGCCCTGGACGGGCTGCTGACGGAGCAGATCGGGCTCCGTCGTGCGGACAGCCAGCAGCGCGAGGACATCCTCTCCCTGCTCCTGGCCACGCGAGACGAGGCGGGCCCGCCCCTGTCCGACGCGGAGCTGAAGGACGAGCTGCGCACGCTGCTCGTCGCCGGGCACGAGACCACGGCCATCGGCATGGCGTGGGCCGTGTACTGGCTCCACCGCACCCCCGGGGCGAAGGAGCGCCTGGAGCAGGAGCTGAGCCTGCTGGGCCCTCGGCCCGAGCCCGAGGCCCTGGCGCGGCTGCCCTACCTGGGGGCGGTGTGCGACGAGACGCTGCGAATGTTCCCCGTGGTGGCGCTCGTCAACCGCAAGCTGCGCGCTCCCTTTGCGCTGAAGGGGCACAAGCTGCCCGCGGGCATGGGGCTGATGGTCTCCATCACCCAGGCGCACTCCAACCCGACGGTCTTCCCGGAGCCGGAGCGCTTCCGGCCGGAGCGCTTCCTGGAGCGGAAGTTCTCTCCCTTCGAGTACATGCCCTTTGGCGGTGGTGCCCGGCGCTGCCTGGGCGCGGCCTTCGCCCTCTACGAGATGAAGGTGGCGCTGGGCTCACTGCTGGCGGCCCACCGCTTCTCGCTGGCGCACGACCGGCCCGTCCGGCCCGTTCGCCGCCACGTGACGCTGGCTCCCGAGGACGGCATCCCGCTGCGCTACGAGGGGCTCGTGCAGGGGGCCGCCGTGGCGGCCTGAGGCACCAGAGGGCGGCTCAAGGAAGGGGAGGGCCCGAGCTGGAGGGACCGGGAGCCTGGGGCCCCAGTGCTCGGGACTTCTGCCGCTCTCGCAGGGCAGCTGCCACCACGCCGGACAGGCCAATGATGCCCACCATGTTGGGGAAGATCTGCAGGCCGTTCATCAGATCTCCCCACGCCCACACCAGCTCGGGCTTGCTCACGGCGCCGAAGTAGATGAGGCCGCAGTACACCCAGCGGTAGGGCTTCGTGATCCTCTTGCCCCCGATGTACTCGAGGAACTGCTCGCCGTAGTACGCCCAGCCGGTGAGCGTGGTGTAGCCGAACAGGAACGAGCAGAAGGCCACCACCCAGCCTCCCACGGGGAGGGCCGTGTCGAAGGCCGAGGCGACCAGCGCCGTGCTCGTCTTCCCCGACTGCCACACGCCGCTCACCAGGATCGTCAGGGCGCTGATGGAGGAGGTGACGAAGGAGACGATGAAGACCTCCATCACCGCGTTGAGCCCCTGCTGGACAGGTTGCTCGCTGCGCGCGCTGCCGTAGGCCACCGCCGCCGTGCCGTACCCGGCCTCGTTGGCGTAGATGCCGCGGGCCAGGCCGTAGCGCATGGCGACCATCACCCCGACGCCCGCCGCGCCGCCTCGGGCTCCTTCCATGGAGAAGGCCTCGCGGAAGATGAGGGCGAAGACCTCCGGCACCTGCCCGGCGTGAAAGAGGATGACCCACAGTCCGCCCGCCAGATAGAGGCCCACCTTCAAGGGCGCGAGCTTCTCGGCCACCCGGCCGATGGAGCGGACGCCGCCGATGATGACAAGCCAGGCCAGCACGGCGATGCCGATTCCCGAGGCCCAGGTGGGGATGCGGAACTGGCTCTCCAGCACCACGGCCATGGAGTTGGGCTGGGTGAAGGGCGTGGTGGTGAGCGCCGCGACTCCCGCCACCAGCGCGTAGATCCACGCCAGGGTGGGCGAGCGGAGCCCCTCCTTGAGGTAGTGCATGGGCCCGGCGGAGACGTGTCCGCCCTGGATGGAGCGGTAGCGGATGCCGAGCATGGCCTCCGTGAGCTTGATGACGGTGGCGAAGAAGCCGTAGACCCAGATCCAGAAGACGGCGCCGGGGCCGCCGGAGACCACCGCCGTGGCCACACCGGCGATGTTGCCCGTGCCGATGGACGCTCCCAGGGCGGTCATGAAGGCTTGAAAGGGGGAGAGTGCCCCGCGGGCCCCCTCTTGCTGGGCGGGCACCAGCGTCCGCGCGGCCTCCGGGAAGAGCCGCACCTGGACGAAGCGGTAACGGAGCGTCAGGAAGAGGCCTGCTCCCAGGAGCATGAACAGCGTCCACGGGCCCCAGACGAAGTCACTGGCCCAGATGATGGCGCGGCGGAGGGGCTCGGGGAGCATGCGTGGTGCGCACGCTACACCGCTGATAGGAGGGGCGGCCATGAGTTCTCGCCCACTCGAGTCCCTTCTGCTTGCCCTGTTCCTCCTGGGATTGCCTGGGAGCGCTGCTGCCCAGGCTGCCCCGGTGAAGACGGCGCCGACTGCCCCTCTGAGGAAGACGCCGCCCACCCCGACGCAGGCTCCGCCCACTCCGGCAAAGGCCCGAGCGGGTGAGCTGGGCATCCCCTTTGGGGGCCAGTCCGGGCCTCTGGGGGCCATCACGGATGTCCTGGGCGTCGAGGTCGGCCATGCCACCGTCCTCTCCGGGCAGGGCCGGCTCGTGGTGGGCCGGGGGCCGGTGCGCACGGGGGTGACCGTGGTGTGGCCTCGGGGCAAGGCCGAGACGGCGCCCGTCTTCGCGGCCACTCACGTGCTCAACGGCAACGGGGAGATGACGGGCACCCACTGGGTGAACGAGTCAGGGCTGCTCTATGGCCCCACGTTGCTCACCACGACCACCAGCGTGGGGACGGTGCGCGACGCGATGATTGCCTGGGCCGTGAAGCGGGAGCGTTCCTTCGAGCTCAGCCTGCCGGTGGTCGCGGAGACCTACGATGGCCTCCTGAACGACATCGACGGGTTCCACGTCCGGCAGGAGCACGTGTTCAAGGCGCTCGACGGCGCGAGCCGAGGGCCCGTTGCGGAGGGCTCGGTGGGAGGCGGGACGGGGATGCTCTGCCACGGCTTCAAGGGGGGGATCGGGACCGCCTCGCGCAAGCTCCCGGAGGCGCAGGGGGGCTACACGATCGGGGTGCTGGTGCAGTGCAACTACGGCAAGCGCCGGCACTTCACGGTGGCAGGCGTCCCGGTGGGGGAGGAGATCACGGATCTTCAGGCGTGCACGACGGGCGATCGGCCTCCCTCGAACGCGCTCATCACGAACATGCCTGCGTGTACGAAGCAGGGGGCGTCCCTACCGTCCTTCCCCGAGGGAATGGGCTCGATCATCGTGGTGGTGGCGACGGATGCGCCCCTGCTGCCGCACCAGCTCGAGCGGATGGCCCGGCGTGTTCCCCTGGGCATCGGCAAGATGGGCGGACTGGGAGAGGATGGCTCCGGGGATCTCTTCCTGGCCTTCTCGACCCAGCCCACGCTCCCGGCCACGCCGGGCCCGGTCGCCACGGTCTCCACGCTCGACAACGAGCGAATGAACCCCCTCTTCGAGGCCACGGTGCAGGCGACGCAGGAGGCCATCCTCAACGCGATGCTCGCCGCGGACATGATGACGGGCGCGGACGGCATCCGCATCTTCGCCCTGCCTCACGACCGGCTGATGGAAGCGATGAGGAAGTACGGGCGGAAGTGAGCCTCTTCTGCTGCTAAGCACAGTGCCTGCGAGCGAGCGTGCCGAAGGCGTTCTCGCAGAACCCGTCCGCTTGTCAGACAGGCTCGTGCCATGCGCCGCCCGCCGGTCCGCCAACCCGGAGCTGACAGGCTCTCACCGCTCCATGAAGGAGCGGCGGCGCTGGGGAGAGAGCTTCTCGATGGCGTAGCGGAGCATGGTCCGCGGCATCTCTCCGGCGTGGCGCTTGAGGAAATCCTCCAGGCGAGGCAGATCCCGCTCGCCTACCTCGCGCAGCATCCACCCCACGGCCTTGTGAATCAGATCGTGCGGGTCGTGGAGCAGGCGCTCCGCGATCGCCAGCGTGTCCTCGAAGTCTCCGCGCCGGATGAAGGCCTGCGTCGCGATGATGGCGATGCGCCGCTTCCACAGCGAGGAGTCCCTCGCGAAGGTGTGCAGCATCTTCCGGAGCTCCGGGTGCGCGATCAGGTGCTCTCCGAAGATCTTCGGCGCCACCGTGTCCACCAGATCCCAGTTGTTCAGCCCGGCCAGCTGCTTGCGGCAGAACTCGAAGAGGCGCGCCCGAGTCTCCTCGTCCGCCTTGCGGAACTGCTCGGTGAGGATGAGGAACCCAGTGAGTCGGTGCTCGTGGATCGGGCTGCCCACCAGCTTCGCCAGCTCGGGGAGAGGCGTGTCCCGGTGGCGCTTGGCGATGCGGCGCTGCTCCGGCACCGTCACCCCCAGGAACCGATCTCCCTCGGCGTACTCCCCCGGGCCCGTCTTGAAGAACCTCGGGAAGAATGCGGCCTTCTCGGGATCGGCGGCCTGGGCCAGCTCCTTCATGATCGGCTCGGCGGACATCGTCCCAGCGCTCCCGGCTGCCGGTTCCTTCGCTCTGCTGGCCTTCATCGTTCCCCTCCATTAGACACCGCTCATGGGAAGCGAATCAGGGATGGCGGCCTTCGTGAAGCTGCTCGTGTCTGACGACGAGCGCTCGGCACGGTTCTATGAGGCACTTGGCTTTGAGCGGTTGCAGGCCGAGCCCCCTTTCATCCGCCTGAGATGGGGCGAGGGCGGAGACGTCTACCTGGTGGCCACCCCCGCGGGTGCGGCCCTTCAGGGACGGCGGGGGCTCGGCATGCTGGTGGGATTCCGAGCAGGCCCCCAAGGGCTCGATGCGGTGCTCGCCCGAGCGCTGAAGCTCGGGGTGGAGGTGGACGGGCCCACCCTTCAGCCTTGGCACACGCGAGAGATCCTCCTCACGGACCCGGACGGGTACCGGCTGAACTTCATTGAGCCAGCCTGAAGCCCATGGAGCGGAGCCCCGCGGGAGCGCCCGCCATTCGCCTCAGGGTGCCGGCTTGCTCCACGGAGTGGGGTAGAGGTACTTGAGGACATCGCCAATGCGCTCGGCCCAGGCCGTCTCCGTGTGCACGGCTCCAGCCACCTCCAGGTACTTCAGGTCCTTGCCGAGCACCCAGCCCTCGGCCACCAGCGCGTCGCGCAGCAGCCGGGTGTCCTCCACTGTCTCCTGGCTCCCCTTGGACTCCTCGGTGCCGATGTCCACCCAGATCTTCAAGGGCTGCTTCCTCTTCAGCGCCTTCACCCGCGCGAGGATGTCCTTGTTGGCCCAGAACACCGAGGGGGACACCACCGCCAGTCGCCGGAAGATGTTCGGGTACTTCAGGCCCAGGTGCAGCGTCACCAGGCCCCCCAGAGAGGAACCTCCGAGCCCGGTGGACTCGGGGCCCGTCTTCGTGCGGAACGTCCGATCGATCATCGGCTTGAGCTC
>NZ_DASPHO010000885.1:0-3653 GCF_035629615.1 Hyalangium sp. | reverse complement strand
GACGGGATGCGCTCCGCGGAGTGCACCGGAGGGACTTCGCCCGCGGGGATCCGTACCCGCGATGGCCGGCTGTGGTTCCCCACCATTCGTGGCGCCGTCAGCTACGACTTGACGCAGGGAGAGCAGCGCAAGGCCCCGCCGCGAGCGCTCATCGAGCAGCTTCGAGTGGATGGGCGCGTCGTGCCCCCGGCCGGGTGGGGCAGCATCCCCCCGGGGGAGGGGAGCGTGGAGATCCACTATACGTCCCCGGGGCTGCGTGACCCGCAGAGTCTGCACTTCCGCTACCAACTCGAGGCCATTGACGTGGGGCCTGTGGAGGCCGGGCCGCGGCGCGTGGCCTACTACACGCACCTGCCACCGGGGCACTACCGGTTCCAGGTGATGGCGCAGTCCACCGAGGGAGGGCTGTTATCCCCCCTGGCGGAGCTGCGGTTCTACCTGCGGCCTCGCTTCCATCAGACGCTCCTGTTCCGCGTGGTGTGCGCGCTGGCGGCCGTGCTGGGAGTGGCCAGCGTGGTGTGGCTGCGCCTGCGCCAGCTGCGCCTGCGTGCTCAAGAGCTGCAGGCCCGCGTCAGCGAGCGCACCGCCGAGTTGGCCACTGTCAACGCCCACCTGAGCACCCGCCTCGAGGAGCTGCAGGCCACCCGCGAGCGGCTCGTCCACGCCGAGAAGATGGCGGCGGTGGGCACGCTTGCCGCGGGGGTCGGGCACGAGATCAACAACCCGCTGGCCTTCATCATCTCCAACCTGAACTTCGCCTCCGAGGAGGTGCGCGAGGCCTCACGGCAGGAGGGGAAGGGGGAGCGCTGGGGGGAGGTGGAGCAGGCGCTCGGCGAAGCGCTGCAGGGCGCGGATCGCGTCCGCCGCATCGTCCAGGATCTGCGGACGTTCTCGCGCCTGGCCCCCACGCACCGGGGGCGGGTGGAGCTCCACGCGGTGCTGGACTCAGCGCTCTCCGTTGCTGACGGACAGATACGTCCCCGCGCCCGGGTGGTGAAGGACTACGGGGCGGTACCGCCCGTGTTGGTAGACGAGAAGCGGCTGGGCCAGGTCTTCCTCAACCTGCTGATGAACGCGGCCCAGGCCATCCCCGAGGGCCACCCACAGGCCAACGAGCTCCGTGTCACCACGCGCCAGGATGAGCGGGGCCGAGCCGTGGTGTCGGTCCGAGACACCGGCACTGGCATCACTCCAGAGGTGTTGCCGCGCATCTTCGAGCCCTTCTTCACCACCAAGCCGGTGGGAGTGGGGACGGGGCTGGGACTCTCCATCTGCCACACCTATGTCCAGGCCATGGGCGGTGAGATCCGCGTGCAAAGTGAGCTGGGGCACGGCGCCACCTTCGAGGTGGTGCTGCCCCCAGCCCAGGAGGACGCGTCGACGGAGCCCCTGCGCCGTTCGTCGTGACGAGCGTCCCCCACAGAGCTCCGCCAAGCCCGCTCTGGGAGAGCCGTGCAGGGAAGTCTTTACCGGGTTCGATTCCCGCCGCCTCCAAGAACCTGTCCGCTTGTCTGACAGGTTGAGGCCCTTCGCCGCCGGCAGGCCGCCTGAGTCCGAGCCTGCGTCCGCCAGGGCCGGCCATCCACTGTTACGGAGCTGGCTTCGCCACCGTTCTCGGGACCTTGTCCAGCGTCTTGAGCCGCGTGGTGGCCAGCGAGTCCACGCTGTTGATGTCCGCCTTGGGGCTCTTCGCTCGCTGGTAGGCCGCTCGTGCCTCCTCCACCAGCCCGTAGCCCTCTGCGATCCGTCCCACCACGTACCAGTCATAGGACTGCAGCGCGCTGGCTCCGTGCAGCTCCAGTGACTTGAGCAGCAGCTGCCGCGCCTCCTGCCCCTTGCCCAACTCCGCGTAGAGCGTGGCCAGCGTGTGCACGTAGGACGCGTTGCCGTAGCTCGTGAGCGTGTTGGCCTTCAGCGCGTCCTCCACCGCCGCCTCGTCCACCTTCCCCAGGAAGAGCGTGTTCCAGGCCAGCTCGTTGTACGTGTGCGCCGTCGCCCTGCCAGCCTCCACGATCCGCCGCCGGTACTCCTGCGCCTTCACCAGCTCCCCACGCATCGTCGCCGCGCTCGCCAGCGTCTCCAGGGCCTTGTCGTCGTCCGGCAGCAGCTTCAGCCGGGCCTCCGCCCGCCTTGCCAGCTCGTCCGGCCGGTCCAGCTGCCGAAGCGCGTAGGTCGCCTGGAAGTAGGCAGACTCGTCCACCGGCGCCATCTCCAGCAGCCGGTCCGCCGTCTCCAGCATCTCGGGCAGGCGCTTCAGTTGGTAGTAAGCCGCCAGCAGGTCCCGGTCGAACCCCCGCCGCTCCGTATCCGTCGCCGCTCGCTCGCGCGCCAGGCTCAGGAAGGGGATGGCCCGCACGGCCTGGTTGCCGAACGCCATCAGGCTCGCCGCAGCCACCCGAAGCTCGTCCTTGCCGGCGGCCGTTCCTTTCTTCCACAGGCGCAGGAAGTTGGCGCCGGCCTGGTTCTCGGTGAGCGTCGACGGCATCGAGTCCCGCGCCCAGTCCAGCCACTGCCGCGCGCCCTCCAGATCTCCCGCCTCCGTGCGTCGCATCGCCTCCTGCCCGAGCACCCCGTAGTCGTACCCCGTTCCCAGCAGCCGGAGTTCACTCCCCGAGCGCACGATGAACCAGTTCTCGGAGCCGCTGGAGCCCTCGAAGGGCAGGCGCGACTGGATGCGGTAGCCCCGCTTCGCGTCCCCCTCCACCCTCATCTCCACCAACGAGAGTGCCAGATCCGCCGCGGAGCTCTGTGGCACCTCCGCCAGCACCCCGCGGTTCAGCAGGAGCCGGATCGTCCGAGTCACCTCGTTCACCAGCTCCGGCTCGGCGGCGAGCGCGGACTTGTGGATCAGCCCCTCCACCTGCGCCTTGCCGCCGTCTTCGTCCAGCACCGCCAGGAAGAGGCGCTGCACCACCGCGCGCGGATCGTCGCTCTTCAAGGACTTGCGCTCGAAGCGCTTCGCCTTCGACAGCGGGGTGAGTCGCCGCTGCTTCTCCACCGCATCCGACGCGCCTCGTGCCGCCTCGGTCAGCAGCGCGTGAGCCTCCGGGTAGCGCCGCAGGCGCAGCAGGCGGTCCGCGGCATCCTCCAGCGCCTCGCGCCGGGCGTCGATTGGAGGCACCCACTTCGCCGCGTTCTTCACTGCCGCCGCCGGGCCGTCCACCAGCGCCGAGGCGCTCAGCCGCACGCTGTTGCGCAGCGGCGAGGGCTCCATGCCGTTGGCCAGCTTCAGCAGCTCCGGGTACCGCTCCAGCAGGAACAGGTCGAGCAACAGGTGGTCGTCCATGTCCTTGCGGCTCAGCTCCTCCCGCAGGGCCTTGTACTCGTCCACCGCCTCCTCCAGCCGCGAGTCCGCGCCGTAGCGCTCACCCCGGGGGCCGTACTCGAGGAGGATGCCCAGGTCGCCGCGCGTCTCGAAGTCGGTTGGATCCAGCGCGCGCGCCTTTCGGTAGGCGGCGACAGCCCCTGGGTAGTCGAAGCCCGGCTTGAAGCGGCGGCCCAGGGCGTCGTGCTCCAGCGCCCACCCGAGCACGCGCCAGCCCGTGGCGGACGAGGGCTCCACTTCGGTGGCCCGGCGAGCCGCGGCGCGCGCCTCCTCTCCGACGCCCGCCTCCAACAGCGCGAGCGCCAGCTGAGCCCGGTGCAGCGCCTCG
>NZ_DASPHO010000884.1:0-5771 GCF_035629615.1 Hyalangium sp. | reverse complement strand
GCGAGCAGGTTCGTCTGGTCGGCGATGTCCTGGATGACGTCGACGATCCGGCCGATCTCCGAGGAGCGCACACCGAGCGAGTCGACGAGCTCGGCGGTTTTGCGCACCGTCTCCTCGACCTGGTACATGCCCTTGACGCTGTCGTTGACGAGCTCCTCGCCGCGCTGGGCGGTGGCCGTCACCGCGACGGCGAGCTGGTTCGTCTCGCTGGCACGGCGGCGCACGGCGTCGATGCCGCTGCCCACCAGCGAGACGAAGCTCTCCGCCTCGTTGGCGAAGCGCGCCAGCTCGTCTCCGGCCATGGCGATGTGGGCCAGCCGCTCGCTCATGGCCTGCACCAGCTCGCTGGTGTTGTGGGAGAACTCGTCGAGGATGGACAGGGCGCGGCCCACCTGCTGCAGCCGCTCCGTCATCTCCGCCAGGGCGCTCGTCGTCTCGTCGGCGAAGCTGTCCATCTGCTCCACGCGCTGGCCGGTGGCGTGGAGGCTCTCGCCCATGCTGGACACCGCGTTCAGCGAGCGCTCCACCGCCAGGCCTTGTCGCCGCGCCGCCTCCAGCAGGATTCGCGCCTCCTCGGAGACGCTGGTGCTGGTGCGGTGCAGGTTCACCGTCACCCGCTGCACCTGGGAGATGGCGCGGCGCAGCGAGACCAGGAGGCGGTGCACGTCATCGCGCCCCTCGAACTCGGCGCGCGTGGAGATGGACAGATCGCCTTCGGCCAGGCGGGTGATGACGCGCCGTCGCGTCCGCCCGCGGCGCCCGGCCCAGGAGAACCAGGTGAGCCACCCACCCAACAGGTAGAGCGCCGGTGTCACCACCAGCACCAGGAGCCAGCCGGCCAGGGTGCGCGGCTCTCCCGTGAGGGCGCGCAGCAGCCCGCCGATGATCCCTGCTGTAATGAGTCCCCCGACGAGGCCGAAGCCGAAGAGGTACCGTTTGGCTCCCATGAACAGCCGCGACGCTACCCCGCCTTTCCGCGCCGTTCCTCAAAACCTTGCACGTCCAGGCCGGAGGACCGTGCTTGCCACCCTGCTCCTGGTCCTACCTGCTACGTCTACAGGGTTGACGGGGGGAGGGTCTGTCGCGCCCCAGGCAGAAGAGGACTCAGCAAGTTACCTCTTCGCGTGGCGTGGGGTGCCGGTGGGGAAGGTGACGCTGACGCGGGCGCCCGGGCGCTTCACCTATACCTCGCTCCATCTGCACACGCGGGAGGGCCAGGTGGGGGCATTGACACGGGAGGTGAAGCTGACACTGGACGCCAAGGGCCAGGTGGAGGGGAGCGCCAGCGTTCCCCAGGCGCTGTGGCTGTTGCGGGGGCCGCCCCGTCCCGGCTGTGTGACGGGGAGGGAGGAGCTGACGGGGCGGGAGGGGGCCCACTGTGTCACTGCCGTCCGTGGGCGTGAGGTGGAGGGCTCGTTGCTGGGCACGCCCTTCCAGGCCTGGTACGGCGCGAGCGGGCGGCTCGAGGTGCTGGAGGTGGGCGACTCGCGCTTCACCGCGACGGCGCCTGGGGAGCGGCTGCGTCCGCCGCCGGAGCTCTTCTCCGAGGGGATTCCTGTTGAGGGGGAGCGGGGAGCACTGGCCTTCCAGCCGCCATGGCCGGTGCCCAGGCTGCTGCCGGGGATGACGCCGTGGGCGCCTCCCGAGGCGCGCAAGCTAGCGGAGCGGGTGCATGCGGCCTTTCCGCAGAAAGGGCCGGGGGCAGCGGACTGGCGCGAGGGAGGGGAGGGGAAGGCGGGAGGGTGCCTGGCGCACGCGCTGCGCTTCGCGGCGGAGGCGTCGGCGCTCGGGCAGCGGGTGGCGCTGGTGCACGGGCTACTGGTGGTGGAGGGAGGGCCCGGGCGTCCCCACGCGTGGGTGAGGGTGGCTCTGGCGGGTGGAGGCGCGCTGGAGTTGGATCCCACTTCATTGGACCCGGTGCGCCCGGAGACGCACCTGCCGCTGGCGCTGGTGGATCCCCGAGGCTCGTCGCGCGAGGCCGGCGAGCGCTGGCTAGATCTGCTGAGGGGAAAGCGCCGAATCGTGCGGCGTCCCTGAGCTGCCCCTCACTCGAAGGGGATGAGGGACAGCTTCGCCCCTTTAGGAGCGCCGAGCGCCTCCTTGGCGGGGGCCGGCAGGTAGAGGATCTGATCCTCCACGCGCGCCTGAGTGCGCACGGCGCGGAAGCGGTTGCGGCCTGACTCACGCTCGTAGCAGACGAGCACGTCATCGCCCTCCCGCTCGAAGTCCTCATCGGCCAGCTTCACCGTGCGGTAGCGGCGCACCAGGGTGACGTCCGCCACCTCGGCCTCGAAGTGTGGCCCGCCATCGAACGGATCGATGCGCTCCACGTACTTGAAGCCGATGCGCTCCAGCATGCGCTGCACGCCGCGCGTCTGCGGCCCCACCTCGCCCAGCACCTTCTGCACCCGCGTGGGGAAGAGCGAGGCGTAGATGTCCGAGGAGGGAAACAGCTCCTTGATGAACTCCTTGTTCTGCCGGCTGAGCCGGTCCGCCTCCTGGTAGTTGAGGCCGGTGAACTTCCGGCCGCATGCCTCCCACAGCAGGCTGCGCCCGTCTGGCA
The DNA here is from genome assembly GCF_035629615.1 of Hyalangium sp. Classification (GTDB taxonomy): domain Bacteria; phylum Myxococcota; class Myxococcia; order Myxococcales; family Myxococcaceae; genus Hyalangium. The sequence goes on along the minus strand of NZ_DASPHO010000884.1, from coordinate 3,208 downwards.
GCAGCGGCGGGAGCAGCTCCGCCAGCACCCGTGGCCGGAACAAGCGCCGGTGCATGGCGATGAAGAGGAAGCGCACGTACGACAGCTGCTTGCCCGGCTTGTCCGGAGTGGCGCGGTAGGGCGGATCCACTACCAGCCCGCCCACCTCCGTGGGGCCCGCATAGTTGTAGGCGATGGAGAGCACCTTGTGCCGCAGGTGCCGCTCCAGCGAGGCCGAGTAGTGCTCGCGCTCGCTCACCTCGTAGTAGATGTGCGGAGCCTCGTACGTGCCGTGCTGGGCGATGATCATCGACGTGCCGATGATGACCTCGTTGCGAGTGTCCTCGAGCACGAAGAGGTACTCGCGCTCCAGCGGCTCCTTCACCTTGCCGGCGAAGCTCTTCACGGACTTGTCGACGATGGCCGACAGCGTCTCTTCGTTGTTGGGAAGGTTGACGGTGTTGAGCACGGCGGCGAGCCGCTTGAGGCCGGCCAGGTCGCTCTTCTGGACGTCGCGCAGCACGAGCATGGGATACCTGGGACGCCCGGCAATACGGGCGCCGCGGAGGGGTGGGGACCATACACCACGCCTGCCCACAGTCAGCCCCTTGTCTGCACGCCCGGCCCGCTCTCGAGGCTTGGTGCGCTGCGTCAAAATGGATGGACCTCCTGCCTGGTTGCTGGCCCTGGCAATCCGTTGCATGAGTGAAACATGTCTCATAACGGCCGTGCCCCTGCTCTCCCGCACGCTCTGGCGCTGAGAGAGCGGGAAGAGAGCGACACAGGAATGAAACACGGTTTCTCGCTAGGGTGCGCGATCGTTGGCTATCAAACCTTCTCGAGGGCCTCTCCCGTTGAGACACTTTCTTGTCTGGCTTGCGATGCTCGGGGTCTCCAGTCCGGCGCGGGCGGGCGTCCTCTGGAGGGGTGACTTCGAGACGGGAGACCGCTCGCAGTACTCCGCTGCGCACATGGTGAGCGCGGACCGGCTGCAGGTGGTGACGTCTCCGGTGGCCGAGGGGAGCTATGCGCTCAAGGCCACGGTGAAGCAGGGGGATGACCCCATCAACGCCTCCGGCCACCGCAGCGAGCTGGTGTACCTGAGCAACGAGGCCGAGGGCTCGGAGTACTACTACCGCTGGAAGGTGATGTTCCCGGCGGACTATCCCAGCGTGCGCACCTGGCAGCTCTTCACCCAGTGGCACCATGACGGGTGCTGCGGCTCGCCGCCGGTGGAGTTCTACGTCTACGGCGAGGAGATCCGGCTGAGGGTCAACCAAGGCGCGGACGTGTGGACCACGCCGCTGGTGCGGGGTGTGTGGCACGAGCTGACGTTTCACGTGAAGTGGTCGTCCGACCCGAGCGTGGGCTTCGTCGAGCTGTGGCACAACCGCGAGCGGGCCGTGCCCAAGCGCAACCTGGCGACGATGTATGCGGGGACGAAGAACTACCTGAAGCTGGGGCTGTACCGCAACGACACCGTCACCCCCGTGGGCGTCGTCTACCATGACGGGTTCATCCAGGCGACGCAGCTCGCGGATGTGCTCCCTGCCCCCGCGCCCGCACCGGATGCGGGAACGCCGGACGCGGGCACTCCCGGGCCTTCACCGGCCTTGGATGCGGGGACTTCAATCCCCGGGGCTGTGGAGCCTGTGCCCTTGGGCTGCTCCGCGGCGGGGAGTCCTCTGATGACCGTGGCGCTGCTGGCGCTGCTCGGAGGGCTGCGTCTCCGCCGCCGGCGCTGAGGCGCTGGAGCCTCGGTCCACGCGCGACTAGGTTCGCGGCCCGCCATGAGCAAGGAACGCGACGCGGAAGTGCCCCACATGAAGTCCGAGGAGTTCCGGCAGCTCGGCCACCGGATGGTGGACTGGATCGCGAACTACTGGGCCCGAGTGGAGTCCTTCCCGGTACGCGCGCCCGTGGCGCCGGGCGAGGTGCTCGCGAAGCTGCCGCTTCACGCTCCCGAAGAGGGGCTCGGCGGGGGGCTTGGCGGGGGCGAGGGGTGGGACGCCGTCTTCAAGGATCTGGAGTCCGTGGTGTTGCCGGGCGTCACTCACTGGCAGTCGCCTTCCTTCTTCGCCTACTTCCCCTCTAACGCTTCGGGTCCCTCCGTGCTGGGGGAGCTGCTGTCCGCGGGGCTGGGCGTCCAGGGGATGCTCTGGTCCACGGGCCCCGCTTGCACCGAGCTGGAGACGCGCGTCCTGGACTGGCTGGCGGAGCTCATGGGGCTGCCGGAGTCCTTCCGCTCCACCTCGCAGGCGGGAGGCGGTGTCATTCAGGGCACCGCGAGCGAGGCCACGCTGGTGGCGATGGTGGCAGCCCGGTCCCGTGTTCGGCGCACGCGTCCCGGGGAGGCCCCGCTCGTCGCGTACTCCTCGACTCAGGCGCACTCCTCGGTTCTCAAGGCGGCCATGCTGTCCGGTGTGGCGCGTGGCTCGAGCGACACCACGCATGTGCGCCTGCTGGAGACGGACAGCGCCTATGCCCTGCGCCCCGAGGTGCTGGAGCGTGCCATCACCGAGGATCTGGCCGCGGGCCGTCAGCCCTTCTTCGTCTGCGCCACGCTGGGCACCACCTCCTCGGGAGCCGTGGATCCGCTGGGGCCGATCAGCGAGGTGATGGTGCGCACGGGGATGACGGCCATGGGAGGCTGGCTGCACGTGGACGCGGCGTGGGCGGGCTCGGCGCTCCTCTGCCCGGAGCACCAGGGGCTGGCCGCGGGCATCGACAGGGTGGACTCGATCGCCTTCGATCCGCACAAGTGGCTGCTGACCAACTTCGACTGCGATGCCTTCTACACGCGGGATCGAGCCTCGCTGGTGGAGGCGCTCAGCGTGACGCCGGAGTACCTGCGCAACGCCGCCAGCGCCAGCGGCTCCGTCATCGACTACCGGGACTGGCAGGTGGAGCTCGGCCGGCGGTTCCGTGCGCTGAAGCTGTGGTTCGTCGTGCGCCACTACGGCGCCAGCGGCCTGCGGGCCTACATCCGCGAGCACGTGCGCCAGGCCGGACTGTTCGAGTCCTGGGTGCACGGGGACGCGCGCTTCGAGCTGGCGGTGCCGCGCTCGCTCAGCCTGGTGTGCTTCAGGCTCGCCCCGCTCCCGGGGGAGCTCCCCGAGGCCACGGATGTGCGCAACCGAGTGCTGATGGAGCGGCTGAACGCTACCGGGAGCGCATTCCTCTCCCACACGGTGCTGCCAGGGGTGGGCGGCGCTCCCTCGCGGTACGT
>NZ_DASPHO010000883.1:0-5022 GCF_035629615.1 Hyalangium sp. | reverse complement strand
CACGACGGAGTTCTCCGCGGGCAGCAGGTTGTCCAGGTCCGGCAGCTCGGCGGCCAAGGCGCACCCGAGCAGGACGGCCTTGTCCGTGGCGGACAGCGGGGCACCGGGAGTGTCCGGCCGGCGCAGCGCACCCACGGCGACGCCCAGCAGTCCGTGAGTGAGGTTGTCCATGGGGCCGGTCAATCCATGAGAGCGCGCGCCACCGCCCGTCCGTGCAGGCTGTGGAAGCTATACACGTTCGGTCCGCTGCTTCCACCTTGGCTTCAAGCCCGGACTGCCGGCTGAGGTGGCCAGAATGTGGACACCCGGTGAGCCGATCATGGTCATTTTTTCCCGCAGGAGGGGCGTGTTACCCAGCCATGGCTTTCAACGGAGGAGAGCGCCATGCGTCGACACCCTTGCCTCGTCGTTCCCTTGCTCTTGCTGGCAGCCTGCGCGACCACGGGAGAGTTCCCTCCCGGCAAGCCGGATCCCCTCGGACGAGCCCGCGAGGTGCTGGAAGGGTTTGGCAAGCGTGCAGGGCTCGTGCTCGAGACGGATGCCTATGGCGACGGTGCGACCCGGCTCGTCTACCTGGACCAGGGATGGGGCCCGCCCGAGACCCTGTGGTACTACCACGCCGATCAGGGCTCGGTCCTCATGCCCTACGACACCCTGGTGCACCTGGAGCAGGCCGACAGCGACAAGCCGTTCATCCTCCCCGAGCACCTGACGCGCTTTCGCTTCCTCCCCCAGCACAAGACGCCGAACAACCCCGACGCCCTCCCCGTGGGCTTCGCCCGCCACAAGGACAAGGTGGGCCTGACGTGTGCGGCTTGCCATACCGGGCAGATCAACTACCGCGGCACGGCGATGCGCATCGACGGCGCTCCGGCCCTCATCGACTTCGTCGGTCTTCTCCGGGCCATGAAGGCGGCGCTGGCGGCCACGCTGGCGGATGACGCCAAGCTCGCGCGCTTTGCCGCCGCGGTGCCGCGAGGTGGCAAGGACAGCGCCAGTCTCGAGGCGGCGCGCCAGAGCCTCACGCAGACGCTGCAGTGGTTCGAGAACTACGACGCCGTCAATCGCTCCACCACGGTGGAAGGCTTCGGCCGGCTCGACGCGGTCGGGCGGATCATCAACCAGGCGATCCGATTCACCAGCGATCCCAAGAACAGCATCGAGCCCAATGCCCCCACCAGCTTCCCACTCCTGTGGGATGCGCCGCGCCACGACTACGTGCAGTGGACGGGGTTCTCGGCCAACGCGGGCGCGGGCTCGCTCGGCCGCAATACCGGCGAGGTGGTGGGGGTCTTCGGGCATGTCGAGGTGAAGCACTACGAGACGGAGCAGGAGGCCAGGAGAGGGTATCCCTCGACGATCGAGACGAACGAGCTGGTCGCGATGGAGGAGACCTTGCGAAGCCTGCAGTCTCCGCAGTGGCCGGAGGAGCTCCTGCCCCCCATCGATCGCCAGCGGGCGGCCCGAGGCGAGGCCCTGTACAGGACGCACTGCCTGTCGTGTCACGCGTCCATCGACCGCGATGATCCCAAGCGGAGCGTCGTCGCCATGATGACAGGCATCGACATCGTGGGAACCGACGAGACCACCGCCAGGAACATCGTCGAGGCGCGTGTCCCGGCGGGAGTGCTCGAGGGCGCCATCTCCCTCAAGGGAGAGAAGTACGGCGCAGAGGTGAGCGCGCTCGCCCTGGTGGGCGACCTGGCCACGCGCTCCGTGTCGGCACATCCCGATGCGGCGCTGAAGGCCGTCGCGAATGCCAGGCTCCACGGGCAGACAGAGACAGCCAGGCAAGGCAACCATACGAAGAGCAGCGACAAGAACCCTACGGCCGAGCTGCTGTCCTACAAGGCCCGCCCGCTCAATGGAGCCTGGGCCTCCTCTCCGTACCTCCACAATGGCTCGGTGCCCACGCTCTATGACTTGCTCCTGCCTCCCGCCGAGCGGCCCCGGGTGTTCTCCGTCGGCCGCTGGGAGTACGACCCTCGGAAGGTGGGCTACGTCAGCGACGGCCAGGTGCCGTTCGTGCTCGACACCCGCGCGGTCGGCAACTCCAACCGCGGGCACGAGTATGGCGTGACGCTCCCCGAGGAAGATCGCTGGGCGCTCGTGGAGTACCTCAAGACCTTGTGACGGCAGCGCCCGTCACAGCGGATCCAGGAAGCGGCGCACGTGCGCGAGCACCAGCTTGATCTTGGGAATCTCCGAGAGGGACTCGGGCACGCTGATGCGGACCGGGCGCTCACGCCCGACGACATCGGCCAGCACGGGCACCAGCAGGCCCTCGGGAGTGCCTGGATCCGGCAGCTCAATGCTGGGGACAAAGCCAATGCCCATCCCAGCGATGCAGCAGGAGCGAATGAAGTGGATGTCCGTCGCGATCAGCGATGGCTTGACCGTGAACGAGGTGCCTCGGAGCGTGGGCCAGATGCGCCCATCGTCTCCCGGCGCCTCCCAGGAGAAGAGCTCGTGGCCTTGCAGTTCCTCCACGGAGCGGGGGACTCCGCGCTGCCGCAGGTACTCCTGGGAGGCGATCAGCCCCTCGTGCACCCGCAGCACCACATGCGAGAGCCACGGCCCCTTGGGCGTGTCCTCCCCGAAGTGGACCGCCAGGTCCACGTCCTCCAGCGGCTCGCCCAGGGGATCATTGCCGAAGCGAGCGTGGACGCGCAACAGCGGATAGCTGGTCCGCAGCAGCCCGAAGATTGGCGTGAGGAGGTGCGGCGGCAGTCCCACGGGCATCACCACCCGCAGCAACCCCGAGGGGGCCTGGCCCACCTCTCGGATGGACGTCAACAGCGCGCTCGTCTCCTGCATCATGATCCGCCCGCGCCTGGCGAGCACCTCGCCGGCCTCGGTCAAGACGATGCCCTGCCGGGTGCTCTTGAGGAGCGGCACGCCGGCCCGCGCCTCGAGCGCCTCAACGCGGCGCCTCAAGGTCGTGCGCGACACGCCCAGGGAGTCCGCGGCGGCCAGGAACGAGCCCGTCTCCGCGACGTCGAGAAACGCGCGCAACTCTTCCAGGTCCATGCTCTTGCCTCGTGAGCCGGAGTGTAGCTCCCCAGAGGGAGTCCCCGTCACTGGCAAGTCCGTGGGAGCTGCTGCCCGTTCCTACTTCGCCTTCGAGCCGAGCGCCGCCACCAGCCGGTCCGCCTGCTCGCGGATCTTCGGATCCGTGCTGGCCTGGGCCCGCTCGGCATGTGTGCGTGCCCGTTTTGCCTCGGTGTCCGCCAGCGCGAGGGCCAGGTTGAGGTTCACGCCCGGATCCTCCGGGTGCACCGCCAGGGCCCGCTCCAGCACGGCCCGCGCCGCGGCCGCGCCACCTGGGCGCGACATCAACAGCACGGCCAGATCATTGGCGGGCCCGGGCTCGTCCGGCGCCAGCTTCACGGCCTCCTCCAGCAAACGCTGAGCCTCGGCGTCATCGCCCTGCCGGCGCCGCACCTTCGCCAGCGCCAGCCGCACGTCCGCGGAGCCCGGGAGACGCTCGAGCGCCTCTCGCAGGATGCGCTCGGCGTCCTCGTTCTTCCCCGCCACCAGCATGGCCAGCCCGTGCAGGTAGACGGCGTCCACGCTCTTCGGCAGCTTCAGGCGCAGCTCAATGGCGGCACGCATCGCCGCATCCGGCGCCCCAGCGGCCAGGGAGAGCAGCGCGAACTCGCGGTAGAGGATCGGCTCCTCGGGGGAGCGGAGGATGGCCTGCTGCAGGCTCACCAGCGCCGCACCGATCTGGCCCTGCAGCACCTGGACGCGCGAGGCCATGAGCAGGGGCAGGTGCTCGGTCCGGGTGGCCTTGGCGGCCTCCTGGTAACGCTTCAGCGCCTGATCCAGGCGCTTCTGGGCCTGGAGCGTCATGCCCAGGTAGGTGAGCACTTGAGGATTGCCCGGTTGCAGGTGCAGGGCCCGCTCCAGCTCGGCGGTCGCGGCCTCATGCTGGCCGGCCGTCAGCAGCGCCCGGCCATGGTTGAGCACCTCGAAGAAGCCGGCCTTGGGCTGGGAGGCCAGCGAGGCCAACAGCTCCAGCGCACGCGCGTTGCCGTCCTGGGCCTCCAGCCTCGCCATGTGGCTGAGGGCCTCGGGATGCGTGGGGTGCAAGTCAATGAGTCGGCGCAGCACACCGCGCGCGGCCTCATCGTCCTGTTGCGCCAGGCGCAGCCGGGCCAAGCCCAGCAGCGCACCGGCGTCTTTGGGATCCTGCTGGAGGGCGCTCTCGAACTCACGGGCCGCCTCTTTCAGGAGGCCCTGCTTCATGAGACGCGCTGCGGATGCTGCAAGCTTGGAGACGGCCATCGATCCTTAGGAGGAAAGAGATGGCGCGAGCTTAATTAGAGGCCGAAGAAATCGCCAACGTCCTCGACCACGTTGCCCAGGCCATCCACCGCGCTGGAGAACACGTCACCGGCCGCATCCAGCACCGCGTCGCCCGCGTTGATGGCGCCCTCGGCCACATTCTCCAGGATCTCGCCGCCCGCCGCCGCCGCCGTCTCGCCCACGGCCTCCAGGATGTTACCGGCGTTGATGGAGCCCTCGATCTCCACGCCCAGCCCGAGTCCCGCGGTGGCCTCGACGCCCACGTCGAACTCGAGGTTGCCGTCGTTCAGGCCGATGTTGGCGTGCGCATCGCCGCTCACGCCCGCGCTGGCGCTGGCGGTGATGCTGGCCGACGCCAGGGTGTCACCCTCGTGCGACAGCTCGATGGAGCCGGTGAGGCTGGCCTGCGCACCCGCGAAGCCATTCGCCGAGGCGTTGATGGACAGCTGCCCGTCCGTGCCCACATGCAGGTCCAGGTTGAGGTGGCCGTCCGCGCCGATCTTGCCCATCGCCTCGAGGTCCAGCTCGACCGCGTACTCCTCGCCGGCGATCTCGAACTCAACGCGCTTGGTCGCGCCCGCACCCGCCTCCACCGCCGTGGCGTCGATGTCCACCTGGAGGCTCACGTCGATGCCGTCCAGGCCGATGTCCGCGTCCACCTCGGCGTTCGCGGTCAGCGAGGGCCCCTCGACGTGAGCGCGCGTCTCGACG
>NZ_DASPHO010000882.1:0-23791 GCF_035629615.1 Hyalangium sp. | reverse complement strand
CGGGCACGCCGTCCTCCAGCGAGAAGCGCGCAATGAGCGGCATGTGGTCCGACAGCCCGTGGAACCGGCTGCTCATGTCTCCGTAGGGCCGCGTCTCCTCCATGTCCAGCCAGCGCACCCCGCTTCCCGAGAAGAGGTGGTCCAGGTGCATGCGCATGTGCATGAAGCCCGCGGTGGGAAAGCCCCGGATGGCCGCCGGATCAATCTGCCCCACGCACGCCTGCGCGCAGGTGAGCCGGGCCTCGTCGCACAGGTAGCGGAACACGGGCGAGGAAGGCGGCGAGTTGAAGTCTCCGCACACGATGAACGGCTCGCCCTGGGAGTGCTCCGTCACCAGCGACACCAGCTTGTGCGCCTCGTGCAGCTGGTTGACGCCTCGGCCCATCTTGTCCTTCGTCGACCAGAACTCCTTGGCGAACGGCGTGGGCAGGCTCAGGTGGGTGTTGAAGATGTGGAAGGTCCGCCCGCCCGCCACCTGCTGCAGCCGCATGTGCGCGCAGATGCGGCTCTGCTTGCGCTCCTTCAGCCGCTGCACGTGGTGGTAGGTGATCTGCGCCGGCGCCTCCACGTTGTGCCGGTCCACCCGCAGGGTGTTCCGGTTCACGAGGATGGCCAGCCCCGTGGTGTAGAGCGAGAAGTCCCACACCTTGTAGTGGTGCGCCCGGAAGTAGAACGCCTCGTAGGGCATCTCCCGCCCCTGCGCCCCGAAGATCTCCACCATGCGGCCCATGAAGGCCTGGAGCTGCGTCTCGCCCGGGTGGCTGGGGCGGTGCGCGATGGAGCTGCGGAACGAGGCCGTCTCCACCTCTTGCAGGCAGACGACGTCCGGCAGCGGATCCAAGGAGGCGATCGCCGTGGAGACCCGCCGTTTCGGGCCCACGGTGCTCGCCAGCCCGCGGAGCGCATGGCCGAAGTAGCGAACGTTGTAGCTGACGATGCGCAAGGGTGTGTCTGCCACGAGAGGACATTACCAACGCCCTCCCCGCAGGGTATGCCCGAGCCCCTTCAACTGTGCACCACTTCTCGCCTGCTCGGCCGCTCTCCGGGTGGATCCTCACCCACAGAGCCTGGGGCTCCCGCCCGAGAGGTCGGCTCTTCCCTTGCCTGATCTCCGTGCCACCTGATACTGCGCACTCGCCCGAGGCCTGGAGCCTCGGAGGAGTCTCCCGTCGCGGGCCGGCTGCGAGCGGGCGGGCGCTAGAGCGCCCTTTCGTCAGGAGTTCATTCATGCGTTCCATCAAGTGGGTAGCAGCTGTCGTGGCGGTGAGCAGTCTCCTGGGTTGTGGGGGCAGTCAGCCCGCCATCTACCGCGTCGCCGTGGCTCGGCTGGTCGCGGAGAGTGTCCCGTCGTCCTGCTATCGCGCAGGCCAGGCGCCGACCACCATCCCCGACAAGTCAACGAACCTCGTGGACCAGCAGCAGTGGGTCATCTGGGAGGGCCTCGATGGCACCGTGTACCTGGAGCCCGGCACCATCAACTACGGCATGGGGCAGGCCGAGCGCGTCGTCATCACCGGCGACGCCATCCAGGGCTCCAAGGTCGAGGACCAGCACGTCTTCACCAGCGAGCGCACGCAGACGGACTCGACCTCGGAGGTCTACGCCACCTCGGCCTCCTACACGATCGACACGCTGGGCGACACCCTCGAGGGCTCGCTGGCGCTCCACTCCCAGTGCACGGGCGCGGACTGCGGCGGCATCCCCACCTGCGACATCACCCTGACGTTCGTGGGCCGCAAGATCGACGCGGACCAGTTCAGCCTCTACACCACCAACGCGGGGGACTAGCCGCCCGCGGGGCACCGAGGCCTCTCCTCTTAAGGGAGGTCTCGGGTACCCCAGGCAGGCTGGGGGCCAGCCGTCGCCCAGAGGGCCGGGAGACGGCCAGCCCGGGGCGTCAGGCCAGGCGCGCGGCGGGGCCAGGGATGTTAAAGGAGGGGGTAACACCATGACGCCTACCTCCTCCCGCTTCCGTGGCACCGAGAAGTACCTCTCCAGCGAGGGTCTCCAGGCCGCCGTCAACTGCGCGCTGACGCTGCAGCGCCCCCTGCTGGTGAAGGGGGAACCCGGCACCGGCAAGACGCTGCTGGCCGAGGCCATCTCCGAGTCCCTGGGCCTGCGCCTCATCCCCTGGCACGTGAAGAGCACCACGCGCGCCCAGGACGGCCTCTACGTCTACGACACCGTGCAGCGCCTGTACGACTCGCGCTTCGGCGACGGGGACGTGAAGGACATCCGCCGCTACATCCGCCTGGGGCCTCTGGGCGAGGCCGTCTCCTCTCGCGAGCGCGTGGTGCTGCTCATTGACGAGGTGGACAAGGCGGACCTGGAGTTCCCCAACGACTTGCTCCACGAGCTGGACCGGATGCGCTTCCGCATTCTGGAGACGAACGAAGAGGTGGTGGCCACGCACCGCCCCGTCGTCATCATCACCAGCAACAACGAGAAGGAGCTGCCGGACGCCTTCCTGCGCCGGTGCGTCTTCCACTTCATCGACTTCCCGGACACGGACCTGATGCGCCGCATCGTCGGTGTGCACCACCCGGGGCTGGACGAGGAGCTGGCCGAGCAGGCGCTGAAGGTCTTCTACGAGCTGCGCGCCTTCACCCGGCTGCGCAAGCGCCCCACCACCAGCGAGCTCATCGACTGGATCGCCGTGCTCAAGGCCAACGGTCTCCAGAGCTTCAAGCTGGAGGAGAACCTGCCCTTCCTCGGCGCGCTGCTGAAGAAGGAGCAGGATCTGATGGCGGTGTCCGAGGCCTTCGGCCGGGGCCGCCGGACGCGGGCCTGAGCCCCGAGGAGCGCGCGCCATGTTCCTGCCCTTCCTCTACGAGCTGCGGCAGCGCGGGGTGCCGGTGGGCACGCAGGAGGCGCTCGCGCTGGCGGGTGCGCTGCGCTCGGGCCTGCACGACAGCAGCCTGGACGGCTTCTACCACGTGGCGCGCGCGCTGCTGGTGCACTCGGAGACGCACCTGGATGCCTTCGACCAGGCCTTCCTCGCGCACTTCAAGGGTGTGGAGTCCGCGGGCCTGGAGCTGACGCGCGAGCTGATGGACTGGCTCCGGGACGCGCGCGAGCGGAGGGATCTCACCCCCGAGGAGCAGGAGCTGCTGAACTCGCTCGACGAGGAGGCCCTGCAGAAGCTCTTCGAGGAGCGGCTGCGGGAGCAGCGCGAGCGCCACGACCGGGGCGAGCGGTGGATCGGCACCGCGGGCCGCTCGCCCTTCGGCAACGCGGGCCACGGGCAGCAGGGCATGCGGGTGGGGGGCACGGGAGGCCGCCAGGGCACCGCCATCCTCCAGGCCGGCGAGCGCAAGTACCAGGGCTACCGGGACGACGTGGTGCTGGACACGCGGCAGCTCGAGGTGGCGCTGCGCAAGCTCCGGGCCTTCGCGCGCGAGGGCGCCCCGGACGAGCTGGACGTGGACGAGAGCATCAACGCCACGGCGAAGAACGCGGGCGAGCTGGAGGTGGTGACGCGGCCACCGCGCCGGCCCAACACGCGCGTGGTGCTGCTGATGGACGTGGGCGGCTCCATGGATCCGTACGCGGCGCTGATGAGCCGGCTCTTCAGCGCGGCCAGCCGGGCCACGCACTTCAAGGAGCTGCGCACCTACTACTTCCACAACTGCGTCTACGGGAAGCTCTACGCCACGCCCCAGCTCACCGGGGGCACCACCGTGCCGGACCTCATTGGCCAGGTGGGCAAGCACCACAAGCTCGTCATCGTCGGCGACGCATACATGGCGCCCTATGAGCTGAGCATCCGCGCGAACGCCCAAGGGCACTACTCGCCGGAGGGGCTGGAGGGGCTCGTCTGGCTGATGCAGCTGGCCCAGCACTTCGAGCGCAGCGCCTGGCTCAACCCCGAGCCCCCCCGCATCTGGCCCGGCAGCACCATCGCCACCATCGGCCGCGTCTTCTCCATGTTCCCCCTCACCCTCGAGGGGCTGGGCGAGGCCGTCTCCCACCTCACCAAGGGCCGTACCCCCAGGGGCATCTCCGCCCGAAGGTAGGTTTTTATCCTACCCAAGTTTCCCACAAGTTAGCCCCCGTTTCCCACAAGTCAGAGGTGTAGGTATTTTGGATCCATTTGTGGGTGGACAGGCAACTTCCTGCGCCATGTGCCGACAATTCATCTGTAAGCCCTACCGGCACTCTATTTAAGGCGAGGATCTCGGCCATGACCACCATCAACAAGGTTTCCACTCCCTCCTACCCGACCCAGACCTCTCGCCCCGAGGCGACGCAGCCCAAGGCCCCCGCCGCGGCCCCGCAGACGACGTCCCGCGCGGCGCGCTCGGCGGATGGCTTCGAGTCGGCGCCGGCCCGCTCGAACGTGGTGGATCGCCCGGGCAACACCTTCGTGGCGCGCCCCACGGGCCTGCGCCCGGGCTCGCCGCAGCTCAACCCCACGGAGGCCCCGCTGGCTCGTCCGGAGCTCTCCCGCCGGGCGCTGGCTCCCCGGGCGACGGAGACGCTGAAGGCCGAGGCCACGCCGAACCTGGCGGTGAAGGATCTGGCGACGACCACTTCCACGGTGAGCTTCGACAAGGACGTGTCGATCGACTCGCTGAAGCTGAACCTGGACCTGGCCCACACGTACCGGGGCGATCTCAAGGTCACGCTGACGAGCCCCTCGGGGAAGACGGCCACCGTCTCGGACCGGCAGGGCGGCAGCGCGGATGACCTGAAGGGCGCCTTTGACCTGAGCGCCTTCAAGGGTGAGAAGACGAAGGGCACCTGGACGCTGACGGTGGAGGACAAGGCGCGCGCGGACACGGGCACGCTGAAGAGCTGGGGCCTGGAGGCCACGGGCGCGGTGGACGGCCCGGTGGATCCGAAGCCGACCCCCAAGGGCCCGCCCGTCGTCGCGATCTTCGACGGCGGCGTGGACGCGAAGCACTCGGATCTGGATGGGGCCATGTGGACCAACCCCAACGAGATCGAGGGTGACGGGCTCGACAACGACAACAACGGCATCGCCGACGACATCCACGGCTTCAACGTGGGCTTCAACTCGGGCGACCCGATGAAGGGCGACGGCACGGACCACGGCACGCACGTGGCGGGCATCATCGCCGCCGAGGACAACGGCCAGGGCAACACCGGCGTGGCGGCGGGCAAGGCGCAGGTCCTCTCGGTGGGCGGCCTGTACGACGGGAACGACTTGCTGACGAACTTCGAGCGCTCGGTGGACTACGTGGTGGACCTGAAGTCCAAGGGCGCCAACATCCGCGCGGTGAACGCGAGCTTCGGTGACGAGTACAAGGACGCGGCCTCGCAGGCGCGCTGGAAGGCGGCCGTGCAGAAGCTGGCGGACGCGGACATCCTCCTGGTGGCGGCCACGGCGAACGGCAACGGCAGCAACATGAACAACGTGCAGGACTTCCCGGCCAACGTGGACATGCCCAACGTCATCACCGTGGCGTCCATGGACAAGAACAACGACAAGCTGGCGCGCTTCTCCTCGCACGGCGACAAGGTGGTGGAGCTGGCCGCGGTGGGCGAGGACGTGCTGAGCACGGTGCCGGGCGGCCGCTGGGAGGAGATGAGCGGCACCTCCATGGCCACCCCGCGCGTGGCGGCCACCGCGGCGCTCATGTTCGCGGAGAACCCGAACCTGACGGCGGCGCAGGTGCGCGACATGCTGGTGAAGACGGTGGAGGTGGATCCGGACCTCAAGGGCAAGGTGAGCACGGGCGGCAAGCTGGACATCGCCGCCGCCGTGGCCGCCGCCCGGGCCGCTGCCACCGCCGCCTTCGCCACCCGCTCGTAGTCGTTCGCGAGCGAGCAGCCACCGGGGGCTGATCCTGTCTCCACGACATTTCCGGCAGGATTCCGTTGCATCGCAGGGTGTTACTCACTACTTCGGGGGCGCTCAGCTGTGGGCACCCACCCGAAGTGAACCGAGGTAACACCATGGCCCCCGTGACCATCACCCCGCTGTACACCGCCACCGCCACTGCCCAGGGAGGCCGCAACGGCCGTATCCGCTCGTCGGACGGTGTGCTGGATCTGCCGCTGGCGATGCCCAAGGAGCTGGGCGGTGCGGGCGGTGCCGTGACGAACCCCGAGCAGCTCTTCGCGGCGGGCTACGCGGCGTGCTTCGAGAGCGCGCTGCGGCTGGTGGCCGGCAAGATGGGCAAGAACGCGAAGGACGCGAGCATCACCGGGTCGGCCACCATCGGCAAGACGCCGGACGGGGGCTTCGGGCTGTCGGTGGAGCTGAAGGGGAAGCTGCCGGGCCTGTCCCAGGAGGAGGCCCAGCAGCTCATGAACACCGCGCACGAGGTGTGCCCGTACTCGAAGGCCACGCGCGGCAACATCGACGTGAAGCTCTCCGTCGAGAGCTGAGCCTTGCCTGCACGGCCTCTCCCCGGTCCGCGAGGAGAGGAGAGGCCTCAGGGTTACTCCGACTCCGTGTCCAGCTCGAACCGCGCCACCTCGGTGAAGACCTGGCGCCAGAGGCGGGTGACGTAGCCGAACTTCAGATCCGAGTCCGCCCGGAGCCGCTTCGCCGCATCGCTGGCGGCATACCGCTCGACGGCGTCGGGCCCGGTCAGCTCGTAGTGGCACACGTAGCGCACCCAGCCATCCTCCGCGGCGGTGGTGTCGCGCCACTTGCGGCACGAGAGGAAGCCCGGCTGGCGCAGCACCTCGGGGACATGGGTCTGCTCGTGCCACCGGTTCCACGCGGCCTCGGAGCCCGGGGATACCTCGATGGTGACGACGTAGAGCGCGGGCTTCACTTCTCACCTCCGGCCCAGACACCCCAGTCCACGAGCTTCTTGAGGAACGTGGGCTTGCGCGGGTCCTTGGCCTCCACGCGGTCCACGCCCTCAGCCAGCGGGCTGAAGCGGGCCAGGTAGTGCAAGCCGTCGAGGGCAGGCTCCCACGGCTCCGCGGCGTAGATCTCGTAGCGGATCTGCCGCACTCCCTCGCTCGTCTCGGGCATCTCGAAGATGAGCGCGTCCATGCGGCGGTTCTTGAGGGACAGGGTGCCGCGACGGCTCGGAGTGCCTCGGACCTGAGGGGAGTGGACCATGCTGGCGAGCCAGGGGACGAAGGTGAGAAGGACTTCCTCGAGCGGCACGAGCTCGGCCTCCGCGAAGCTCGGACAGGGCGCGCCGCCCGCCGCGGGGGCGGGCCCGGTGGCAGTCAGGACATAGCCGCGCTCGGCGGAGATGCAGGTGCGGAAGCGCTCCGGGCCGCTCCCCAGGTTCGTGCTGGAGTCGGACCAGGTGCCGGGGCCCAGGGGGTACTGCAGCGTGGGCGGTGCCGTGGCCGTACTGCCCTCGCGGCCCTGCTGGAACTCCACGAGGGTGAGCTGCTCGCTGCCGCTCGCGCCGAAGCCCGACAGGGTGTTGCTCGCGGAGAGCAGGCCCCCCATGAGGTACAAGGGGCCCGGCTTCGCGGCGTAGAGGCGGTTCTCCAGCGGACCATCACTGGGCCGGTTGTCCCGGATGGAGCGCTTCGCCTGCCAGGTGCGGCCTCCGGCCGAGAGCTCCTCGGTGCTCTCGGTGCCCTCGCGAACCCACTCGAGGGGACGCGACGCCTCCATGCTCACGGGGATGATCAGCTCCTTCGACAGCAGCGCGCCCGTCCTGGGCCTGCCCGCCTCATCAGCGAAGGAGAGCTTCAGCCACACCCACGGCGCCTGGACAGCCGCCACCTCCAGCGCCAGCTGCCCGATGATGCGCACCTGGCTCGTGTCGGGGTGGCTCACCCGGTTGGCGGAGAAGGCGTACACCACGCGGTCACCCACGCGGGCCTGGTGCCACGGCGTGGAGCCGGAGGAGGGGCTCGGCTGGGCGTGGTGCCACGGCGTGGAGCCGGAGGAGGGGCTCGGCTGGGACGGGTTTGTCACGGGCTCGGTCCTGGGGGGCGGAGGGGTGGTGTCCTCGGGCGGGGGCTGCTGCAGGCTGGCGCAGCCGGAAAGGAGCGCGAGGGCCGCCAAGCCCAGGACGGAGAGGACAGACGAGCGCAGGTGCATCTCAGCTCTCCTGACACGGATTGAGGTGGGACATGAAGGCGCGCAGGGCCTCGGGATCGGCGGGAGTCCCCTTCAGGTCGAGCTGCTCGAGGGGTGCTCCGGGAGAGGGATCGGGAGCCATCCAGATCCCCATGCGCATGCGCTCCTGGCCCTGGCACTCGATGAAGAGGATGGAGTTCAGCCCAGGCCCCTCTCTGTCATCGTGCTCGGTCTCCAGCTCTCCGCGCTGCGTGACATAGAGCACGCGCCGGCCCTCGAGCTCGATGGCGCCTCTGCCGAGGATCTCGCCTTCACCGAGGCTCACATTGTTGCGGGCGAGCACGGAGGCATCATTCGACTGGCCCTCGAGGTACTTCTTCAGCTGCTCCTGGTCGGTGACGGAGGAGCGCTTGATGAAGAAGTAGACGAAGCTGCGCACGTCGCCCGTCTGTCCCGCGGCGGGAGCATCCGGAGAGCGCGTGCTGAGGACAGCCATGTCCATGATCGCGGGCACGCTGAGCGCCATGACGCCGTGGTAGCCCTCGGGCAGCGTCTGGGCGCCGAGGGCCTTCTTCACCATCTCCGTGCGAGCGATGGGGTTGGAGAGATCCTCCGTGTACTGCTTGCCCTTCTTGAAGAGGAATGCGACGCCGAAGATGAAGCCTCCGATGCCCAGCAGCAGCAGGGCGCCGCAGCCGATGCCGACGTAGAGCCAGGGCGAGCGCTTCTTGTTCTGCCCAACAGGTTCCATGGTGTTCTCCCCTCAGGGGACTTGATACACCGAGCCCCGCAGAACCCCAATTCCTGGAGGCTCCATGCCCGCTGCCCTGCCCATCCGTCGCGTCGTCCTCTACAA
The DNA here is from genome assembly GCF_035629615.1 of Hyalangium sp. Taxonomy (GTDB): domain Bacteria; phylum Myxococcota; class Myxococcia; order Myxococcales; family Myxococcaceae; genus Hyalangium. Next base: position 14,960 of record NZ_DASPHO010000882.1, on the reverse strand, counting down.
GCATGGGGTGGGCTACTTCGAGCGCAAGGGGAAGGTGACAGGCCCCGAGGCCCTGAACCTGGACTTCAAGGCCCGCGAGATGAACGACGTGCTCAAGTCGATGACGGTGCTGGACCTGTCGGGGGGCTCGGTGTCGGCGGTGAGCTACGACTCGACGAAGCCGCTGGAGCAGCTGCTGCAGGAGGCCACCATCCGCATCCCGGATGCCGGCAGCCTCACGGCGCTGCTGGGGCAGATCAAGGGCGCGCGGGTGCGTGCGCGCATCAGCGGCAAGGAGAGCGTGGAGGGCATCATCGTCGGGCTGGAGTCCATGGCGGTGGTGGAGGGCAAGGCGTCCGTGGTGCGGCCCTTCCTGTCGCTGCTGGTGGGCGCGGCGCTGCGCACCTTCGATCTGATCGAGATCGTCGAGCTGGAGTTCCTGGACGATGCCGTGCGCAAGGACCTGGAGTTCTACCTGGCCACGGTGCTGTCCTCGTACAAGAAGGACAGCAAGCGGATGTCCATCCTCACGGCGGGGGAGGGCGAGCGGGAGCTCTACGTCAGCTACGTGGTGGAGGCGCCGGTGTGGAAGACGAGCTACCGCATCCTCCTGGAGGAGAACGAGAAGCCGCTGCTGCAGGGCTGGGCGCTGGTGGACAACACGGGGGACGAGGACTGGGTGGACGTGGACCTGGCGCTCATCGCCGGGCTGCCTGTGTCCTTCGTGCATGATCTGTACAGCCCCCGGTACATGAAGCGCCCCATCGTGGAGGTGAGGACGGAAGCCGCCGCCGCGCCCGTCATCCCCGAGGAGGCGTTCGGGTCCATGGCGGAGGTGGACAAGGACGAGGAGGGTGGGCGGGTGGATAGGTCAGCGCTCGCGCCGGGGGCCGCCGCCTCGCCTCTGATGCAGGGCGTGACGAGCGCCGGGCGGATGAGGGGGGGGCAGGGGATGCGGGAGGCGGCGGAGCGGAGCGTGGCGGTGAGGACGCTGACGAAGGAGGTGGGGGACCTGTTCGAGTACCGGGTGGATCATCCGGTGACGGTGCACCGCAACCAGAGCGCGCTGGTGCCCATCCTGCAGCGGCCGTTCGAGGGCCGGCGGGTGCTGCTCTACAACCGGGCCACGCGCGAGAAGAACCCCATGGCGTGCATCGAGCTGAAGAACACCACGGGGCTGACGCTGGAGGGCGGGCCGGTGACGGTGCTGGAGGGGGACACGTACGTGGGCGAGGCGATGCTCGACACGATGAAGCCGGACGATCAGCGGCTCGTGCCGTACGCGGTGGAGCTGAGCTGCGGGGTGTCGGTGGAGGACTCGACGGAGAATGGGCCGGTGTTCCGGTCGGTGGTGAACCGGGGAGTGCTGGTGGTGGAGCACTACCAGTTCCGGCGGGTGAAGTACGTGCTGCGGAACAAGGGGAAACGGCCGGCGACGCTCTTCCTGGAGCACCCGCGCTCGGGCTGGGACTTGAAGGACACTCCGGAGCCGGCGGAGACCACGGACCACTTCTGGCGCTTCAAGCTGGAGCTGGCGGCGGGGGTCAGCATGGAGTTCCCGGTGACGGAGCGCACGCGAGGGGTGGAGCAGTACCACCTCTCCAGCATCCAGTCAGACCACGTGATGTTCTTCCTGAAGAAGAGCTACGTGGATGAGCGGCTGGCGGACGCGCTGCGGGAGATCATCGCCCTGAAGGAGCGGGTGGCGGTGCTGACGCAGGACGAACAGCAGCTGATGAACGAGCGGGCGCAGCTCTTCAAGGATCAGGAGCGCATCCGGTCGAACATCGAGTCGCTCAAGAGCGGGGCCTCGCAGCGGGAGCTGGCCGAGCGCTTCGTGGCGAAGCTGAGCGAGCAGGAGAACCGGCTGGACCAGATTGTCGAGGAGCTGGAGAAGCTGTCCAAGGAGCGCAAGGCGGCCAACGACGAGAGCACTCGCCGCATCCAGTCGCTCAGCTACTCCGCGGATCTGGAGACCTGAAGTTCAGGCGAAGAGAGCGGTGAAAGCGCTCCTGAGGACGAGCACACCCAAGGCTTCCCACGTACTGGCCGATCCGCTCCCAGGGCAGAGCCCGGAACCAGAGCCCTCCAGGAGTGCTCTGCCGGGCGCGGGTTGTGCCAACCTGTATGCTTGTCATACAGGTTCATGCCGAGGCTCTCGTCGGAGAGCTCCCACCTCGCAGCCCAAGCTACGTCCAGGAGAGCACCGAGGCGTTGACTGACTGGGGCTTGTGCCAACGGAGGTTCTACCGGTTTTCCCGAGTGCGTCGGCGCAAGTCCCTCCTAGACTCTGGGAGTATGCCCTCGCCAAGACTGTGGTTCGCCACCACGCTGCTCGTGCTCGCCGCGGCCCTCGCCACGATGGTGACGGTCATGAACCGCAGGCCACCCCCTCGGCGGGTGGAGCCCTCGTTGGCCGAGCGCTTGGCGGGTGGAGCCGCTCCAGCGCCTCGTCCAGCTCTCGCGAAGGAGGTGGACTCAGGCCCGGTGGACCGGCTCGCGAGCTACTATCAAGAGTACGCAGGAGGCGGATCGTGCGAGTGGCGGCAGCGAATGGGGGCGCCCAAGGATCTCTTCCCCACCGTGCTGCTCGTGGCGCTGCTGGCGTACCCGGCGCTGCTCGGCGCCGCCGTGGGGTTTCTGACCTCTCTGCGCCCAGCGCCGCCGGGGCGCACGCCGATCCTGGCCGCCTTCGGCCTGGCTGCCACCGGGCTGGTCCTGATCTGGCTCCTCCGCCTCGGCTTCGTGCGCGCAGCCCTGGAGCTGTGTTGAGCCCGGCTATTTCCCAGGAGGGGGAGGGGTCCGAGTGGCACCCTGCGGCCCTTCCGCAGGCGTCTCCTGGCCAGGCGTTCTCTTGGGCTTCTTGCAGCTGATGGTGGGCTTCGCGAGCCTCTTCCCATCCCATCGGCGGGTCCGCTCGCTCGGCGTGTAACCCCATATCCCGGAGAGGTTTCCCTCCTGGGTGAGCGCAAAGGCCACGGGTCCCACGGTGTCTGGGCCGCCAGTGCGATTCTCGCGCCAGGTGCCGATGAAGACGGTATCTCTCAGGGTTCCCTCGATGAGCTTGTCGCCAGCCTGGCTGTCGGGCGGGCCATAGCAGCCGGTGATCTTCTGGCCCACCTGGCTCAAGCGCAGCTCGCCGTAGGCGGTCTCCCAGGCTCCGGTGAAGAGGATCTCCCGCGCGGCGGAGCGCCGGCCCCACATGCGCAGCTCACCCAGGCCGATCCAGTCCTTGTTGCCGTGATTGGCCACCAGCGTCACACGCAGATAGCGCGTCCTCTCCATCGACACGGGCCGGGTCTGAGGCTCCGAGCCCTTCTGGAGCTCCCAGTCGATCCGCGCCCGCCACGGTCCTGAGGGACTCTGTCCCTGCTCGATGCGCAGCGTCCTCACGGAGATTCCAGGGGTGTACTCCTCGTTGTTCGAGTTGATGACCTCCAGGCGGGTCAGGTCGAACGGCTCGACCAGCTCGAGGATGAGCGGCAGGTTCTGCGAGAGGGTGAGGTCGTACTGGGTGCAGGGGCTGCCGTCGAACATCCCCGCGGCCATGTCCTGGGGAGTTCCGCCCTCATCCACGACCCGAGCCCCCGTCAGCAGCGAGCTGGCGTTCACCTCCTGCTCCGTGGGCGGCTCGGCCTGCGCCTGGAAGGTGAGCAGCAGGGCCAGGATGAGGGTCATGCGGGACATGGGTGAACCTCGAATGAGGACAGCGCAAGACTCAGCTCTTCACGATCCTCAGCGTCGCCGAGGCCTCTTGTTGCCGCGTGATGGGCACCACCGCCGCGGCATCCCCCACCAGCTCCTCCCCCTTGAAGGCCATCACCTCCACGCGGATGCGCTCGCCCGTCTTGGGGCCCGGCTCCAACCCCAGCGTCAGCGGGAAGCGCTGCTCCTCGGTGAGCGGGTACTCCTTCTCGAGCAGAACCTCCATGCCCTCGTCGTCCGTCACGCGGACCACGACCCTGTCCACGTCGTCCGGAATGCGCAGCGCACCCTCGGGCCCCACCGCCTCGATGGTGAGGAACACCGCGCCTTGTCCGCAGGCCGCGAGCACCCACAGCCCGAGCGCCAGGCTCGCCCAGCCGCTCCACGAAGAGGCCCTCACTTGAGCGGCTCCATTCCCAACGACCCGGGCCGCACCTGCACGCTCCGGTTGATCAGCACCGGCGTGGCAATCGCCGCCGCGGTCCCCACGCCCACCGCCGTCCAGAAGACCCAGCTCTTGTAGAGGGGCTGGGACTTCGCCAGCTCCACCGTCTCCATCGTCAGCTCCAGAGGAGTCTCCTCCGCGCCCACCGAGGCCAGCAGCGCCCCGCTCGCATCCCGCGCTCGGACGAAGTACTCGATGGTCCGCTTCCCCGCGGGCCCCGGGAAGGCGCTGGGCACGTTGCAGGAGAAGGCGCCGCTCTCTCCTCGAGCCATCGCCAGCTGCGAGTAGCCGCCCGTGCTCCCACGGGGCCGGTAGTGCAGCGTTATCGCCGAGACCCGATCCGCGCCGGCGACCACCGTCACGTCCACCGTCGTCGTCTCTCCGTGCACACTCGGCTTGGGCGCAGCGTGCTGCAGCTTCACCGCCTGCTGGGCCCTGTATGCCTTCTGGGCGCTCGCGAAGTAGGAGCGGATCTTCGGCGAGGCGCCACCGGTCAGCTCATAGTCTGGCTGCAGCTCCAGGATGTGGAGGAAGGCCTCCTCCGCCTTGGGCGCGTCGTCAAAGGCGGAGTGGGTGAGGGCCATCAGCTTGTAGATCTCGATCTTCTGCGCCACCGTCACGCCCTTCACCGCGAGCGCGAACTCCAGCTTGGGGATGATCCCCTCGAACTGGAAGCCCAGGTAGAGCTGCCGCGCCTCCTCCAGATAGGGGTTGGGCGGGCCCTCCGTGGGGATTGCCTCCTCCTGGGGCGGCGGCGCTGCGGATGTCTCCGGCGTCACCGGAGCCTCGTCGACGGGCTGCGCAGGCTCGGGGCTCACCTCTTCGATGGGAGGCGGCACCACCTCGACAGGGGCCTCCAGCACGGGTTGCTTCTTCTTCTTCTTGCCGGACAGAGACTTGCCTGCCGCGGACTTGCCTGTCGCGGGCTTGCTGAAGGTGGACCTGCCAGCTGGGGACTTGCCCGAGGTGGGCTTCTTCTTCCGCGTCTTGCCCTGCGGCTGCTCGACGGCAGCTCCCGCGACCACCGGCATCCAGGCCACGCCGAGCGCGAGGAGCACGGCCAGGGCCCGCGCCGCGAACACTCGCGCACCCCGGGCCGCCAGGGCTCGCCGTCGCCCGCTCCAGAGGAGCGTCAGCAGGACCGCCGCCAGCGGCAGCGGCGCACCACTCCCCGCTCCGCAGCCCAGGCCGCCCTTTGAGTCCGAGGTGGCAAGCACCGTCATGTAGACAGGCGAGCTGGTCAGGTCCCCATCCGAGACTCGGAGCCGGAACGTGTAGGAGCCGGCCACCGTGGGCGTGAACGACGGTGTCGCCGTGGCCGAATCCGCGAGCACAGGCTCGCTGCCTGTGGGGAAGCCCGACACCGTCCACTCGTATGTCAGCTTGTCGAGCGGATCGGGATCGTCGCTCTCCGTCCCATCCAGCTGCACCCGCTCACCCACGGGGACCTCCAGGGTGTTGAAGGTGTGAGCCACTGGCGGCTTGTTGTCCGCGCCGTGCGTGCCCACCACCACATCCACCTCGTCGGCCGCGCTGGGGGCCTCCCCGTCCAGGACGGTGAGGCGGAAGCGATAGCGGCCCTGTCCAGGAGGCGTGAACGCCGGCCGAACACCAGGGCTCCCCAGCACCACCGGGCTCCCCCAGACCTGCTCCCAGACGTACCGCAGCGGGTTTCCGTCCGGATCCGAGGATCCCGAGCCATCGAGCGTCACGACGCCGCCAATGACCACCTGCTGGTCCGGCCCCGCGCTGGCGAGCGGCGGGCTGTTGCCATCGGTGGTGACCTGGATGAGCACGCTGGAGGGCGCGGAGGCCACCTTGCCGTCCGACACGGTGAGCCCGAACCGGACGAAGCCGGACCGCGTAGGCGTGAAGCCAGGCCGCGGAGAGCGGTTGTTGTCGAGCGTCACCCGAGGCCCCGCGAGCTGCGTCCACTGGTACGTGAGCACGTCCCCATCCGGGTCCGTGCTGCGGGTCGCGTCGAGCTGGACCTCCGTGCCCATCCCCACCGAGCGGTCCGAGCCAGCACGCGCCACCGGGCGGCGGTTCACCGCGGGATCGTCCATCTCGAAGGTGACCGTGTCCTCGGAGCTCGTCACCTTGCCGTCGCTCACGGTCAGCCCCATCACCACGGTCCCCGCTCCCGTGGCTCGGAACGTAGGAGTGGACGAGTGGGCCGGCACAGGCGGGTCCGCGGGTCCCGAGACCCTCCGCCAGCTGTACGTGAGCGCATCGCCGTCGATGTCATAGCTGCCACGGCCCTCGAGGGTGACAGGCTTGCCCAGCTCGCCCACGCCATCCGGGCCGGCGTTGGCGGCCGGTGGGTGGGTCTTCACCTGGGCATTGATGGCGATGACCTCGGTGAAGGCGGGCAGGCTGTCCTCCACACCGTCGTTCACCACCAGGGTGACGCCATAGCGGCCATCGGCGAGGAGCGTGAGGCGGGCGGTGGGTTGGTCCCCGTCGGCCAGCGTGGAAGCCCCCGAGCTGGACTCCACCGTCCAGCGCCAGGTGAGCGGGTCCGCGTTGGGATCGTCGCTGCCGCTGCCATCGAGTGACAGCTCCTGCCCCGCCTCCACCACCTGGCGCGCTGGCGCCGAGGCCCATGGCGGCAGGTTGCGGATCGTCACCGTGGTCCGCGCGGGCTCGCTCGACACGCCAGGCAACGTGGCGACGAGCTCGAAGATGTACGTGCCGGAGCGAGTCCCCAGGAACCAGGCGGTGGCGGTGCCCGCGTCGCGCAGGTCCACCGGCGCTCCGGCCACCTGCGTCCACTGGTAGCCCGGCGTGCGGCCCAGAACATCCGAGCCACTCCCTGTGAGCACAATCCGGCCCGGTGGCATCGTGAAGTCCGCGGGAGCGGTGGCGGTGGGCCTCGGATCCGGGATGTCGATGAGCACCTCATCGGTGGAGGTGTCCTCGCCATCTGCCACGGTGAGCGTGAGGGTGCGCTGGCCCACGGGCAGCTCGACGGTGACGCGGGCGCCCCGGCTGAGCACCGTGCTCCCCTCGGACCAGGTGTAGTCGAGCACGTCCCCGTCCATGTCCTGCGAGCCCGTCCCGTCGAGCGTCACTCGCATCACGGCCTGGGTAGGAGGGATCTGCTGATCCGGGCCGGCGCTGGCGACGGGCGGCGAGTTCTCGATGAAGGTCGGATTCGACACCTCGGCGGGGCCGTAGTCGGTGCCATCCTTCGGCCGCACGCGGTAGTACCAGACCTCGCGCTTGCGAGTGGCCGACGCGGGGACGAAGGGCTGATCGAGCAGCGATGGCTGCTCGAGCCCATTGCGATACCAGCGGATCTCCGAGCCCACCTGTGGATCCCCGTCCGCGTCGCCATAGGTGAAGGTGGCCGTGAGCACGTCGTCCGTGCGCGGCTGCGACGGGGTGACCGTGGCGCTGGAGGCGGCCGGCGGCGTGTTGCGGATGACCACCGGCGCGGAGGTCTGCCGCGCACCGAAGGACGCTCCGTCCTTCGGACGCACGCTGAAGCTCCAGGACTCCCCCTTTTGTGCCGTGCCGGTGGGCACCGTCCGGCTTCCCGTCAGTGTGGCCACCGGCGTGCCATCACGCTGCCACTCGAGCTCGCTGCCGGACTCTGGCTCGCCATCCGGATCGCTGTAGAGGTAGTTGGCCACCAGCGGGTCCAGGGTGGTGGGGGCGAACGGGGTGATCTGGAGCGCGGTGGCCACCGGGGCGGAGCTGCCTACGATGACCGAGGTGGAGGTGACGAGCACGCCGAACGCCACACCATCCTTGGGGCGCACGGTGAAGTACCACGTCTCTCCGGCCCGTGCGGTGTTCGCGGGGACGATGGACTGGTTGAGGAGCGAGCCCACCTCCGTGTCGTTCCGGAACCAGCGCAGCTCGGTGCCTTGCTGGGCGTCATCATCCGGGTCCACGTACGTATAGCTGGCCACGAGCGCATCGGTCGCCCGGGGAGACAGCGGCGAGAGGTTCACGTTGGTGGCCCGAGGCGGCGTGTTGAGGATGAGCACGGGCGCGCTGGTGGCCTGCTGCCCGAAGTCCAAGCCGTCCCTCGGTTTCACGGTGACGTACCAGCTCTCGCCCTTGGTGGTGGCGCTGGCCGGCAGGTTTACCAGCCCGAGGTACACCGTGGCCTCCACGCCGTTGCGGAACCAGCGGATCTCGCTCCCCGTCTCCGGGTCTCCGTCCGCGTCGAGGTACGTGTACGAGGCCACCAGGGTGTCCTCCGTCCCGGGCTGCGAAGGTTGGATGGAGAGGCTGCTCACGAGCGGCACGCCGTTGGCGATGGAGACCTCGGGCGAGGTGAGCGGCGTGCCGAAGTCCGTGCCGTCCCTCGGACGGACGGAGAAGGTCCAGCGCTCGCCCCTGAGGGTGACGCCGGCCGGCACGGTGGTGGCTCCGAAGAGCGCCGTCTGCTCCACGCCATTCTTGAACCAGCGCAGCTCGCTGCCGGACTGCGCGTCCGAGTCCGAGTCCGCGTAGGTGTACGAGGCGGTGAGCGCATCGCCCGCGTTGGGCGCGGCGGGGGTGATGGCCGGGCTGGTCGCCACGGGCGGCGAGTTCTGGATCGTCACTGTGTTCGAGCTCACCGTGGTCCCGGTGGCCGTGCCGTCCGAGGCCGCGATGGTGAACCTCCAGGCCTGCCCCTTGCCCAGCTTGGAGGGGGGCACAGTGAGCACGTTGCGCAGTGTGGCGTCCTCCACGGTGTTCCGGTACCACCTCACCGTGGGCGCGGCCGGCGTATCCCCATCTGCATCCGTGTACCGATAGGTGGCCGTCAGCGTGTCCGTGACGCGGGGGGTGGGCGGGGTGAGGACGACCTGGGTGGCCGTGGGCGCGCTGTTGGCGATCGTCACCGGGGCGGAGCTCATGGCCGCTCCGAAGTCCACGCCATCCCTTGGGCGCACGGTGAAGGCCCAGCTCTGTCCCTTCGCGGCGATGCCCGCGGGCAGCGTGCGCTGGTTCGCCAACGCCGTCTGCTCCACGCCGTTCCTGAACCAGCGGATCTCGCTCCCGCTCTCGGTGTCACTGTCCGCGTCCGCGTAGGTGTAGCCGGCGGTGAGCGTGTCGGTGGTCCGCGGGGAGGCCGGGGCAATGGCAGGCGCAGTCGCGGAAGGCGCCGTGTTGAGCACCGTGGCGGTAGGCGCTGTCTGCGTCAGCCCACACACGGGCGTGCTGTCGCAGGGCTGAACGGTGAAGTACCAGCTGTCGCCCTTGGTGGTGGCGCTCGCCGGCACCGTGCGGAGGTTGTTGTAGGCCGGCTGCGCCACGGTGTTCTTGAACCAGCGGATCTGACTGCCCGTCTCCCCCTGGCTGTCCGGATCCGAGTACGTGTAGCTGGCCGTCAGCACATCATGGGTGCGCGGCGGGCTGGGGGTGATCTGGACGTTGGTGGCGGTAGGGGCGGAGCTGCCCACTACCACGGTGGTGGACGTCGCCAGTGCTCCCAGATCCGCGCCATCTCTGGGCCTCAGCGTGTAGTGCCACTGGTCATTCAGCGTGAGCGGCCCTGACACTGTCCGCAGGTCATTCAAGGAGGCCTGGAGCGCGCCGTTGCGGTACCACCGGATCTCAGAGCCCAGCTCTGCGTCGCCGTCTGGGTCCGCGTAGGTGTAGGAGACGCTGAGGTTGGAGGTGGAGCTGGGGGAGGCGGGGATGATCTGCACGCTGCCCGCAGAGGGGGACGTGTTGGCGATCGTCACCACGGGCGACGTCATGGCGGCGCCCAGCTCTGAGCCGTCGCTCGGGCGCACGGTGAAGTACCAGAGCTGTCCCTTGAAGGTGGCCGAGGCGGGAACGGTGGGCTGGTTGAGCAGCGCGGGCTGCTCGACGTTGTTGAGGAACCAGTGGATCTCGCTGCCGCTCTCGGTGTCGGTGTCCGCGTCGGTGTAGCCGTAGCTCGCGCTGAGGATGTCGTTCGTCCTGGGCGCCGCGGGCGCGATGGAGGGGGTGGAGGCGACCGGAGGCGTGTTGAGGATCGTCACCGTCAGCGACCTCTCCAGCCGGCCGTACTCCACGCCGTCGCGCGGCCGGACGGTGAAGTACCACTGCTCACCTCGGGTGGTGGCCGAGGCCTGCACTGTCAGCTGCCCGAACCAGGCCGCCTGCTCCTGGCCGTCCCGGTACCAGCGCACCTCGGTGCCGTTCTGCACGTCTCCGTCCACGTCCTGGTACGAATACGAGCCAACGAGGTTGTCGTTCCCCCTTGGGGACGGCGGCGTCAGCGTGAGGGGGTTGGCAGTGGGGCGGTTGTTCGCAAGGTAGACGACGACGCGGTGGTTGGTGGTGTCCGCCACGTAGAGGCTGCCCACCGCGTCCACCGCCACGCCCCGGGGACCACACAGGGACGAGGCGCTCAGGCCGCCCGCATTGCACGAGCTGCCGGTGGGGGAGGACTGGCCGAAGAGACGGTCCCCGATCGTATCGGTCGTCCGCGGAGCGTTGTATTGGACCACCCGGTCGTTGTCGTTGTCGACGACGTAGACGTTGCCGGTGGCATCCACCGCGACGCTCTTGGGATCGCACAGGCCATTCAGGCCCACGCCGCACGACGCGCTGGTCATCCCCGACTGGCCTATGACGAGATCTGCCGTGGTGTCCGAGGTGCGGGGCGCGTCGTAGACGAGCACACGGTTGTTGGTGCTGTCCGCCACATACAGCCGCAGGGCGGCAACGGTGGTGTCCAGCGCGATCTGGCCGGGATCACACAGCGAGCTCTCCGAGCGGCCACCCCTGTTGCAAGTCCGGGTGGTGAAGCTCCCGGCCTGCCCGAATACGGCATCAGCGGTGGAGTCGGTGCCCCACGGATTGGTGTACACCAGCACGCGGTGGTTGCTTTCGTCGCTGACGAAGAGGTCCATGGCCGGGCTCACCGCCACGCCATGAGGGTCGCACAGCGTGATGGCACTCGGGTTGCCCCCGCCGCGGTTGCACGAGCCGTTGGTGAAGCTCGCCTGGCCGACCACCTTGTCCGCCACGGTGTCGGTGGCGAAGGGCGGCTCATAGATGAGGACACGGTCGTTGCTCGAGTCGGCAACGTAGACGCGGCCGGTGGCGTCCACCGCGATCGCGGAGGGGTCGCAGAGGCTGGAGGCGGAGAGGCCCTGGCTGTTGCAATCCGATGTGAAGAGATCCGGCTGGCCCAGGACCAGGTCCGCGGGCGAGCCGTTCTGGAAGGCGGTCACGTCCGCCCAGGCGAGCACGCGGCTGTTCGTGGAGTCCGCCACGTAGAGCCGGTTGGGCGTCGCCGAAGTGTCAATGGCCACGGCGTAGGGGGAGGACATCCCCGCGCCGTCCACCAGGTTGGCGCCGTTGTTGCGGAAGCCGATCTGGCCAAGCACTGCGTCCGCCACCAGATCCGTAGAGAGCGGCATGTCGTAGCGCAGCAACCGGTGGTTGCCGCCATCCACCACGTACACATGGCCGGAGGGGCTCACGGTGAGCCCGCGCGGGTTGCAGAGGGTGAGGCCGGAGGTGCCACCGCTGTTGCAGGTGCTGCCGGTGAAGCCCGTCTGCCCGAAGACGCGATCCGCCACCACGTCACCTCCGGTGGCGAACGGAGCGTTGTACTCCAGCACCCGCGAGTTGGTGTCGTCGGTGATGTAGACGTTGCCCGCCGTGTCCGTCGCGACATCCACGGGGAGACACAGGCTCTGCGCGCCCAGCCCGCTCCCGTTGCACGTGCCCTGGGTGGCGGTGGCCTGGCCGAAGATCCTGTCCGCAGGCTGGCCATTGATGAGGTTCACCGAGTCCCACGCCAGCACGCGGCTGTTCTGCGCGTCCGCTACGTAGAGCCGGTTGGGAGAGGAGGAGCGGTCCACGTGAAGGCCCTCCGGCCCACTGAGTCCCTGGGCGTCGATGGAGTTGCGCGAGGTCGTGGAGAAGTCCGCCTGGCCCAGGATGCGATCCGCGGTGGTGTTGGTGGCGAAGGGAGCGTTGTAGGCGAGCACCCGGTTGCCAGCCGGATCCGCGACGTAGAGGTTGTCGGAGGCGTCCACCGCCACCGCGGGCGGGGACGTGGCGATGCAGGTGGCGGAAGCGGGGAGGCACGAGTTGGACGTCAGGCTCGACTTGCCCACCACCCTGTCCGCCACCGTGTTGGTGGTCAGCGGCGCGAGGTAGCCCAGCACGCGCGAGTTGCCCTCGTCACCCACCCAGACATTCCCCGCGCTGTCCACCGCCACCGAGCCTGGGTTGCAGAGCGAGGAGCCGCTGACGCCGCCGGCGTTGCAGGATCCCGCCGTCAGGGTCGCCTGGCCGAACACCCGGTCCGCCACGGTGTCCACGGGCAAGGGGGTGTAGACCAGCACGCGCGAGTTGGTGTGGTCAGCCACGAAGAGGTTCCCGCTCGCGTCGAAGGCCAGCCCTCGGGGGCTGCACAGCGTCTGCGAGGAGCGGCCGCCGGTGTTGCAGGCGACAGCGGTGAAGCTGGCCTGGCCATACACCCGGTCCGCAGTGGTGTCCCCCGCCCGCCCGCCGGTGAAGCTGAGCACGCGGTTGTTGCTGGTGTCCGCCACGTGGAGGTTCCCCGCGGTGTCCAGCAGCACCTCCCAGGGGCTGCACAGCGTGCCAGCCCCCACGCCCCCGCTGTTGCACCCCGAGCCGGTGAAGGTCGCCTGGCCCCATACCTTGTCGGCGAGAGCATCGGAGGTGAGCGGGGTGTCGAAGACGAGGACGCGGTTGTTGTTGGCGTCCGCCACATAGAGGTTGCCCGCGGCGTCCACCGCCAGGCCGCGCGGGAAGCAGAGCGTCCCTGCCCCCACGCCCCCGGTGTTGCACCCGGTCGCGGAGGCGTCTGGCTGCCCGAGGACTCTGTCCGCCGTCGCGCCGTTGGCGAACCCGGTGGCGCTGCTCCAGCCCAGCACGCGATGGTTGTCCGTGTCCGCGACGTAGATTCGGTTGGGCGTGACGCTCCTGTCGATGGCCAGCCTGGAGGGGTTCGCCAGGCCCCGCGCGTCGACCAGGTTGGGTGTGCTCCCCGTCATGCCTGTCTGCCCGAGCACCGCATCCGCCACCGCGTCCGCCAGCGGCGAGGTGAAGCGCAGGACACGGTGGTTGCCCTGATCCGAGACGTAGAGGTTCCCCGCGACGTCCACTGCCACCCCCACGGGTGAGCAGAGGGTGGACGGACCCGGCGCTCCGCCCAGGTTGCAGGTCCCCGAGACAAAGGCGCCGCTCTGGCCATAGACGCGATCGGCGACGAGGTCGCCGGTGAAAGGGGTATCGAACTCGAGGACGCGGTGGTTGCCGGTGTCCGCGACGTAGAGGTTGCCCGAGCCATCCACCTCGACGGCCCTCGGGCTGCACAGCGAGATGGCGCTCACGCCCGTGGTGTTGCAGGCGCCACGGTAGGGGTCGGTCTGGCCGATGACCTTGTCCGCTGGGGCCCCGTTGGCGAAGGCGAGGGCATTCGCCCAGGCGAGGACGCGGCTGTTGAGGGTGTCCGCCACGTAGACGCGTGGCGGGCTGACGCTGGTGTCGAGCGCGATCCCGTCCGGTCCGTTCAGCCCCCGCTCATCGAGCAGGTTGAGCACGTTGAGGGTGGGCAGTGCCTGACCGAGGAAGAGGTCTCCCACGTTGTCGATGGGCGGGCGCAGCCCCTGGCGGGAGTGGGCGAGCGGGAGCGGCTCAGGCCCGGGTTCGACGGGCTCGGACTGCTGGCAGGCAGCACTGACCAGCAGGAGCGTGGGGAGAAATGAGCGCGCCCAGGGGGCAAGGGGGCGAGGGGAAGGGGCCATGGACGGCTCTCAGGTAGGGCGGACTGAGCCAACCTACCTCAGACGGGGAGTGGCGCGCCTCCCGGGGCCCCAGGTGTCTCGACAGGCCGGGTTCCGCTAGAGTGCGGCCCCTCATGACCCAGCAGTTCGGAAAGTACCTCCTGCTCAAGCGCCTGGCGGTGGGCGGGATGGCGGAGATCTGGCTGGCCAAGCAGCTCGGGCTTCAGGGCTTCGAGAAGCTGGTGGTGGTCAAGCGGATCCTCGACCAGTACGCGACCGAGAAGGAGTTCGTCCAGATGTTCCTGGACGAGGCGCGGCTGGCGGCCTCCCTCAACCACCCCAACGTGGTGCAGATCTTCGACCTGGGCCAGGAGCAGGCCTCCTTCTACATCGCGATGGAGTTCATCGCGGGGCATGATCTGCTGGCCATCCTGCGCAAGTGCAAGCGCGCCCAGGTGGGGCTGCCACCACCCATCGCCGCCCGGGTGATGGCCTTGGCGTGCGAGGGCCTTCACTATGCGCATACCCGCAAGGACCACAGCGGCAACCCGCTGAACCTGGTCCACCGGGACGTGTCGCCGTCCAACATCCTCGTCACCTACGAGGGCGGCGTGAAGGTGGTGGACTTCGGCATCGCCAAGGCCGAGTCGCAGAGCACCAAGACGGAGGCGGGCAAGCTCAAGGGGAAGTTCAGCTACATGTCCCCCGAGCAGATCCGCACGGTGCCACTGGATGCGCGCAGCGACGTGTTCGCGCTCGGCATCGTCCTGTACGAGATCCTGGTGGGCCGCCGGCTGTTCAAGCGCGAGAACGAGCTGGCCATCATGAATGACATCCTGGAGGGCGAAGTCCGTCCGGCCTCCGAGCTGCGCCCGGACGTGCCCCCCGCGCTGGACGAGATCCTCGAAAAGGCGCTGCAGAAGGACCGTCGCAAGCGCTACTCCAGCGCCCAGGAGATGCAGCTGGCGCTGGAGAAGTACCTGGCCAGCACGCCCGAGCCGCCCACCGGCGTCCACGTCTCGCGCTTCATGCTGGAGCTGTTCGCCGAGGAGCACACCGCCTACCAGTCGCTGCTCAAGGAGCTGCCCACCGCCCGGCCGGAGCAGCTGGTCCAGATCATCGAGCAA
>NZ_DASPHO010000881.1:0-9246 GCF_035629615.1 Hyalangium sp. | reverse complement strand
GCCCGCGACAAGTCCTGGGTGAAGACGCCCGCCTGCAGCCCGTAGCGCCCGTCGTTCACCGCACGGAGAGCGTCCTCGAAGGTGCGGAAGGGCTGGAGCAGCACGACCGGCCCGAACGCCTCCTCAGCGCTCAGCGGCTCGTCGGCGGGCACGCCCTCCAGCACGGTGGCCTCGAGCAGAGCGCCGCGTCGCCCTCCCCCGGCCAGCACGCGCGCCCCACGCCCCACCGCGCGCTGGATCCAGCCCTCCAGCCTCTTCGCGGCGGGCTCGTCAATCATGGGCCCGAGCGTGGTCGCCTCGTCCCTGGGGTTCCCCGCGCGCAGCGCCCGCGCCCGAGCGACGAGGCGCTCCCTCAGTGCGTCGTACAGCTCCTCGTGAATGAGCACGCGCTGCACCGAGATGCAGCTCTGCCCCGCCTGGAAGAAGGCCCCATGGGCGACGCGGTCCGCGACGAAGTCCAGACGCTCGCCCTGGTCGCGATCGATGACACAGGCCGCGTTGCCGCCCAGCTCCAGGACCACCTTCTTGCGCCCCGCACGCGCCTTGAGCTCCCACCCCACCTTCTCCGAGCCGGTGAACGAGAGCAGCTTCAGCCGGTCGTCCTCGATGAATGGCCCCACGTCCTCGAGGCGCGTCGTGAGGACGGAGAAGGCGCCCTCGGGGAGCTCCGTCTCGGCGAGCACCTCGGCCATGATCGCCGCGCTCACGGGTGTGCGGTCCGACGGCTTGAGCACGAACGGGCAGCCCGCGGCGATGGCGGGCGCGACCTTGTGCGCCACCAGGTTGAGCGGGAAGTTGAACGGCGTGATGAAGGAGCACGTGCCCACCGGCACGCGCTGGGTGAAGCCCCGGTAGCCGGCCGTGCGTCGCGAGATCTCCAGGTTCAGCACCTCGCCCTGGCCGCGCACGGCCTCCTCGGCGGCCGCCTTGAATGTCTCGATCAGCCGGGCGACCTCCCCCCGCGCGTCGCGGATGGGCTTGCCCGCCTCGATGCAGAGCGCGAGCGCCAGCTCCTCGGCCCGCTCGCGGAAGCGGCGCACACAGTGCTCGAGCACTTCCTGCCGAGCGTACGGCGCCAGCCGCCGCATCGGGCCTGCCGCGCGCACCGAGGCGGCGATGGCCTCCTCCACGGCACTCGCATCCGCGAGCGCCACGCGAGTGACAACCTCGCCCGAGTACTTGTCGGTCACGGCCAGCTCCGCGTTCGGCTGCCGCGGGCGGTTGGCCACGTAGTACGGGTAACGTTCAGCCAGCATGGCGTCCCTCTCTCTCTTGCGCGTGCTCGTGGCTCAGGGCGTGGCGCCGTCCTCGTCACCGGCACCGAGCGCACGCGAGTTGTCCGAGTAGTCGATGGGCAGGTCGATGACGTGCACGCCGCCCGAGTCCAGGCAGCGCGAGAGCGTGGAGCCGAACTCCGCGGCGCTCGCTGGGCGGTGTCCGTGCGCGCCGTACGCCTCCGCGTAGCGGACGAAGTCCGGGTTGCCCAGTTCCATCCCGAAGTCCGGGAACCCCATCTCCCCCTGCTTCCAGCGAATCATCCCGTAGCCGTCGTCGCGCACCACGACCACCGTCAGGTCCAGCCGCAGGCGCACCGCCGTCTCGAGCTCCTGCGAGTTCATCATGAACCCGCCGTCGCCACAGACCGCGAGCACCTTGCGCTGCGGGTGGACCAGCTTTGCCGCGATGGCGGACGGGAGCCCCGCCCCCATCGTCGCGAGCGCGTTGTCGAGCAGCAGCGTGTTGGGCCGGCGGCAGCGGTAGTAGCGGGCGAACCAGAGCTTGTACATGCCGTTGTCCAGGCAGACGATCCCGTCCTCCGGCATCGCGCGCCGCACCTCGGCCACGAGCCGCGCGGGGTAGAGGGGGAAGCGGTCGTCGTCGATGCCACGCGCGAGCTGCGCATCCAGTCCCTGGCGGGCGCGCTCGAAGGGAGCGAAGTCCCAGTGCGCGCGCGGGCCAACGCCCTCCGCGATGCGCCACACCGCGTTGGCGATGTCGCCGGTCACCTCCACCTGCGGGAAGTACACGGGGTCCACCGAGGCCGACGAGAAGTTCAAGTGGACCACCTTCCGGTGGTTGTCACGCATGACAAACGGCGGCTTCTCGATGACGTCGTGGCCCACGTTGGCGATGCAGTCCGAGGCTTCGATGGCCCGGTGGACGAAGTCCCCGTCGGAGAGCGCTGCCGTGCCCATCCAGAGCGGGTGCGTCTCGTCCACCACCCCCTTGCCCATCTGGGTGCTGAAGAAGGGCATCCCCACGCGGCTCACGAAGACGCGGAGCATCTCTGAGGTGAGCTTGCGGTTGGCACCCGCGCCGATCATGAGCAGCGGGCGGCGGGCGGAAGCGATGGCCTCGACCGCCAGCGCGATGGCGGCCTCGTCGGCCACGGGCCGGCGGTGGGCGCTGGGCTCGAGGGGTGAGGCCTCGACGAGCTCTCGCGCCACATCCTCGGGCAGTTCCAGGTGGGTCGCGCCGGGGCGCTCCTCCTCCGCGCGGCGGAACGCCTCGCGCACCGCCGAGGGGACATGCTCCGCGGAGACGAGCGTGCGGGTGGACTTGGTGAGCGGCCTCATCATCCCCACGACGTCGATGATCTGGAAGTGGCCCTGCTTGCCCGCCTTGATGGGCTTCTGCCCGGTGATCATCACCATGGGCATGGCGCCGAGCTGGGCATACGCCGCGGCCGTGACGAGGTTGGTCGCGCCGGGCCCCAGCGTCGAGAGACACACGCCTGCGCGCGCCGTGAGCCTTCCCCATGTGGCCGCCATGAAGCCCGCGGCCTGCTCATGGCGCGTGACGATGAAGCGAATGCCCGAGGCGCGCAGGGACTCGAGCAGGTCCAGGTTCTCCTCGCCAGGCAGCCCGAAGACGCAGCGCACGCCCTCCGCTTCGAGCGCTCGGACGAACAGGTCTGATGCCTTCATGGGGGTCTCTCCTTGCGGACGAGGGGAAATCTACGCGCGTGGGGCGATTCGTCCATTCGTTTGTTCCCATGGGCCCGATAGGCATTGCCTATGATGCTGGGATGGAGCTGCGCCACCTCCGCTACTTCTCCGCCGTCGCCGACGCGCTGCACTTCGGACGCGCCGCGCGGCGAGTCCACGTCTCGCAACCTACGCTCTCGCAGCAGATCCGCCAGCTCGAGGAGGAGCTCGGGGCACCGCTCTTCGAGCGAGCGCGCGCCGGTGTGCGGCTGACCCAGGCGGGAGAGCTGTTCCGCACGTACGCCTCGCGAGCGCTGGAGGACGTAGATGCTGGACGAGCAGCGGTGGGCGAGCTGCGAGGGCTCGTCACAGGGGCGCTGCGCGTGGGCTACCCGCCGAGCATGCGCGGCGTTGTCGTGCCTGCGCTCACAGCCGTGCTGCGCAAGCACCCGGGCCTCGCGTTGAGTGCCGAGGAGGCAGTCGTCCGGCGGGTGGAGCGTCGGCTCGCGGACGGCAAGCTGGACGTGGGGCTGGCCTACGCGCCCGCTCGCCTACCTGACCTCGACGCGGAGCCTGTCTTCGACAGCAAGCTCGGGCTCGTCGTCGCCAGGGGGCACCTGCTGGCGGGAGTGGAGTCCGTGGGGGCCCGGCAGCTCGCAGGCGAGCCATTCGCATTGCTCTCGCGCGGGCTGCGCGTCCGGGTACGCGTGGACGCCTACTTCGCCGCCATGCAGCTCTCGCCCCATATCGCGCTCGAGTCCAACGCCGTGGCCACCGTGCTCGCCATCGTGCGCGCGGGCCTCGCTGTCACCGTGCTCCCCGAGCCACGACTGGCGGAGGCCGAGCGGCTGGTGGTGAAGCGGCTGTCCCCCGCACCGCGCTCCGAGCTCGCGGCCCTGCTCTGGCGCAAGGGCGCTCCTCGTACGCCCGCGGCGGAGCTGTTCGCGGCGGAGGTGCGCGCGCGGGCGAAGGAGGCCGAGGAGTAGGAACGGCCTCACTTCGAGGCAGCGCCGTCCATCCGCAGGAACCGCGCGGCGTTGTTGTAGAGGATGTCGCGCTTCTGCACGGCGGTCAGGAACGGCGCCTCCTCGATGAGCTGAATGGCCCTGGGGATGACCTCGGGCCAGATCATCTGGTCGGAGCCGAACATCACGCGACGGCCAAACCCCGCATCGACCATGCGCTGAAGGTACCTGTAGAACTCTGCCTTCGGGAGCGCGTAGATGATCACGCCGGTGTCGACGTACACCTGCGGGTGCGCCCACATGACGGCGAGCATGTCGTCGAGCATCGGCCAGCCCGCGTGCATGACGTAGACTCGCAGCTTGGGATGCTTGACGAGCACCTCCTCGAGCGCCAGCGGTGAGTGCATCCGGGCGCGATACTTGTCGAAGCCCAGGTACGGCGCTCCCGGCGGTCCCGTCCCGATGTGGATCCCAACGGGGATGTCCAGCTCCTCGGCCAGCGCGAGGTAGGGCTCGAACGCCGGATCGTTCGGATCAATGCCACCGTACTGGTTGGTCACCTCGGCCAGCGCCTTGTAGCGGCCCTCCTTGAACCACTGCCGCAAGGTCTCCACCGAGGGTGGCTGTTCCACCAGGCTGAAGTGCAGCGTGGGAATGACTCGCGTGGGCTCGGCGGCCTGCCACCGCTCCAGCATCTCCGATCTGCCCCCGCTCGTCAGGGCAGTGATGTTGTGGCGACGCAGCACGTCGAGGTTCCGCTGCATCAGCTCGTCGTCTGTCTTCGGCGACCACACGGGATCGCTGCACTCGGGGCTCGTGAGCCACCCGATGAACTGCTCGGGCCATGGCCGGCGCTGATCCCAGACAGGAAGAGCCTCGCCCGACACGCACATCGCGAGCGGCGGGGGACCTTGATCACCCGCACCCATGGCATGGAAGTGCATGTCGATGATGGGCGGCGGCGTGGCAGCGCGCTGGGCAGAGTGCCCGCACGCCAGGAGCAGCAGACATCCGGCCATGATGACGAAGCCGGCGAGTGGTCGCTGGGTCATGCCGTGGAGGGTAGCGCAGCTACCCCCTCCACCCCTGTCCATTCCCTGAGAGAAACGAAATTCGGGGCGTCTCACGGGCTCTCCCCTTCCCTCTCGTCGGGGTGCAAACAGACCCGGGCCCGCTCTGGGACCGAGCGAGCGCAAGTCCCTCGTGCGCGAGTTGGCGGAGAAGGCCCAGAGCGTGATTTGACTACGCTCATACTTCCTCGGTCCTACTACCCCATGAAGGAGCTCGAGCCGTGAACGGAGGACACTGGGTGCTGGCCAGCCGCCGCGTCGTCACCGAGAGCGGCGTGCGTGAGGCCGCGGTCGTCATCAGAGACGGGAAGATCGAGGCAGTGGTCTCCCCTCAGCGGGTGCCTCGGGACCTGCCGGTGAGGGACGTGGGGACCAAGGTGGTGATGCCGGGCGTGGTGGACAGCCATGCCCACATCAACGAGCCTGGCCGCACCGAGTGGGAGGGCTTCGAGACGGCCACTCGCGCCGCAGCCGCGGGTGGCATCACCACCGTGGTGGACATGCCGCTCAACTCCATCCCCGCCACCACCACGCTGGAGGCGCTGCGCACCAAGGCCGCCTCCGCCGAGGGACGCTGCGCCATCGACTACGGCTTCTGGGGCGGCGTCATCCCCGGCAATGCGGGCGAGCTGGACGGCATGGTCGACGCCGGGGTGACGGGCTTCAAGTGCTTCCTCATCCACTCGGGTGTGGACGAGTTCCCCCACGTCACCCGCGAGGACCTGGAGCGCGCCATGCCCATCCTCGCGCGGCGCGGCGTGCCCCTCATCGTCCACGCGGAGCTCACCGAGCACGAGCACCCGCCCCAGGGCGACCCGCGGGCCTATCGCGGCTACCTGCAGTCCCGCCCGCGCCGCTGGGAGGATGACGCCATCCGGATGATGGTGGAGCTGTGCCGCAAGCACCGGGGCCGCGTCCACATCGTCCACCTGTCCTCTTCGGATGCGCTGGCGGACATCGCCGCCGCGAAGCGCGAGGGCCTGCCCTTCACCGTGGAGACGTGCCCCCACTACCTCACCTTCGACGCGGAGCACATCCCGGACGGGGCCACCCACTTCAAGTGCGCGCCGCCCATCCGCGAGGCGGAGAACCAGGAGAAGCTGTGGGCGGGGCTGGCGCGTGGCGACATCGACATGGTGGTGTCGGACCACTCGCCGTGCACGCCGGCCCTCAAGCACCTAGAGCGCGGCGACTTCGCTGCGGCGTGGGGGGGTATCGCCTCGCTCCAGTTCAGCCTGCCAGCGGTGTGGACGGGGATGCGCAAGCATGGCTACGGGCTGGAGGAGCTCGTCCGGTGGATGTGCCAGCACCCCGCCCGGCTCATCGGCCTGGAGGGAGTAAAGGGCACCCTGGCCCCCGGCGCGGATGCGGATCTGCTCGTCTTCGACCCGAGCGCGACGTTTACCCCGGAGCCCTCGGGCGTGCTCCACCGCCACCCCCTCACGCCGTACACGGGGCTCACGCTCCAGGGCGTGGTGGAGCGCTCGTGGGTGCGGGGAGTTCCCGCCTACACACGGGGTGAGCCCACTCCCCACCCCGCAGGCCAGTGGGTGCGCCGTCCTGGCGCGGCGCGCTCTGTGGCGTAAGGTATCCGCAGGAGGAGTTCCCGCATGCAGACCCCCGAGGAAGGCAAGGTGCGCGTCGCCTTCGCCGAGCTCATCGATCTGGCCGCAGAGAAGGTGGGCGGCAAGGCCCTCGTCGCCAACGACGAGTTCTTCGCGCCCAAGGAGAACCTGCTCAAGCCGGGGCGCGGCGTCTTCATCCCGGACAAGTACACCGAGTTCGGCAAGTGGATGGACGGCTGGGAGACGCGGCGCAAGCGCGTGCCGGGCTACGACTGGTGCATCCTCCAGCTGGGGCTGCCGGGTGTCATCCGCGGCGTGAACGTGGACACGAACCACTTCCTCGGCAACTTCCCCGAGTACGCCTCCGTGGACGGGCTGGAGGTGGAGGGCTCGCCCGCGCCCGAGTCCCTCACGGGCGCGGAGTGGACGGAGATCGTCCCGAAGACGAAGCTGGTCGGTGGCACGCAGAACTACCTGCCCGTGGCCCGCGAGCGGCGGTGGACGCACGTGCGGCTCAACATCTACCCGGACGGGGGCGTGGCGCGCTTGCGCGTGCACGGGGTGGTGAAGCCGGATGTGGCGAAGCTGCGCTCGGGCGAGCTGGTGGACCTGGCGGCGGCGGAGAACGGCGGCATCGTCATCACCACCAATGACGCCTTCTTCGGGCCCAAGGACAACCTCATCCTCCCGGGCCGGGCTGTGACCATGGGCGAGGGCTGGGAGACGCGGCGCAAGCGCGTGCCGGGCTTCGACTGGATCGTCGTCAAGCTGGCCGTGCCGGGCACGGTGCATCAAGTCGAGGTGGACACCAACCACTTCAAGGGCAACTTCCCGGACATGTGCTCGCTGGAGGGGTGCTTCCTGAAGGAGGACCTCCTGGACTTCGCCAACGCGAAGGACATTGTCTGGCAGGAGATCCTCCCGCGCACGAAGCTGCAGGCGCACCACCGGCACCTCTACGAGTCGGAGCTGCGCGCCGCGGGGCCGTTCACCCACGTGCGGCTCAACATCTTCCCGGACGGCGGTATCAGCCGGCTCCGGGTCCACGGGCGCCCTGCGTGAACAAGATCCACTGGCTCAACGGCCTGCCCTTCGACGAGGCC
This sequence comes from Hyalangium sp., assembly GCF_035629615.1. GTDB lineage: Bacteria > Myxococcota > Myxococcia > Myxococcales > Myxococcaceae > Hyalangium. The sequence goes on along the minus strand of NZ_DASPHO010000881.1, from coordinate 1,616 downwards.
AAGGCGGAGTTCCTGCGCTGCTGCGGCTCCAACCGCTGGGCGGACGCCATGGCGCGAGCGCGTCCTTTCAAGGACATCTCCTCGGTGTACGCGGAGGCGGGGTGGCTCTGGTCCCAGACGGGGCCGGATGACTGGCGAGAGGCGATCACGCACCACCCGCGCATCGGCGACGCGGACAAGCTGCGCGAGCGCTTCAAGGCCACCGGGGCCTGGTCTGAGCAGGAGCAGCAGGGCATGCAGGGCGCGGGCGAGGACGTGATCCAGGCTCTGGCGGACGGCAATCGCGAGTACGAGGAGCGCTTCGGCTTCACCTTCCTCATCTGCGCCACGGGGAGGAATGCCCGGGAGATGCTCGAGCACCTGCGCGATCGCATGAACAACCCGCCGGCGCTGGAGCTGCGCATCGCGGCAGGCGAGCAGGCACAGATCACCCGTCTTCGACTGGAGAAGCTCCTCACCACCCCATGAGCACCCTGTCTACCCACGTCCTCGATACGCAGTGGGGCCGCCCGGCGGCCGGAGTCCCCATCACCCTGGAGGCGCAGGAGGGCGCTGGCGGCTGGCGCGAGCTGGCCCGCGGCACCACCAACTCGGATGGGCGAGTGAAGGACTTCCTGCCCGCGGGCACGAGCCTGGAGCCTGGCACGTACCGGATGACGTTCCACACGGCAGCGTACTTCCAAGCGCACGCTGTGCATGGCTTCTATCCGTACGTCTCGGTGGTGTTCGAGATCCACACCTCGGGAGAGCACTATCACGTGCCGCTGTTGCTGAGCCCCTTCGGCTACTCCACATACCGTGGTAGCTGAGCCTTCTGATTGAATACGACCACCAGCCATTTAGAACCCAATTAAAGGAAGGTTCACATGAAGCGAAAGCTTCAGGTCTTCATCTCCTCTACCTACATAGATCTCAAGGAGGAGAGGCAATCAGCAGTAGAAGCCATCCTTGAGTCCGGCCATATACCTGCGGGCATGGAGTTGTTTGCAGCAGGAGACAAGAGCCAGCTTGAGACAATTCGTCGGTGGATCGACGACTCCGATGTGTATCTCCTCATTCTCGGAGGTCGGTAGCAAGCCCCAAGCGCCGCGTGAAGCTCCAAAGGAGCAAGAAGCCCACACAATAAACATGGCGTCATCTTGGCTTGGTTGCATTGCTGCTAAGAGGGTGTTGAGCAGAAACGGGCAGCCTCGACATGCCAGGGTCGCATGGCCTCTGGAGTGGCACTCATCCTGCATATGCAGCTTGTTGTCGGCCGCAGAGAGACCGTTTGCTTCTGCTGCCTCGTCGGCCGGACCGGCTCGCCGGTGCACTAGAAAGAAAAAGCCCTTTCCTGCCTCGGAGTCGGGTTATCCCAGTGACCAACTAGAAAAAACAAGTCCCTTTCATGCCTCGCGGGTTCGCCTTGGCGGGTGGGGAACTAGAAAGAAACGGCCCCCTTCATGCCTCACGGGTGGGACATTCCCCATGGGGAACTAGAGCACCGAATCGTTTGAAGTTCATGTTATCCGGCTTTGAGAGTGGGGCGCTCCAAGTGCCGCTGCCATGACTCGATGTTCTGGATGGACGCGGCCCGTCGCAGGTCGAAGGTGTTCTTGCGTACCCCCCGGTACCGA